>JAJZIP010000001.1 GCA_021810525.1 Actinomycetes bacterium | reverse complement strand
GAACTTCGGATTAGCCTGACGACGCTGGGCTCTGTTTGCCCGTGGTTTTGCATCAAGCTATCGCGGTTGTCTTCGGGGCGGTTTTCAGCCCAAGATCTGCGATAAAGCGCTCGAATTCAGCGGTGGCGATCCGCGCCGACCGTCCTATATGGACTGGAGTCAGCCTCCCCTCGGCGATCAATTGATAGACGGTTGTTCGCGATATGTTGAGGCGCTTTGCAACCTGAAGGTAGGTCATCAGCAGCACCTCGTTATCGCTGACGGCGGAGGCCGCTGTTACTGCTTGTTCCGTTGTAGGTTCCATGCTCTATACATATGCGCGGGGGCAAAAGTTACTCGGAAACCTCAAAGCTCTTTAGGTTGGGCTTGTGCTCCAAGTGCGGTCAAATCAACCAAATAACGAGCCAAGTTTCATCAAGACTCCGGATTTGCGCCAGGGACCGGAGCCGAAAGTTGTCGCCACTGCTGTCTCATTGGACCGTAGAAGTCACCGGTTTTTCGCCATCGTTTGTCCTTGTACCCCACCATTCACAACTACCGACCAAAGATGGTACGTTTGACAGATATGGATTCGGGAGAATGGCTGGATCGTTGGCTAGCCACAAAACAAGCCACGCCGAAAACGCTGGAGAAGTACGCTCTGGCGGTACGGACGTTGAAGGAATCGCTAGCCTCCATCGAGATCGAAGAGATCACCGTAGCAGTTGCGGAGAGAGTGGGCAAAGAAGACCCGGCGCTCCGCTCGGTGCTTTCAATGGCGCTCGCACAAGCGGTCAAGGCGAATCTAATAGGATCGAACATCGCTGCCGTAAAGCGGGAACAGCGAAAGCCGCAGGAAGGATCTCTTTACTATAGGCCGAATCGCAAAGCGTGGATGGCTCAGGTAACCTTTATCAGTCCGGATGGAAGGCCGATCAAGAGAACCAGACTGATCAAGGTAGACCGCAAAACGAAAAATCCGCCGGAAGAGGCAGTACGAGCGCTTGAGGAATTGAAAGCGCTCAAGACCGGAGGCGGGATGCTCAAGGGTTCGTCAACCATCGAGGAGTTGATGAACGAGTGGCTGGCTTCCATTCGTGTAAAGGGTCCCAACCAGAGCGATGGTTTGGCAAGGGCGACGTTCGCGCAATATGAAAGCCTCACAAGGCGTCAAGTTATTCCCATGCTTGGGAAGATCAAGGCGAAGGACTTGACGAGATCTCGCGTTGACAGATGGCTGAGAGACCTTGAGAGTTCGCATTACACAAGCCCGAACGGCAAGTCCGTAGACTACTCGGCCAACACGCTTAGACTCTGTCGAGTCGTGCTTGGCATGGCTCTAAAATGGGCGATACGCGAGGGCGTCGTTGCCAGGAACGTCGCGAGAGAATCGCTTCCCGCCGGAGGACGACCACAACCCGAAAAGCATGCCATGACTGAAGAACAAGCCGCGCAGCTAATTGATAGTTCCAGGGGTACTCCATTGGGCACGTTGTGGGCTTTGATGATAGTTACCGGATTGCGGCGGGGCGAAGCGCTCGGGCTCAGATGGCAAGACTTCGATGGGGAATCGATTACGGTCACAAGCCAAATCAAATTGGAAGGCGGGAAAATTGCCAGGGGGGATTTGAAGACGGACAAATCGAGAAGACGAATCCGGCTTCCCGGCTTCTTGGTGAGAGACCTGGAAACACATAGGGAGTTGCAACGAGCCACTACTGAAAAAAACGGAGGAGTGTTGTCGGAACTGATCTTCACGAATTCCAAAGGCGGACCCATCAGACCCGATAATCTTCGAGACCGTTTCATCTCTGCATGCAAAAGAGCCGGTATCGCGTCACACGAGGACGGAAAGCCATGGGGTGTTCACGAGCTGCGCCATACAGCAGCGAGTCAGCTTCTAAACGATCGCGTTCCGATGCAGATTGTCTCGCGAATCCTTGGGCACAGTTCCATAACGGTGACCCTTGACGTATATTCACACCTTACCGACCAAGACAGTGAACTTGTCGCCGACTCTATGAACAACCGATACGACAAAGACACTCGACCTGAGAAGTAAATGTACAATTTCCACAACTACCGACCAACTACCGACCAACTACCGACTTGTAATTTATGGGTGTCATTTATCATACGCCGTGAGCTGCTCCTTGTTCTCGCGATATCAAGAGCAGTGGTTATTCGCTAGTAACTGGGGGTCAAGAGGCCGGAGGTTCAAATCCTCTCAGCCCGACTAGTATTTATCGGATTACCGCAGGTCAACGGCATCTCTTGAATCTCGCTACACACCTAAGTATCTAGTCTGGTCTGTAGTTGGTCTGTAGTTAGGTGTTTTTTGCATCTATCTCGACCTCAGATTTAGCGCCTTATCGCTTGCCCATCGACTCGGCTGCGAGTTCGCTGTCTTGACCCGCCAGATGCGCATAAACATCAAGAGTCACGGTTATGGAGCTGTGTCCCAGAGTTCTGCATACGATCTGCATTGGCACGCGGTCTTTTAGCAGTTGACTAGCAGCAGTATACCGTAGTCCGTAGATCGACCAGTGTCTACCATCGTCGTGCGAATCTATGCCCGCTTTCTTGCAAGCCACAACAAAATGTTTGTGCAGATTATCCGGCCTAATGTGAGTCCCGTTGGAAGTCGTGAACATTAGCTCGGGTATCTTTCTTCGGTTTTCTGGCGGGTCCCCATCAACTGGTCCAAAGGCCTATGTGAGTTATGCCTCGGTGATTGATGATTAGGTTAACAGATGTTAGGCAGCTTGCTTGTGGCGTTCTCCTTTCCAGTGATGCAGTCTCGATGATCTCGTGAGTATTGTTCTTTGCTGGTCCATCGCCAAAGCCAGGAATGACTTTGGGGACAGGTATCCCAGTGAAGAATGAGGGCGACGGTGGTTGTACTCATGGGGAGCCGGTCGACTTGCCATCAACAATCCACAAGTGTGACTCTTGTTTCCACCGTTTGCGCGTGTCAGAAATCTGTTGTATCATCGGCTCACCGGAAAGGTTTCCTTGGCGGGGTCGAGTTGCTGACTCGCGGGCATTTACTGGACGCGACTTTCCCCGCGACGACCAAATGGCGAAACCAGCGTATCCCTGTGTGACAGCGGAGGTTGAACATGAAGCGAATCAGCACCTTAGCAGCGGTCATCGTCTTTGCCGTAGTACTCCTTACTCCGGCGGTGGCCGACGCGGCACCGAATGGACCGGGCGCGTCGGGGTGGAAGTTGGGCAACTACAACCCGTCGGGCATGGCGGTCTCGATGGCCCAAGTGGCACCAGTAGCGGGTGGCCTGGCCACATTCAACTTCACGAACCAGCCCAACACGGCGCTGCTGCTCAACACCCAGGGTAACTCGCCCTTCCTGGGCAATGACGTGGGCAAGACGATCAGCGCGACCTTCACCATTAGCGGGGCAGTTGGAGCCTTCACTGCTTACCCCGACCAGTGCTACCCCAACGGACTGCCACCCAACGTGCGGCTCTTCTTTGAGACCAGCTACAGCGCCGGTGGGTTCGCCTACTCCGACTACTGGTGGGCCGACGACGCGTGGGTCATGCTGGCTAACGGCACCTTCACCATCTCCGCTAAAGTCAATCCGACAACGGCGAACTGGAGTGACTGGGGCGGCGAAACGAGTGCCGCCAATGCCGCAAGGTTCACGTCCGCGGCGAGCAACGTGACGGGCATCGGCCTATCCTTTGGTGGCTACTGCCACTACGAGAGCGGCGTCGGGACAACGGACGGTACGGGTGCCTTGGCGCTCAATAGCTTCAGCGTCTCGTAGCGTTGCACTTGGCGAAGTTGCAGCCATGCGCTATTAGCAAGTGGCCCTCAACCCGGTTTCGGGTTGAGGGCCACTTTCATTGACACTAGGTGAGTGGTTCACCCCAGTTAGATGTCCTTTGCTAGGGTTGTGACACGAATCGTTGCAGATGAAACATCGGGGAGAGCGAGACAACTGACGGGTCTTTCATCTGCCGGAAATCCGCCTCGACATGAGACTGGGAACGATAGGCGCTTATAACTCTGGCAACTGGCCAGTCGTTGCGATCAGTGAATAAGAGATGCGCTTAGCGAACAGTTCGTCTTCAAGCGCCTTTAGGGCTACCTCGTCAATAGCAAAAGCCAACCGGAACTCAGTTGGACTGTTTCCGGCGAGTCTCCATGTGATCACCCGCTTGCACCAGCGGGGGCTCAGGATCTTTTTCACCTCTGATTCAAGCGCTGAACGATCTTTCCTTGTCTTTCCACGATCGAGGAGTGCTTGTGCCTCGCTCCGTTGACGATACGCTTTTCCAAGAGTTTGGCTAAAACCTCGAACGTTTTTGATGCGGGTTCTCCGAATGCGTCACGACTAGGCGGTACTTGGTCCCGAGCACATTCTTTGTGGTATCAAAGTATGTGAGCCCACCGAAGGCAGCCTCGTCAACGACCCGGCATCGACTTCGTATTACAGAAATAAGCTCGCTATGGTCACAAGGCGGCAGTGAGCCGACGAAGTGAAGTCCGCTCAGTGCGACCTTGGTCTGGTTGGCTTGTGAATCCTGATCCGCATCGCAGACCAGCGTGAGCGCTGCATCTTTCCCAGCAAGAGCTTCAAAACGGGTTGCAAGCTCTTCTACCATGAGCGGGAACTGCCTAACATCTGGGTGGTTACCCGCGTTGCCGTTACCTTTGCTTGATTTTTGCCGAATGGCTTACGTGGTGACTGCTCGGCCCATGACTACCAGAGAACGTCGAGAATATAAGGAGCTTATGAAATGATGGAGACAGAAGAGACTCTGAATGAGATGCGAGAACGATACGACTCGGGCGAGTTCCCTTTGTCAACCCTACGACAAGTAGTGGTAAATCGCCCAGGCCGCCCTCAAGAGGCTTTTGCGCTCCGACTGCCACCAGAAGTAGTGGCAGATTTGAAGGTGATGGCAGATGTTCGTGGGATTGGAGTGACCCAGCTTGTGAGGGAATGGATCCTCGAGCGACTAGAGCTGGAACGGACGACCCGAAACTTCGGATCCTTTGCTATGGGAACGAACGAAAGCAGTCGTTTGGCGAATGCTCCCTGAGATTGCGAGGCAGGTTTCAGTCCCTAGCCAAAGTGCTTAAGGAAGACGCTCGTGCACCATCTGTACGGTACGTACCGCACGTCACTTTTGCCTCTTCACGAACCTCATTAGCGTCCGCAATCTCCACAGCTTCCGCTCATCCCCGATTAACCAGTGTTCGGGCCTTGGCCTCTGAACGTGGAATTATTGGCCCCCTTTATCCCCATGGCAAAACCTAACGTGTGCCAGAATTCGGGGGATTTCATAATCCACTGAGCCTTTACAAGGCCATGGACAAACTGGCAGCCGCTTGGATCCAAGCTGACTACAGGGAAGGTCTCTTCTTTGTTGGAAAAGGTGAGGTCATACACTATGCCGAAGTCGGCCGGGCAGCTTATCGATGCATGCGAGGGGTTTATTGGCAGTGCACATAGCGCTCGAGCAACACTTTGCACGTGGGTCTGGTTCGAGACGGTGACCTCAGCCGGAAACGCAAATGTCATATGGTTTTGGGGAAGACCATCCTTTCGGGCTACCGTCAATTTGCTCAAGCTTGGAATCGAGCGACAAAGCAGCGGCAGGGGAGCAGATGAAGTCTTGGTCTTGGCGAACGGGTTGATCGAACACGACGCCAACAGGAATGCTGTAAGTAGGAGAGGCAAGATTCTTCGGGATACACCAAACACCCCATCTATCTTGCCACTAAGAGAACTCTCCTGGCAAACACGTGGATGCTGGACACAGATGAGCTTCAGTCTCCCTTGACTGTTGGGATCATTTCTGGGTCCCAACTTGTCTTCGAGTTTTTGGTTTCACCAACCTCGTCACTTGAGCCTCATCCGCCATGAGCCTGTCAATAATTAGCCTGAGCAATCCAGATGCACTCTCTCGGTTCTGCCACGCGACCTCTTTGAGCCACTCATATTGCTCGGTTGTCAGATCGAGGCTCATCCGATGGGGAAACGACACCCTGCCGGTGGGTTTCTGAAACGGAGCCTCTGGAGCTGTTTCTTTGCGTATTCCGTCTCCCGTTGCCATTTATGCCGCCTTTCTAAGATCTTCCAATTCATAACCACAGAGTACTCACTGTACGTACCGGCTGTAAATAGAGTACCGTATAGAAATTCCCTAAGTGGTAATTTAGGATTCCTTATTTACGGTTCCGCAGCTAAGTGTCAATGATCATCGGAACCCCAACCGTCGCACCCGCAAGCTAGACTATTACCAATGGACACCCTCGAGATCATCCGTCAACTCCAAGCAGATCCCGCCCTCAAGGCGCAGTTGAGGGCTGTCCTGCTGAGTGAAGAGGTTCTTGCTCTCCCGGAAAAGATGGATCGTGTAGAATCTCAGATCGGGACTCTCAATAAGACAACTCAGCAACTTGCGACTTCAATCGGAGATCTTGGGGCAAGGAAACCGAAGAGACTTATCGTCGATCTTTCGCTACGGAGATTGCGGACATTGAGGGCAACATTAGGAGTGTAAAGGTCCTCTCTAAACCTGAACAAACGGATCTGAGCTTTGAGGCCGCCGATAATAGTCTCAAAAGCGAAAATGAGGCAGAGGAACTCCGGAATTCCGATGTCGTTGCCGAGGGTCGTATTCGAACGACAGGTGAAGTTGTCACAGTGGCCGCCGAGATCGCAAGCACTGTCCACATCGACGATGTTGCGCGTGCGAGGAGACGGGCCGAGATAGCCGGACGTGCTACAAAGCGAAGGGGCATCCCCGTAGTAATGGGTGAAAAAGCGGAAGTTATAAAAGACGCTTCCCATGCTGGTGTCTGGCTTATCGAGAACAACAAGACGAGGGAACTTTTAGGCGGAATTAGCTAACTTAGTAACGTACGGTAAGTACCGCAAGTAAGACCTCTCCTTAATCTGTCTTGGACTGTCACACCCACCCGCTATCATCAAGCCCATGACATCCGAGCCTGCTTACAACAACATGACACGTCAAGTGTCATCGTTGCTTGCTCTGGTCCTCGTACGCTCCGGAAACTCAGCCGTAGAGCGAATAGCTCGCTGATTTAGCCATAGGGCAATCTCCCGCCGATATCCCTCTGCGACAACTCTCATCATCACTGAAAGTACAGTCAGTACCTTTCAGATATGAGACCAAAATCATGTCGAACGAATTTTAACAACATTTCTCGCAATCGGCGACGTCCACGGTCAATGGAATTGTGTAATCGATGCGTTTAGCAAATCCACTGAAATCCTGGGTCATACTCCTGACCTGGTGCTCCAAGTCGGGGATGCAAAAGCATTGCGCAACGAGGCTGATCTTGAGACAGTTCATGTTCCAAACAAGTATTGCTCAATGGGAACGTTCTTAGCCCTTGCCCCCGGAGACCTGCCCTGCCCCGTCTAATTTATGGGTGGCAATCACGAGCCATACGAGATGCTCGATCTTTTTGAAATGAAGTCGCACAACGTTCTTATTTCCTGTGGACCGAACGTCCCCTACCTGGGTCGAGCCGGTGCTATGTCAATCGGCGATTTCAACGTTGGGTGGCTTTCCGGCATCGCAAGAGCCAAGATGCTGCCGGTGAGAAACACCGGAAAGAAGGAACGCACCTATTACGTCGCGAGTGAAGTCGAGGTGGCGAAGAAACAAGGTTTGGCACTTGGTGACATCCACGTATTGATAACCCATGATTGGCGAAGTGGCATTAGGGATGGAATGGGCACGCAGCTCATCTGCAGTATTACGGAATCGCTCCAGCTGCAACTCCACATTTGCGGTCACAGGTACTCGTTCCACCAGGCCATCATCGGCAAGACTTCAGTTCATGCCGTAAATGCCGTGCCGTCGGCCGTCATGGGCGATGATCTTTTTGGCTGTGGCGGCTCTATGAAGTGGTGAACAGGAAGATCAGGAGCATCTCGGTAGGGGGATGGTGGTTTTTGGGGGTGATATGAACCTGCACGCTGGAATCGTTTGAGACCCGAGAATCGAACCACACGCGCGGATACAAGGCGATAAAAGATGGGAGTGGGTGAAATAGATGGTTGAGATTGAAGGCATGGTCGGGACAGTGAAGTGGGAGGTCGAATTTGTGAACGACGTCTTCCCGGACATCGTTCAAGCGGCGCTCGACACCGCCTCGGCGGATCTCGGTCTTTTGGTTGAAAAAGATGATGCGCTATCGACACTTGAGAGTGCGTTCACGCGCACACGTGAAGCAATAAAAGTTTTTTTCAACCACCTGATCTCCCTCTTTCCGCTGTGGGAACTCCCGTTTTTCAGCTGCGTTGCCAGCGACCCGAAATGGATCGCCGGTATGCTCTTGCGAGACGCTGATAGCGACGCAGACTTCGCGAAAGTGTCTCAGGCCTGGCTTTCCACGACCACCGGAATCAAGCTGTTCAATCCCTCGGAACGAAAGCTGGCACCAATACTTTTCAGAGACGACGACAAGACTTTGGCCGGTGATGAAAGGTGAACTTCGGCTTAGATGCTTTCACATCTAAGCTACCGCAAGGGCATGATCACGTTCTCTGTCTTCGAAGAACTTTATGTTGAGGTAGCGGTGTTCTTCGATCCAGCGCTCGTTGATCTCGGCCTCCAGGGCTCGGATCAGCCTCAGAGCAGATGTTTGGTTTGGAAATACCTTGGCACCTTGTGCTCTATCTTCCCTGCCCTAGTTACAAGGGTGCGTGGGTAGTAGCCCACCCGATAGCCAAGCCTCAACTTGGTTCTTTCACTTTTTTGGCTCCAATGGCATCGGTCATCTTCGTTTCTAGAAGTTCTTGTATCGCTGTTCGTACGATCTCTTTCAACAGATCGGGATCTTTGGACAAAACGTCCACTGCGCCAGTTCTAGACGATCCAGTCTTTCTAATGGTGGCTCCACGTGACCCTCCTTCGAGGCCTAAGTATCCGATAATTTCAAATACCTAGATACCATGGCCACCACCTACTGAGACTTCATCAAATGGAATTTGCACAAGATTCGCCACACAACCGCCCTTCGAGTTCCAGCCCAATCCGCAAAGAAGGCGTAAACCGAGCCAGTTTGCGCCACCACGCAGGAACCAATCGTAAATTATGATTATTTATGGCAACGCTACGGCACGAGCGGCCAGAGGGACGAAAATTTCAGGACATGCGAGAGGAGCGGAGATGATAGGAGATCAGTGGGCATCTGAAGCTTTTCCAGAACCGCAGCCATCAACAGCCGGTTCAAAGCGCGGCCGCATAGGAGCCGCTCTGACGGCAGGGCTTCTGCTCTCGGCAGCCGTGGTTGGAGGTGCTGCCGGAGCAGCGGTGTCGCATTTCACCTCCGCCAAGAGCTCATCGACTTCCTCGCTGACTATCAAGCAAAGCAACCTGTCACCTGGACCAGCGCTAATAAACGGGAACTCCATTCCAGCAATCGTCAAAGAGGTTCTGCCAAAGGTTGTCTCTGTCGATGCAACCGGAACGCTGAGCTATACCTCTGGTAACCCTTTTGGCATAGGAAATGGAGTACCGGGAGAACAGTTCAAGTCGGCTGGCACGGGGATGGTCATCTCCTCCAACGGTCTGGTTCTTACAAACAACCATGTGATAGCTGGTGCCACCAGTGTTGCGGTTACGCTCGACGGGCAGACAAAGGCACTTCCGGCCGATGTTATAGGCACAGATCCCAGCCACGACATGGCCCTGCTAAAGATTGTGAACCCGCCAAAGGGGCTACACACCGTGACGTTCGGCAACTCCTCTGCCCTAGTGCCAGGTGACGCCCTCATAGCAATAGGCAACGCACTTGGGCTCTCCGCTGGCTCACCAACCGTGACATCTGGAATTGTGTCTGCCCTTGGCCGCCAAGTGACAGCCGACATACCCAACACCAATCAGACCGAAACACTGACAAACATGATTCAGACCGACGCAGCAATCAATCCTGGGAACTCTGGCGGTCCGCTTGTCGACTCCTCGGGAAATGTGGTGGGAATGAACACTGCCACCGCGGGAACCACTAGCGAAGGCACTCAAGCCCAGAATATCGGCTTCGCCATCCCCGCCTCGGAGATCAAGAGTGAGCTACCGATTCTAGAAAAAGGTGGAACCACTGGGTCTCCTGGGCCCTACATAGGAGTCGAAGTTGAGGACAACTCCCCTGTACTCGCACAAGAATATGGCTTTGCCGTCCAAACAGGAGCGGTAGTCATAGTCGTTGAGCCAGGGTCGCCGGCATCGTCTGCCGGCCTCGTACCCGGAGATGTGATTGTGAGCCTTGCTGGAAAACCAGTCACCTCGGCCGCATCCCTCAGTGCCATTGAGTCTTCCTTGAAGCAAGGAGAGAAGGTAGCAATAACCGCGTATGAGGGATCCAGGAAAATCACAGTCTCACTAACACTGGGCACTAAACCAGCTCCATGAGGCCCTTGAAGGTCTTTGCCGTCAAGGGCCTGACCGGGTGCGATTCGGACAAATCCAGTTCCATCGGCAAACCTCAAGATCTGGTGAAACCTCAAGCTTTTAGGCATTCCGTCTACAAATCCCTAATTCGGCTTCCTGTCAGGATTCTGCGCCAGAACGCGACTTGACAAAACCAGTGCGTGCCCAACCCCTGGCCACCACTATTCAGTGATGAAAAGGCCTTGGCTGACTGGAGCCGAGTTGATATGGAGTCTCAAGCGACTCAAGATGCGATACCGCCCTTGAGAGGTCCTCGAGGAAAAGCTGAGCTAAGTCCATGGAAAAGCTGTTTCTAACCACTACCCTCATTATCGTGACGTCCTCCAAATCGGGAGGAAGGGGGTATGCAGGAACCTGCCAGCCACGCTCCCTGAGAAGTGACGACAAGGCGTGAAGATCCCACTTGCACTCAGACTCCGATTTGATCCGCCAAGCAAACACCGGAATATCAGAACCGTCCGTGAGAACCTCGAACAACCCGATCTTCGCGACTCTGCCAGCGAGAAAATTTGCTACCTGCTGACAGGTCTTCTGCACTTTGTAGTATCCGCTTCTCCCCAGTCTCAGGAAGTTGTAGTACTGAAGGAGCACTTGAGCTCCGGGCCTGGAAAAGTTGAGCGCGAAAGTGGGCATATTGCCACCAAGATAGGAGACATTAAATACAAGGTCTTCTGGCAAATAGTCCTTGTGGCGCCATAAAGCCCACCCAAGTCCTGGATATACAAGCCCGTATTTGTGGCCAGACGTATTGATTGAGTGAACCCGGGGAAGGCGAAAATCCCAGACCAATTCAGGTTGCAGAAACGGTGCTATGAAGCCGCCAGACGCCGCATCCACGTGAATAGGGATGTCAAGCCCGCTTCGGACTGCCAAAGCGTCAAGCGCTTGTGCAATATCTGCCACCGGCTCGTAGATGCCGGTGTATGTGACACCCAAAACCGGAACCACACCGATGGTGTTCTCGTCGACGGCCTCGAGCACACCTCCAGGCGTCAAATGGGGCCGATCGGCAGTCACGTTTACATAGCGGGGTTCCACCTCGAAATAGTTCGCAAACTTCTCCCATACGACCTGAACGGCCGAACTGAAGACGATGTTGGGTCGTTCTGCAGGCAGTCCCTTTTCACGCCTGTTTTGCTGCCAGCGCCTTTTGAGCGCCAACCCACCTAACATGCACGCTTCCGAAGATCCAGTCGTGGACACTCCGATAGCTTCGTGGGGCTCCGGGGCATTCCACAGCTCGGCCATTATGCGAAAGCATCTATCCTCGATTGCGGCGGTCTGGGGGTATTCATCCTTGTCAATCATGTTCTTATCAGCTGACTCGGAATATAGTGCCTGGGCCTCGGGCTCCATCCAGGTTCCAACAAAGGTCGCTAGATTCAGCCTCGCATTGCCATCCAATTCAAGTTCATCATGAACGATCTGGTAGGCGGTCTGAGGAAGCAAGCCGTCCTCGGCAAGCTTGAACTTGGGGACCCTGCTCGCGCCTGGTCGTGCGAAAAGCGGATTTATGCTAAGGTCCTCCAGGCGGTTCTGCGGGGCTTGGCGCCTATGCCACTTGGCCATATTTCAGCTCCTTTGGACTTCGTGCCGGACTTGAACACCGTAGCATGACTGGAGTGCGGGTTGTCGCCACCGCTCCCTCAGGTTCCAAAAACGTTAAAGATGCTTTGCACTTAGTCCAATAGGAAATGCGGCTCACCTGAAAGCCGATCGACGAAATGACTTCTTGCCAGAAAATCTGCGCTGTAACTTCTCCTTGGTTCAAGCTGATCGAGAGGACTGCGATTCACAGATTGTGAGACTCTGATGTGCTTGGCTACAGTGGAATCCAGTGACGGCTGAATGCTGCAAAGACCATCAGTGATGGACGGTTTTGGTATATGAAAACACGTCTCCCGGTCTGGGAAACGATCGCAAGGAGGCGCATGAAGCCATATCGACGACATGTGGTCTCCCCTGAATTGAGCAAATCGCAACGTGCTCAGCCTGGCGAAGACTCGTGCGCAGAAACTGAAGCCGGCCTTTCTTCTGACGACACGCGACTGCTGGGACCAGCGTGGGCTTATCTCCTTAATAAAGCAGCAGCCAACTGCCTATCTGGGGGTTCTACATGCCATATTTGTCTCGCTCCACCAGCCTCTCCGCATAGCAGGAGTACTGGTAGCGGCATTTGGCCGACTCCGGCCAGCGTCCTTAGCGTCCATTTTGGTCTCAAAAGCCTATGCGTGATTGCCATTCCAGCCATAATCGCAGCACCATTCCTCTGGCCATGGGCACCTAAGCTCACTCCAAGGGCCAGAGGAGCCTCCATTCACTGGGGAGCATTTGCGGCCCATTGCCATTGAAATGCTCTCACAGCACCTGATAACTAAGCCATTATTTGATGCCCTCTTTGAGAACTATAGCTTTACCAGCCACACTCAGGTATCAGCATCACTTGATGCGGTGGTAGAACTGCTCGAAGACCATTTCCTTGAAAAAGAGATCCAACCGCTGGAGAAGTTATATGAAAGCGTACGAAAAAGAGCCAAAGGCATCGACAACCCGGAGGGCAGGCAAAGGATCGTAATTTGACTTTAAGACAAGTTCTTCAAGACAGCTTTTCCCACAACCACAGAGGCCCTTGGAATCGTCTATACCCAAATTGAGGTCGTTGATTTCATCATCAACAGCGCGGAAGTTGCACTCAGAGCTGGGCTCAGCCTGAGTCTACCTGATGAAGGAGTCCATGTCTTAGATCCTTTTACCGGAACTGTGACTTTCATCGTGAGACTTGTTCAAAGCGGGCCGATAGAACCAAGAGACTTGATCAGGAAGTATGACTCTGAGCCCCGTGCCAATGAGATCGTGCTGCTTGCCTACTAAACCGCAGTTATAAACATAGAAGAGAGCTACCGCGGGTTCTTGGGTGGCGATGACCAGCCGTTTGAAGGAATAGTGCTGGCAGATACCTTCCAGATGAGGGAAAGAGAGGCTGACTGGTATGCAATGCTACCTGAGAACAGCGAAAGGGTGAAAAAGCAGAAATCAACCGACATGCAGGTGATAGTCGAAAACCCTTCCTATTCGGTAGGACAGGGAAGCGAAAATGCCAACAACAAGAACCTGAAATATGAGCAATTAGATGGTGGCATTCGGCGCTCCTACGCAGCATTTTCAATCGCTGCGAATAAGGACTCTCTTTATGATTCATATATTCGTGCTTTCCGCGGGCTGGGTGCTTAGGGTTGTTGAGTCCCTTTGTGCTCAGCGGGGTGAATGGTATTCGTGATTGCGGCGGAGGTGAGATACAGCGCTCCCGTGATCAACGGTGCGGCACTCGCCAGGGCAAGCGAGCTGAAGCCTGGACGGTTTTGGTATGAAAGAGCAGTTGGTACAACGCCGGCAACAAGGAGCATGAGTCCGGCAGGCAAGGTGCGGCGTAGTCCGTAAACGGCCAGCGCGGTGCCGAGCACGAAGAGATATATCGCCCGCACGGGGCCGATGTTGTTTTCCAGCGCACGCCAGCTACTGGAATCAGCCAGGAACCAGATATTTATTGCAACATCTATACCAACGAGGAATAAGAACACCCGCCCTGCCCAGATTTGATGGCGCCAGGCGAGCAGGATGAGGACGGTGAGAGGAATTGCCCATGCGGCAATCAAACCTGCTGACTTCAACCCACCCGGATCGGAAATACTTTCGGCGGCGAGAAGAAGCCCAAAAAACCCGCCGAATACGGCTGTTATCGCGAAGCCGGCTAGTCGCAAGAAGCTCGCTCGTCCAGGTGCATCCCGGTGGCGTGCGAAGTAGATCGTGATAAAGACGGCCATAACTGCGATGACCAACAAGACTGCGGTGCTCACCTTGCACCTCCTACCGTTACAGCCCCAGTTGGCGCGCGCGCCAAAGCTATTTTATACCTTTGCAATTCCAGAAGGAAATGGTGAACACCTGTACTATCACCCACTTTGAATGTTTAGAGTTGCCCCGATTGACCTAGCTATTGACACAGGGCCATTATGCCCCCTTAAGACTTTCTGCTGGAAGAACTGCGCTGGTGAGAGTGCTTAGTAGCGCGGATTAACACGGGTCTCAACCCCCAGATTTCTGCCAATACTCGCTTGTTGTCGCTCTGTCAGGATGTTTGGGCTGCCTGAAAGCTAGACAAGCTAGGACAGCGTATTAGAGGAGGGACTTATGGATAATGTAACCCGACTCGGCCTTTATAAAATCATGGTGTTGGGCTGCAGCTTTGAAGAAGCTATATTGCGCGATTATCACGCCGACAATAAACCAGCTTGGGATATCGGAGCAGGTCTTATTCCAGGCGAGATGCATCTTTCTGCAGGTCAAGAGCCAGTGGCCGCCGGTGTGTGCGCATCTGACTGCAGATGACGCCGTTGCTGCGACACATCGTTCCCACCACTTCGCAATTGCGCATGGCATGGATCTCAAGCTTTTGGAGGCAGAGACCTTTGGGCGCGAGACCGGCTTGGGAAAGGGACGCGGCGGACAAATGTACCTATTTGATCCGATCATCCATGTCTCGCGCTCCGTCATCATTGCAGAGGGGTATCCTCCCGCTCTGGGCCAGGCATTTGCGTTGCAACGACAGGGCAAGGACAGCGTGGCTGTTGCCGTGACTGGCGAGGGTGCCGCTAATCAGGGTGCCTTTCACGAGTCACTCAACCTGGCAGCCTTATGAGAGTTGCCGGTCCACTTCAATCAGTTGGGATACCACTCCTTTATAGGCGGATTTCTTGGAGACTGACTCTTCGTAGACACCTCTGATCGCGCGGCGCAGCAGAGTCACCGTGTGCATCGTCGCCACTGCGTCATAAAGAGGGGTTGAGTCCAACACCCTTGTCTCTTTTACCAGCTTGGCACGGGATACCACCTCAAGTACTGCATCGAAGATACGTGTGGGGGAATCTGAGCCAGCCAGGCGTGCACGAAAGTCGACTAGTACCGTATGGACAAACCCTGGATATTCATACCCAAGGCCACCACAGGCGTACTTGTAGCGCATATCGAACGTAAAGGCATTGGCTGCTTCTCTATCAGATAGCCCATGGAGGCGTTGGAGTACCATGACGGTAGCCAGTATCCGTGGAGGAATCGATGCCCGTCCGAGATTGTCATAGAGATAACTGAAGAACTCGTCGGGAAAGATCTCATCACCAAAGCGGTACAAAAGCTTGAAGATCAAGTTATCAGCTAGAGCGTCGTCGCACAGCCGCGCCGATGAGCTATAGAGATCTTCTGTTTCTGGAGTCGTGCCTAAAGACATTTGGAAACCCATTCTGGAATACAAAGGCTAAGCTGCCATTATACCAGGTCAGAGGTATGATTATCTTAGTTTTACCTATCACATCCAGCTATTTATTGACAGATTTATGTGTGTCTCTATGATCAATTGCGGCCAAAGTTCACTGATTGAAAACAATCACTGAAGTTTGGCCCAAAATTTGGAGAAAAACACCAGCCACTGAGCTATGGCGATGATCTCCCCCCCCCAAATGGCTTGCAAGAATCCAACCCAGGCCGAGCACGACTTCGTAGGTTCCATTAGTGAATACGCATCCTCAAGTGTCGTCGACGCAATCTGGACAAGTATTGACAGTTCGGCCAAAGCTGGGGGTAGCACTGTGTTGACTGGCAAAAACCCGTTTGACCCCAACGTTACCATCATTGCAGATTTGAAGGTAACACCAATCGGAGTTAAGACTGTCCCAGCGTTCCCAGATCTACTCCAAGCCGTGCCATTTCACAAGGCGTCGGTAGCGGTTCGTGGAAATGATCAGATGTGCGGAGTGGACGCAAAGGGAGTCAAGCTTCATGCGCAAAATGGTGAAACCGGGAATTTTGCGTGAACCGATACCATGCACAAAACGGCGTCCGGTCAATGGCAGATGATCTCCAAAGGACCAGCAAAGGCGGTACCGTCATGCTCAAGCTAATGCGAGTTGGACTCGCAGTCAGCGTCGCAGCAGCTCCAATCCTGTTAGCCTCTCCCGCTTGGGCGGCGCATGAAGGCACCGTGACGGTCACGACCTCAAACACCGGCTTCTCCGCCGGCCTTAGTGCGACCCTCCAGGCCACTGGCAACTCCGGCCAAAACGGCTCCTCCATCCTCCGCGCCGCCACAGGGGACCGTCAAAAAGATCTACGTACCTGCTCCCAAGGGGTGCTCCGCCACTTGGTACCGCCCCAACTCCGCCCTCGGCAAATCCCTCGGTGAAGCGACCATGGCCGCGCTTGCACGGGCACCAGCACAGCTCAAAAGTCAAATTATTACCGCACCCCCACCCCGACCTGCAATATTATAAAGGGCCAAAATTACTGCAGTATCGTCATCACGTACACTCCGGGCACGTACACTCCGGGCACGTCCGCCCCTGGCACAACCCCAACTCCGTCCGTCCCAACCACGGCCTCAGGTCTGCCCTCGCAGATCGTCCAACTCGAGGCAGCAGTGACAGCACCGCCACCGAATATCGGCACGATCTCCGTAAATGTCAGCTGTTATTCCATTGCAAGAGTGCCCAAGAATGTCGGCTACCACTTCGAGCGGTACTCCCGTCACTAACATAAATGGGGCTGCGCATTTTCTCTGTTCGCAAAGGAGTTAGTCGTTCACCCATGCGGCGATGAGGTTGGCAGCAGGGATATAGCCATTTCGTGCGAGTATGCGGGGCTGAGGTGTGACCAAGCCAGTTTCACCTGCTTTGCTCCGACAGGTGCGTCACGTTCTAACTAGCAGTCCTGTTTCGGTGAGATCCGGTTTTGTTGTGCTTTGGCTCTATTCTTGCTGAGCCGTCAATGTGGCCTCCTAGGCCAAGTTCGCTTGCAAACCGTCCCCGCATCCGCGCCATCCAGACAGCTATGGCAATGATTAGGATACCTGAAACCAGGATCAGAAGCGGTGCGCGCCCTTGGCTGGGAAAATACCACGAGACCCCCCAGGTGACATTTATGAGGATACCAAGCGAGCCCAATGCTGACATTAGCACTTGTCCCGGGCGTGTGCCTAGGACAACCAGGCCGATCGCGGTGGCTAGGCCAAACAGTGGTGCAACATCGCGCGACTGTGCGCCGGTTATGGCGGCTCCGCCGAGGAGGAGTATTCCACCTACAAGCTTGGCCAGCTCCGGCGTTATGAGGAGCTTCCGTGAACCCGCTGCAACCAAAGCCAAGCCGGCTATCCAGGTAAGCGACCCTGTCACGACGCCAGCCTTTTGGGCAAAGTAGGTGAGCGTTGCCGGAAGAGATTCAAAAGTCGTGAAGGCTCCAATCAGGCCGATGATGAGCTGGTCTAGGCGCCGCGCCAGCACTCCGGGAACCTCAGCCAGGGCAATCAAGCTCACCGTGCTGGCCAGGAGAAAACTCAGTCCGCCTGATCCCCATCCATTGGAAACCGACATTGCGCCAACGACGATTGCTGCGGCGCCCATCGACTCTGTCATAGGGGAATTAGTGATGAGTCGGCGCAGGCCGACGACAAGAAGGCCGATACCCACTATCCAGACGGCGAGCCCCATCGGTCCGAGGGGTGATGCCGGGAATAGGCTGGCTCCGGTGGCGCCGGCCGCTGCTGCAAGTGCTCCAAGAAACACGAACTGCTGTAGTGGACGGTTTCTTCCGCCCCAGAGGATCCCGCTCTCAATTGCACCTGCCAAAGCTGCAATAAGAACGACGGCTTTGACGCCATTATGGAACTGTTCTCGGGAAAGGACCACGGCAAAGAACACAGTTGTTGCCGAGGAGGCCAGCCATAAGAACCATCGGAACCTCGCCAGCGCCGGATCTGTCTTCTCTCGGACCATGGCTCCCGCGGCAATCAGCAGTGCGGTAATGGCCCCTGTCACGATGAGCCTGGCGACGACGGAAATGTCAGGCCAGTATCTGGTGGCGGCAAGAACAAGACCGACCACTACCAGTGCCCCCCCCAGGTAACCGAGTGCTTCTGCGACTGCTGGAATGCGTTTTGGCGTGGGACCTAGTCGTTCAGGGAGGCTGATGACCGGGATGATTGCACGGTGCACGGCAGTCTCCTGGGAGAGGATCGCTTCGGACTGCTGTGTCGAGATAAGCCCCGCTTTGACCCACTCCTGAAGCTTCTTTTCGAGGTGCTCGTCACGAAACTCAGAGATCGGCACCTTTCCGCCGTCGTTTTTGGCGCTGGACTGGGTTACTTTTGCTGGGCGTCGGAGTGGTGAGGTGCGTTGGGACCGGACCACGAAGATGATCACTATGGTGGCGATCACTAGGACAAGAATTCCGAGACTAACCATGGTGGCCTCCTTGATTGGCCACAGTTCAATTATCCTACTTTGACGGTACCCGAGTCAAGGAGTTGGTTCCTGTTTAGTTTGCCCGCATTTTTCGTGTACCACGTATTCCACTTGTACTTTGAAGATTGGGAGGCGACGTTGCGACAATGCGGTGCTTGGAGATTCCGCTGGCAATTGAATTTTCGACGGTTTGCATCCCAGTTAGGTGTAGCGCCGTCAATCTGACAATCTGTCAGTGGGCAGCTAGCGCGACTCCTCCGCTCGTCCCACTTTGACAATGCGTCTTACGTTGAAGCTGAAGCGCCCGCTGGGATAGATGGCCGTGTGGTATTCGCAGTTTCTGCAAGAGTTAGTGACTTGCTGGCACTGCTTATTCACCCCTGTGGTCAGTACCATAGAGATAGATCGGATCACGGACTTTTGGCGAGCGTATTTGCTCTCACGATCAACGACAGCTCTTTCTTCTCAAGACTAGGAGTGTCCAGGACCGAGCTATGAATTTCCCGGGTGGAGTTAGGCCGAACTGAGTGTGACCGGAATTCTGGAAAGTCTTTTGCCCCGTGGAACACCGTCTCGAAATGAGCATGTTATGATCGTGGTGCAAACTAGGGGGCGTGGATGTTTTCCACGGTCATCGGGCTTGACCTGATCCGAATCAAGTTAGGAGCACGAATGACGATATCAGGCAGGCGCACCATCAACGCGCCACGCAAAGCACTTCTAACGGCCATATCGGCTGTCATCGTATCAATGATCCTCGCAGCTTGTGGTTCCAGTTCACCCGCAAGCTCGGCAAAATCCTCTTCGTCATCGGCTACGACATCGGCAAGCGCCGCTGCAGCTGCATACTTCAAGGGCAAGACGATTACGATCATCGCCCCTGACTCGCCAGGTGGCGATTTTGATCTCTATGCTCGTATAATAGCGCCGGCACTTGGTAAGTACCTTGGTGCCACGGTGAACGTGGAGAACGTGCCTGGGGCAGCCACCATCGTTGGGACAAACCAAATGGCTGCCGCCGCGCCAAATGGCTTGATGTTGGGAATGATCGACACTAGCGCGGACATAGGCAGTCTCATACAAAAAAAGCCTGGGCAAAATTTCGATCTTACGAAGCTAAGTTGGATCGGTCAAATGGGGACTTCGCCAGACGTGTTCATAACTTCACCCAAGTCCGGCGTAACGACATTCTCCCAGCTACTGCACACCACAACTCCTATCAATGTTCTGGACACTAGTGGTAGCCTGGGCGACCTTTTCAACAAAGCGGTGCTGGGCGCCTTTCACATTCCGTACAAGCTTATTACCGGGTACGGCACATCATCCGCACTGAAGCAAGGACTTCTGGCTAATGACGGTCAGTACCTTTTTGAAAATCTTCCGCCCTTCCTCTCAATGCTGCGTGGCGGACAAGCGAAGGCTTTACTAGTGACATCGGAGCCGACGCTCTCGACATTGAAGCAAGCGGTCGGCAACGCCACCACGCTTAGCCAGGCTTTGAAGTCCGTCACCCTGACGTCTGCAGAAACTGCAGCTCTCAACGAAGTGCAGTCACTGAGCAACCTTGATTTCGACCTAGCCGGTCCACCGGGAATACCAGCAGCACGGTTGGCGGTGCTCAGGAGCGCATTCCAAAAAGCCCTGTCAGATCCATCGACCGTCACCAAAGCCAATACCGAGAGTGAACCGTTGGGCTATGTCAGCGGCCCGCAGGTTGCTTCCAACGTCACCTCCGCAATCTCCAAGGGCTCTGCAATTCTCGTATACGTCAAATAGGTGGGTTGGTGAAAGGTGGCTATTTGCTGAGCTGCCACTGATAAAGCTCTAACGACCCAGCTGGCATATTCCATCTCATAGAAACATTACACACCTACGGAAAGGGGCATTACAACATGGCTATCACAGATCAATCAGCAGCCGTGGATACTGAAACTCTTGAGAAATCGAGTCTCCGCGAATGGCTTCAGGCGATCGAAGAGATGGGGCAGCTTCGTCATGTGTCCGGTGCGAACGCCGATTCTGAGATTGGTGACCTGGCCGACTATCTCCAGCACATTGACCAATCGCCTGCCGTATTGTTCGACAATATACCAGGATACGACCCGACCTTTCGCGTTCTGGTAAATAGTTTCGGACATACAGACAGGGTTGCGTTGACACTGGGTCTGCCGACTGGATTGAGCAAAGTTCCGCTCTCCGATGCTTGGAGGCAGAAGTTGAAAGGGCTCAAGTTTCTACCACCAAAGTATGTCACTGACGGGCCGGTCATGGAGAACATTGTTCGCGGAGCTGACGTGGACATGACGATTTTCCCAACTCCGATGTGGCACGCCTTGGATGGCGGTCGCTATATCGGAACCGGTTCGTTTGATGTGACTCGCGATCCAGAAGACGGTTGGGTCAATCTCGGTACATATCGCGTGATGGTTCACGACAAAAACACCTTGGGCTACTATATTTCTCCTGGGAAACACGGCCGCATGCACCGACAAAAGTACTTCGAGCGCGGTGAACTCTGCCCCGTGGCGATGGTTTTTGGAGGCGACCCTCTTCAGTTCCTTGGCTCGTGCACTGAGGTGCCCCTGGGCGTATGTGAGTACGAATGGGCTGGGGGAGTCCGTGGGACTCCCGTCAAGGTCATCGAGGGTCCCGTAACTGGCCTTCCGATACCAGCCGATGCTGAGATTGTCGTCGAAGGATTCGCTGACCCGAATCGACTCATGACTGAAGGACCGTTCGGAGAATGGACCGGTTATTACGGTTCTGCCAGCCGTGTTGAACCGACCCTCCAGGTTGAAGCTCTGTACTACAGGAACGATCCAATTATCGTGGGCGTTCCCCCCGCACAGCCGCCGGAGGAGATGGGGCGTGCCCGTGCAGTCATGAGGTCTGCCCTGCTCAGGGATGAACTCGACAGGCTAGGTGTTCCGGATGTTCTTGGGGCTTGGCAGCACGAAGTTGGCGGAACCCGCTTCTTTACAGTGATCTCGATCAAGCAGCGCTACCCTGGACATGCAAAACAAGTCCTCCACTTGGCATCGCAAACGCGATCTGCTGCATACTCAGGCAGATACACAGTGGTTGTCGACGACGACATCGATCCTTCCAACATGCAGGAGGTATTGTGGGCTATGTGTACGAGATGTGATCCCGCAGTTCACATCGACTTCATCCATGGCGCGTGGAGCACTCCACTGGACCCGATTATTCCGCCCGACAGAAAAGAAAAAGGGGATTTCACCACCTCCAGAGCATTGATAGATGCCACAAAGCCGTGGGAGTGGCGGGACCAGTTCCCCGAGGTGAATGCACCTTCTCGTGAGGTGAGAGAAAGTACCGCGCGCCGCTGGTCACATCTTCTCTAGCCCCAACGTTTTAGTCGCTGGATCACTTAGAGAGCCTTCATTCATATGGAGGCTCTCGCAAAGCCATTGAGGGATCCGATCGCCGGCCCCATTGCTGCGGCACTATCTCTGTCGCTAATATATGTACAAACGCCAGATCTCACTTAGCATGGACCAACACTTCTCGAATACGCCTGCCCCGGATAGAGAATTCTGACCGTTGTCCGTGCGAGACTGACGCGATCGTCGTGTCATTACTAGCGGAGAGGCCAGCAGGACTGCTTATGATTCGTGGTAAAAACAGCACGGTATCCGTAGAATGTTTGAAAACAAAGATGACCTGGAGCGGGGTTGAGGCGAATGCCTTGGCCCGAAAGCCTGACACCATTTAGTAGGACTGAAGCAGAGTTCGCAATGGCTGAAAAGTCTCAGGCGGCCAAAACTTGAGACAGGTATTGCACCACAGCCAAGATATACCGAAGTGGCAAAAATGTCTGAAGTCTGTCTTTGGGCTCAAGGACATCTTTTCCCTCGAGATGAATCAGGAGGCATCAAGGGTGAAAATCGTTTCTCCGAATGAAGAACCGGGAGGAAGCGGAAGGGGTGGAGCTACCTTTACAGGAGATGTCTTCACCTACGTGACCATGGAATACACAGATGGTGCAGCGGTTACCAACGTCTGTTTTACGCCGGGTGCCCGGACTCATTGGCACAGTCACGAAAATGGCCAAATGCTGATAGTCCTTGCCGGAAGGGGCTGGATTCAAAGCCAAGGTGAGTCCGTGCACGTTATCCACGCCGGCGACACCGTCTGGGTGCCACCAAACGAAAGTCATTGGCATGGCGCTACCAAGATCTCCTACATGACGCACAAAGCAATTTCGCTAGGCAGCACGAAATGGGGCGACGAGGTATCAGAGTCTGAGTATGGGAAAAGCGTCGGCTGATGCGCTGGCGACAGGTGGTAGACCCTCGCTTTTGAGCACTGATACCGCCGGCACAGCTGCTCTGAATCTGGACCGCAGGATCTTCATTTTCAGACTCTGTTGACCACGGGACTTTCAATAGTCACTTTGCCACTATAAATTTGTTGTTGCCACCTCTACCGAACTTGATTAACAGGTAGGCGAAGGTGGTTTCGAGTTCTCTGCAACATCGGATGGGGGAGTTGTCTATGTCATCAACCAGTAATCCTTCAGCAAGTGGATCAATGAGTCAGCTAAGTTTGGCGCTTTCCAACTACGACCGTCATTCGCCCTTGCTGGACGGTAGCGTGACAGTCCCCGGGGTCGCTCTCCAAGTCCTCGAAGTTGGTCAAAGTGACATGGGACGTCATGGCACCAATAGACACGACCGGATGCTGAACGGCCAGGAGTTCGACGCCGCCGAGGTGTCATTTTCCTCCTATCTGATCGCGAAGGATCAAGGTGCCCCGTTCACTGCAATACCAGTCTTCCCAAGACGCTTGTTTAGCATGTCGCAGATGTGGATACGCAAGGATTCAGAGATCTCGTCTCCCGGCGACCTGAGAGGAAAAAGAGTCGGACTCAACACCTTTCAGACGACTCTCTCGGTATTGGCAAAGGCCGATCTGGGCCGGGCATATGGAGTCCCATGGAGGGAGATCACCTGGGTGACGCAAAGGGATGAGACCCGGTCTTTCAGACCGGATCCCGATGTCAAACTTGACAGGCTTGCGCCAGGAGAGAGCTTGGTCGATGCGATCATGGCCGGAAAGGTCGATGCGATCATGATTCCCCACCCGACCCACTCGTTTCTAGGGAACTCGCAGCTGGTGAGACTGCTAAAGGATCCACAGGCGGAAGAGATCCGTTACTTCAGAGAGTTTGGCTACTTTCCGATCATGCATGTCGTCGCGTTTAGGAACGAAACCCTCAAGAGTTCTCCGGGTCTGGCACAAGCGGTGTTCGAAGCATTTTCGCATTCCTGGGAAATGGCGAAGAGGCGTTGGGATGATCCAAACTGGTCGCTCCTGGCCTGGGGTCGCCAGGCATTTGAAACCCAAAGGGACATTCTTGGCGATGATATCTGGCCCAACGGGGTCGAAAAGAACCAAGACAATCTGACGTGGTTCATAGAGCAGTCCTATGACCAGAGCTTGATAGAACGACCATTGAAGATATCGGAGCTCTTCCACCCGAGCGTACTGGACGCCTAGCCATCCAAGCTCGCTTATTAGGTAGTAAGTTCGATGCCTATTTTTGATTGAGGATGCTCGCAGTTTCAGCCGATGCGTACGAAAAAAGTCACATTTTGCAAACTGGCTCGATATTCGATCCGCAAGACGGACCGCGTTTGCACAGAGTTCTTTGCGGAAAGGTATAGGATCAGTCCCTTATATCCTGCAGGAACCAGTCGACTGGGAGTTCGTGTCCAAGGCCCTTCTTCTTGGCTTCTTGGTAGACTCTTCCGCAGACCGCTGCAAACTGGAGTCCTTGAGTTCCGGTTCCAACGAACAGCGTCACCTGGTCGTCCGAGGTTCGTCCCGGAGCATTCCCGGCCTCGACGTCGAGCATCGTTGGATATACCCCTGTTGATTCTTCACGAGTATCGGGTATGCGCGCCCTGTCTGCTGGCTTGCCGGCGACATAAGAGGCAATCCCGCCTGCTTTCCACTCGACCATAGGTACAGGAGTCCCGTAAGGGATGGTGTTGTAGCCCAGCTGCACCACCACGTCGGCACGTGCAATCAGCTCTTTACCGAGTTCCCTTCGCGTGACGCAAACGACATGTGCACCCGGAGCTATCCAGTCGGAGTCAAAGGTGGGAACCATCGAGTCTGTCGCCGTCGACACTATCAATGTGTCTCTCACCGCTTCCTCTGCGCTGTTCACGGACTCCACATCGATTCCCAACTTATCTGACATCTCGCTGGCGTACGCTTCTCTGTTCGCTTTGGTAGGGCTGAAAACCTTCACTTTGTCTATTGGTCTGGCCTCAGCAAAGGACTCCAGAAATGATCGTGCCATCCCGCCCGAACCAAGCATGCCAACGGTCGTAGCATCCTTTCTGGAAAGCAGATCGACTCCAATTCCCATGGACCCGCCAACGCGCATATGTTGGAGGTAGCCATCCTGAACAATCGCAAGCGGTGCCCCGTCGTTGCTGCTGAAAAGCATGATGAGTCCGCAGAAAAGACCTGGTCTCACGCAGTATTTCTCCTGGGTCTTTCCTTGAGGCCAAGAGGCGACGTCGGATTTCATTCTCACGGCCACCACGCCGTAGCTTGCGCATGCTCCAACCATGTTTCCCCATTGGTAATAGTCCCCGTCGCGCCCAGTCGGCAAGTAGTAATCGATTCGGGGCCCATATGTGGCCTCGCCACGTTTGAGATCGTCGTATCCCTTTCGAAGTGCCTCCATGGTCCCGCTCATGTCGAGGACGGCTTTGACGTCGTCATTGCTCAGTATCAGCACGCTTTGCTCCTTCGGATTGCGAGACTCTCGATATGGCGACGACTCATCATTTGTGAAGAGCCTGAGATAAATTCGTCTTCCAATGATAGCGAAGTCGGGTACAACGAGGCGGTCTTTTATTTCACAGCGTCAAACATTGACCGAAAAAAATGTGCGTAAGTTTGATTTGGCAGGAGATTCGAACAATCACGGAATCGGAATTTTTCAAATTACACAGTGTCTGTATCACCTTGTGATAAAGTGACCTCATTGCGAGGGGGTCAGTGTTTGGTTGGTTGCTGGAACTGAAGCGAATTTAGTGCTGGTTCTGGTAAGCATCAAGATATGTAGATCTCGCCTGTGCAGTTGCAGCGGTCGCGACACTAAGGGGAAGTCAGCGGCGTTCGATGGGGAATTCATCTGAAAGCTCCGACAAGGCGCAACTAATGCGCTCATTCATGTTGCTCATACCATTTCTGTTTGCGTTCTTTGGGCTTGGGGTACATTTCCAATACATCTGGGGTTGGAAAGATAGGGGGCAACTATCGGGAGAAAGTCTTCTTGACAGAAACGGCAATAGACCTGTAGAGGCGTTGTCGGATTCAGCATTTTGTCAAACGAGCCAAAGGAGCAATCGTGATTTTTAGAGAATCAATCATCTACAAGAAGAGTCCGCGACGGCGTAACTTGACGACCTTAGGAATTGCGACGGCATCTGCGGGGATGATCCTAGCAGCGTGTGGCTCAAACTCTTCAAGCAGCAGCTCGACTAGCAATAGTGGGGCTCCAAATACGACCTCGGGGACCGCCGCAGCTGCGGCGTTCTTCAAGGGCAAGACGATTACTCTCATTGCCCCTGATAATCCGGGAGGAGGATATGACCAGTACGCGCGTCTCATCGCACCGGGCCTTTCCGCAGCACTTGGCGCCACGGTGAACGTGGAGAACGTAAACGGTGGGGGAACGGTGGTCGGCACTAATCAAATGGCTGCCGCTGCGCCAGACGGTCTGACTCTCGGGATGGTGAACACCGGAGGTGACCTTGCAAGCCTTGTCGAAAAAAAGCTCGGGCAAAACTTTGATCTCGCCAAGCTGAGCTACGTGGGTCAGCCTGGCACGTCTCCTAGCGTTTTCCTGACGTCGCCAAGGTCGGGAATTACGAGCTTTTCGCAGCTACTGACTGTCAAGACACCAATCAAAGTAGTCGATGTCAGAAACGGCACAGGGGACATGTTCAACCGTGTGGTACTTGGCGCGTTTACCATTCCCCACACCTTCATAACTGGCTTCACTTCGACATCAACGTTGAAGCAGGGCTTCTTAGCAGGTGACGGGCAGTATCTCTTTGAGAATCTTCCACCAATGCGCTCTATGTTGGATTCCGGTCAAGCCAAGGCGCTCTTGGTCACGTTCGAGCCAACATTGGCGTCGCTGCAGTCCTCGGTAAAGGGCGCTGTCACACTCAGCAACGCACTTAGTTCCGTCTCCCTTGGGGCGAGTCAGTCTGCAGCCGTAAAAGAAGCCTTGGCTTTGGGTGGCCTGACTTACGATCTTGCCGGTCCTCCAGGGATACCCTCGGCGCGTCTGGATCTCCTTCGGCAAGCCTTGGCAAAGGTTGTGGCGGAACAGTCCACAATAGCTCAGGCTAGCAAGGAGGGCGTCCCTTTGAACTTCGTCGACGGATCAACCGTACAAAGCAAAGTTGTATCAGCGGTGAAGAACGCCCAGCTCATTGCAACATACGTCAATGGAAGCTAGGTTCTAGTCTCTCTTTCGGCCCGACCGCAGCGCCCATCGGGTATCGTCTAACGATCCAGGCGTGTCTCTACGAAAGGCGCGCCTGGCCCTTGTTCGGCACTGCTGCACTATGGAGCGTCGCCTGGCATCGATCGATTGAGATACTAACGCTGGCCGTGAAGCGCACCCTCCAAACGAAGCTTGAGTGACACGATGACACCGAGGCGAACTGGCCTCGAAAGCAGGGTCGCTTCGCATTCCCGGCCATTCTCTGATGAGTTTTCGAGATGGAAGCTGGATTGGAGGCAGATCAATCTCGAGAGAGCGGAAAATCTGACCCTTAAATTTCGGCTAGCGGCGGATTTTTGGTCATTGCTGCTTGCCATTCTGATACTGTAGTGACGTAGCTAACACTCGGCTGAGTCTTCCAAACCTTCAGCTGAAGTAGCTCGGGGCATCCCAGTGACATCGATACGCAATAGTTCTCTATTTGGGGTACTGTTGCGGGTCAAGTTAGTAGATGTGTAGCGTAGCCGGTTTAATAGAGGGTGGAACATGTCAGAACGTCGTATTGACGCAGTTGCAAAGGCCACGGGGGCAGCTAAGTATACCGCCGACGTAGTGCTTGAGGGGACTACCTTTGCCGCCGTGAAGAGGAGCGATCTTCCTTCGGCACTTATTGAGGAGATCGATATCTCTCCCGCCAAAGAGGTAGACGGAGTCCTTGGGGTATTTACTGCGAAGGATCTACCCGGCGGGGCGAACTTGTATGGAAGGCGGGTATTTGATGTACCGATCCTGGCGGATGGTCGAGTCCGAAGGGTGGGAGATCCGATTGCGGCGGTGGTTGCCACATCTCGCGAGATTGCAGAGGCAGCCGCTGAACTCATTGAGGTAACCTACAAAGAATTGACTACAGTGGCTACAGCACGCGAAGCCATACAGCCCGATTCCCCGCTGATTCATGACCGGCCGTGGGAGTATGCAGGTGCCGTGGTCACTCCCGATTCAGGTCGCAACATCCAGTCGGTCGATTCGCATGGTTCTCGCGAGGCAGCTGAATCTGCGCTCAGAAACGCAGTGCATGTTATAGATGAAACCTATTTCACGCCGGGAGACCATCAAGGTTACATTGAACCTCAAGCATGCATCGCTGACTATCATGCAGACGGCTCTCTAAATGTCTGGAATACGAATAAGAGTCCGTATCGGCTACGCGACGTCCTCTCGAGTGTCTTCGGTCTCGATCCCAAGAAGGTTGAGATCATGCCAACCGTTCTGGGCGGTGATTTTGGAGGCAAGGGGTCGCCGGGTGACGCACCCCTCTGTACCGCGTTATCAATTCTTGTTGGCAGACCCGTGAAGATGGTTCTTCGCTACAGCGACGATCTCTTGTCAACCGACGGCCGCCACTCATCCGAGATCAGAGTTCGACTAGGAATAGACGCCAGCGGAAAACTTGTGGGAGGAATTGCCGAAGCGCTCTTGGACGGTGGAGCCTATGCGGGGTTCAAGCCGGTCAACACGGTAAATCTACATGGAATAGTGGATGCGGCGATTGCCTATCGAATTCCCGAGTTTTTTGTCGAATCAAAGATTGTCTACACCAATAATCAGCCCAAAGGCCATATGAGAGCTCCTGGTTCGCCTCAGGCGGCATTTGCATTCGAATCGGCGTTAGATGAACTGGGGCGACGATCCGGAATAGGGCCTATCAAGATTCGGGAACTGAACCTGTTGTCTGATGGGGATGTGAACCCCTATGGGAGTGTATGGCTGGAGTACCGGGGGAAAGAGGTTCTGTCCTTGGCGATGTCGCAACCTAAGTCCGTGGATGTTCCCGAAGGATGGCTTCATGGCGAAGGAGTTGCGATATACGCACGAAGCATGGCCGCCGTTCCGAAGACCAGTCTAAGACTTCGGAGGGGCGAGAACGGGAAGGTGATTGCTGAGGTGCCTATTCCCGAAAATGGAGCTGGCGGTCAGACTGTCGTCCGCGAGATGATTCGTACCGGTCTCGGAATCAGCGCGGACAAGATAGAGGTCAACCAGGTATCTACCTCCCTGTTGCCGACTGACGCAGGCGTAGGCGGAAGCAGGGTCAGTCTCGGCGTCACTGTTGCCGTAGCCAATGCGATCAAGCTCTGGAAAGAAATGCCAGCAGACCAGGAAGTCGTCGAAATCACTACCGATGAAGGATCCGATGGTCCTAGTGGTGCGTATTCGGCCCAACTTGCGCGCGTAGCGGTCGACCCTATGACTGGCCAGCTGAAGGTGTTGGAGTTGATCTCTGCTGTAGATGTTGCAGAGATTGTTAATCCCAAGGCACATCAGATGCAGATTGACGGTGGAGCTGTTATGGGCTTCGGCTTTGCGGTGATGGAGGATCTGTTAGAGGAAGGAGGACAGCCTTGGGCGTTGAGTATGGGCGAGTTCAAGCTTCCAAATGTCGCAGATATCCCCAAACTGACTACTGCGCTTCTTCGCGGGGGAAAAGGCGTTGGCCCCAATAACATAAAGGCAGTCGGTGAACTGACCAACTGTCCTACTGGAGCAGCAATTGCCAATGCAGTCGAAGATGCGACCGGAGTACGCATCAGGAGGCTCCCCATAAGAGCCGAGACAATCTACTGGGGTATGAAGGAAGGTAGCGCAAAGTGAAGATCAACTTTAGTTTGAATGGCAAGGGCACTGAACTTGACGTGGATCCAATGTCCCTGGCGCTAGATGTCATCAGAGGGCTGTCGCTAACGGGTACCAAGGAAGGGTGCGGTGTTGGAGTGTGCGGAGCCTGCACCATCATGGTGAACGGTGCTCCGGTGAGTTCTTGCATATGCCTGGTTGGAACCTTAGTCGACAAGGATGTCTGGACAATCGAGGGCTTGGCGGAAAAGATGCCGGAACTCATAGATTCATTTGTGGAGAATGAGGGAATGCAATGTGGCATCTGCACACCTGGCCAGATTGTTGCAGCAGCGTCAATTGATTCAGCTGGAGTCTCAACCTCCGAAGAGATCAGAAAGTACATGGCCGGCAATCTTTGCAGATGTACCGGCTACCAAACGATTGTTAGCGCAGTGGAGGACCACCTTGCAGTCAACTGAAACAGAATTTCTTGTCCCGACCTCGGTCTCGGAAGCGTTGGAAAGTATTTCTAAAGAAGATGCGATTTTTCTTGGTGGAGGGACCTCTACTGCGCTGTTGTACAAGACGCGCCTGATCGAGCCGTCCCGGGTTGTCTGGCTCGGCAATGTCGGCGAGCTCAAGGGTATATTCGCTTCAGACGGCGAGGTCAAGATTGGCTCTATGACTACTGCAGCGGAGATTGCCGCAAATCGCGATATTGCCCGGCTGTTGCCAGGTGTTTGCACGGCATCTGGGGTGATCGGAAACGCACGAGTGCGAGCGATGGCAACCCTTGGAGGTGCTCTTGCACATGCCGATCCCCGTCAGGACATGCCTCCTGCGCTGATCGCTGTGGGTGCCGAAGTGTCGGTGAAGAGCAGCTTGTCGACCAGGAGAATTCCGTTGGCGGAATTCTATGAGGGATTTCTTGAGACAGTTCTCGATCCGGATGAGCTGATTACCGAGGTGACTATTCCTCTTGTGGCGAACAGGCGATCGGCATATATTCGTTATACCCCAACATCAGAAGGCGATTACCCAACGGTCGGAGCGGGGTCATCAGTCACCTTTGGCTCGGATGGAAAGATTATCGAAGCAGCATCGGTGGTTCTTTGCGGGGTGGGAAGTGTCCCGATAATTTCGAACCAGGCATCCCAGTTGTTGGTTGGGACAACTGGTGACGATGCCGCTCTTCGTAGAGCAGCTGAAGCTGTCCGCGAGATAGTAGAGCCTCAGGATGATGAACGCGGATCAGCGGCATACAAGCGTGAGATGGCGTCCATCTTCGCTTTCAGGTCACTGAAGTCGTGTTTGGGTAGCTGACAAAGCTAGAGAGAACCCGAGCCAGGCTGATTGCCTTAGAGGAAGAGGTACTCTAGGCAATCAGCCTCAAGCGCTTCGGAGTTCTGCTGCGATGCAGCTCCATAATTGCCTTGGCAAGGATGGAGTTATTGGCTTTTATCGCTTCAAGGATATCAAAATGCTCTTGAACGCCTGGCGTTCCCCGACTGGGTTCGCCTTCCTTCACGGGCCGTTCGAACATCTGCAGTGAAATCTGGAATGTCTCGATAATCAGGTCTAGAGCACGATTGTGCGCGCATTGGGCGAGAGCAGTGTGGAATTCCAAGGAATGATTAAGGCTATAGTTGTCCTCTTCGACGGCTATCTTGGCCCTGGTGCATATGTCATCCAGCCTGGCAATGTCCTCCTCGGTAATACGTTCACAGATCAGATCTATCAGGCCAAGCTCAAACGTTAGGCGGGCTTCACGGACTTCAGCTGCCGATATGGCAGCTGCCGCAAGCATGTCATTTAGTCCCGCACCTATTTGAAGTGAACTTGGCGCCTTCACGAAAGCACCACCGCGCGATCCGACTCGCACTTCAACTAATCCGATGGTTTCGAGGATCCTAAGAGCGTCTCGAACCGTCGCTCTTCCGATACCAAAAGAACTGCACAGCTCCCTCTCGGTAGGGAGCCGATCTCCCGGCTTCAGCTTGCCCTCTCTTATCAAGGCTCTCACGCGATCCACAATGATCGATGAGATCCTGACAGTGGTTATTGGACTGAACATCTGACTCATGCCATGATCATTCTTGGATGACTCTGGCTTCTCCATTTCGCCCACTTTCACTCCTGTATATCTATTGCTGACCCCTGAAAGTGACCCACAAACAAAATGCATGCTAGCCGATCAGCTACCCCTAACCATTTTTATCATCTGGATCAACATCTGTCACGGTGTTTCGGTCGCGTTGAAATTTCCGGTCCATCTTATAACGTCCCATTCAAAGCTCATTCGGGACACATCTTCTGTATTAGGTCACAACGAAGGCGTTGCGAAGCCGTGTTACCAAAAGTTCTTGACTCGAGAGCAGAGAGGTACCGAATAAAAAATCAACAGCTTGATACGCCTACACATGGGTATGACAATAAGATTAATATTCCGGGCTAACCAGATTGGAGTTGCTCCGCGTGTGCGTAGCGGTTATCCAAGAGCAGTATGGCGCTGGTCAGCCAGTGTTTTGTGCTATGGTGGTCATTTGTGCCGCCTAGGCGAAGAGTCGGATATTTACAAAGGGGAGCTTGTTAATGACCAATGTGACGAGAACTTCAACAAGCCACTATGAAGTTCAAAAGAAACGTCGAGCTCAGTTCATAGAAGACTGGCGGGGCAATCAACGAACTGTCATCGCTATCGAGGACGTCGAAATGCTTCAGACAGACCGCGGCCTTATCTCTGGAGCCTACATAGGTCCCGATGCCGATAAGCCGACGAGAACGATGGACGGCGCGGCACACGAAATCCCTTCAGGCGTTACATCGACAATTCACCGCCATTCGTGGGACGCAATGATGTTTTGCGTTGGCGGAAATGGCTGGACGGAGATCGACGGCGTTCGGATCAACTGGGGGCCTGGAGACAGTCTTCACCTGCCAGCGTGGGCGTGGCACCGCCACGGAAACGAGGGCGAAGCCACAGCCCGATACATGAGCTTTTCCAGCGAACCATTGATGGAGATTCTCGGCTTTGCAACCTTACAAGACGAAGGCGACACACCATTTTCAAAACTCCCTGGCCGCCCGCCATTCACAAGTGGGAAAGCGGGTAACGATCCATATGCCAGAAGGATCCGACGTCTAGCGGCTGAGCAGGAAGCTCGGCGAAGCGGCCGGCTGCACACGAGCTGGGATGAACTTGAGTTCCTTCAGACTCCGCGTGGAACCCGTACGACGTTCCTTTTGGATAGAGCAGTCGGCTATCAGGCCTCGGGCATCACCATGGCAATGTTCGAGATTGGCCCAGGCCGCCAGCAGTCAATGCACCGGCACCCTGGCGAAGCCTGGCTGTACGTGGTCGAAGGCAAAGGCCACTCATTCTTAGGAACTGAACCAGACAAGGGAGAAAACCATCCCTGGAAGAAAGGCGACTTGATCATAGTCGACCACTTCCTGTGGCATCAGCACATAAATGACGATCCGGACAATACTGCCAAGGTTGTGCGAATCCACATGTTTGACACGGTCTTGGAGACCATGAGAGCGCTGTGCGACCCGTTGGTTCTTTTCGAGGAGCCGCCGGACCATATTCGCAACGCCCAAGCCGGAGATCTCAGCACTATCGTATGGCCGGAAGTAAGGCGACCGACTTGGCCATAGACCATCATCACTCTGCCCCCATACACGGAGTTTCCGCGCTTCGAGTACTGCCCGACGAGGGTGGTACACGCAATTGGGACAGAATCATCGTTGACGAAAGGATCAAGTCTCGACTGCTCTCCCATGCACTGTTGGCATTGGCTCACGAGAAGGAGTTCTATGCTCTTCCGGGGGCGCTTCAAAGACTCGTGATCTTATCGGGTCCTCCCGGCACAGGAAAGACCACGCTCTCAGTTGGTCTGGCGGAAGTTGTCTCTTATGAACTTGCTGACAAAGGTGATACCTGCCTGGTGGAGGTGAACCCTCATGCTCTGCCTAGCGAGATGCTCGGGGAAAGCCAGCGAAACGTCGCGCGCCTGCTCGACACCTCGCTGCCGGAGCTATCGCTCAGATACAGACATCTTGTTGTGGTGATAGATGAGGTGGAGAGCTTTGCGGTGCGCCGCTCCTCCGCATCTTTCGAGGCAAATCCCATTGATGTTCACCGCGCGAGCGACGCCGTGCTCGAGGGCATGGACCGGCTGATGAAACGTTGTCCAAACGTATTGGTAGTTGCCACCACCAACTTTCCAAATGCCATAGACGAGGCTTTCACTTCGCGCGCGGATTTGGTCCTGTCGATAGCAATACCCGATGTAGAGACCGCTTCTAAGATAATTGCCCAGTCCCTCGACGAGCTGGCCGGCATTTGGTCGGAGATTAGAGCACTGGCAGACGACAAAGCTCTTCATCGCCAGCTTGCACAAGCCTGCAAAGGTTGGGACGGTCGACAGCTTCGAAGGTTGCCACTCAAGGCGCTTTCGGAAAACAAGGAATTGGCACTCAGTCCTGAGAGGCTCCAAGCGGAGCATCTGCACCGGGCTACAACAATCTAGTCAAGTACTTCAATCGGGGGTGAAGGTAGATGAGGGGAAACGACACTAATGCTATGCGCGAAAACCATAGCGTGCGCGCAGTAGAGAGTCCCAAAGGTTTGGAGTCCTTCAAGAGCGTCCCAACTCATGGCTCAGACGCACTTGTAGATCTTCTGGGGGATCTTGGTTACAAATACATAGCAATTAACCCCGGTTCCAGTTTCAGAGGACTGCACGACTCGATAGTCAACTATCACGCAAATAAAGATCCGAAGCTGCTTCTTTGTCTGCATGAGGAAATCGCTATTGCCCTAGCGCATGGCTATGCAAAGGTAGGCAGGACGCCGGCCGCGGCGGCAATCCACGATCTCGTCGGCCTCATGCACGCGTCAATGGCCGTCTACGATGCCTTTCTGGACCAAGTCCCGATGGTCATATTGGGTGGAAGCGGACCCAGAGATCGATTCAGACGCAGGCCGATTGACTGGATACATTCGGCGGATACGCAAGCAGAGCTGATTCGCTCCTACGTAAAATGGGACGATGAGCCGACTCCTGCGTCTGCGTTCGTGTACAGCCTCGTCAAAGCACACCAGATCGCAAATTCCGCTCCATTCGGCCCAACCTATATCTCCCTTGACTGTGCTCTCCAAGAAGACGAGGTGGATGGATCCAAGCAACCAGTCATAGAACTTGAGCTTCACCAGCCGATGCCTCCCATAGCCGCCAATCCTGATGCTGTAAGAGCGGCAGCCCTGCTGCTGACCAGCTCAAGCCTGCCTCTAGTCATCGGTGGTCGAGTGGGGAGATCGCCGGAAGCCACGGCTCTGCTCGTCGAACTGGTCGAACTGTTGGGGGCAGCTTATCTCGATGACCGCAACACGGTCGCCTTTCCCACCGACCACCCGAACAACTGCAATGCAGCTAGTGAGGTGATAGCGGATGCGGACGTGATTCTCTCTGTGGACGTGGTTGATCTTCCTTCCCTCTTAGCGAGAAACCAGCGAGATGGCTCTCGTGAAGCGGCTCGAATCATCGATCTGTCAATAGGTGATGCTGGAGCAAAGTCTTGGAGTAACTCTTCGGCAATTGCGCGTCCGAGAAAGATCCACATTTTGGCAGATCCTATCTACGGTCTCAGCGAACTCAATAAGGCCGTTCGTGAGATCTCAGATCCCCAAGTCGCTCTGGAAAGATCAGAGGTTATCCATGTGCGGATTGCCAAGGGCCGTGCAAGAAATCAGACGGCTATCGAGAAGCATTGGAATGATTCACCGATCTCCCAGATAAGACTTGTGGGCGAGCTATGGAATGCCGTTCGCGACAGCAAATGGCTTCTGCTACTACGCAATACTCGCAGTTGGCCTGAGGGAATCTGGAAATTCGGTGGGGCGGCACAATATTTCGGAGACTCAGGAGGCGGGGGAGTAGGATACGGCCCGGGTGCGATGGTTGGCGGGGCTTTGGCAGCCATGGAACAGGGGAAACTTGGAGTCGGCATAGTTGGCGATGGAGATTTCCTGATGGCGTCTTCGGCTCTGTGGACCGCAGTGCACTACGGAATTCCCATGTTGATGGTCATAAATGACAACAACTCTTTCTATAACGACGAACCCCATCAGGCGAGAGTTGCAACTCGGCGCGGCCGTCCCAAGGAAAATTCGTGGATAGGAATGAGGATTGACGACCCGCAGATTGATCTCGCCTCGCTTGCCCGCTCCTACGGCTGTTGGGCTGATGGACCTATCGACGATCCCGATGAGCTAGCAGCAAGCCTGAAGGCAGCCCTGGAGCAGGCCCTTGCTGGCAATGTTGCGGTAGTGCACGTGCATACTGCCAGGTGAACGCTGGTCGTGCCATCTAAGAAGCTGGCTCCTTGCAGGTATCAAGGTTTCAAGTAGCCTCTATTTGAGACGGGTCAAGGTTGCTCACCGGCTATCGGGTGACCTAAACGGTTGGAGGAACCTTCGTTCTCGATATTGCGCCTAATAATCTCAAGCGGTGCTCCAGGCCGCAGGCATCATACGATAAGGCGGTAGCCAGACGTGGTTCCGAAATAGGTTCTGCTGTCATTTTTGGCCAATTTACAGCGCGGAACTCTTGACGGGTAGGTCGTCTCGAGCTGACATTACGAGCTTTGAGAGCCACACCTTCGTGGGATTGGAGATGACCAGATAAAGCATGATCCCTAGAGACCTCAGAGGTTAGCAGGCACTTTCAGGGCGAATTTTTCGAAGGAATGAAGGCTTGGTCTCCATTGTCGCGAGAATTGCCTGACCGTAGGGAGATACAGCTCTGCCGGAAGACGCAAGGTGCATGCGGCAAGACGAAAGCCCTGCTTAGCCCCGAGAACCAGGCCTCTCTTGGAGCAAACGGGCGAGCAATCCGACAAGAACTGCGGCCAAGTCATCCACCGAGTCATCTGAGCCAGACCAGAAGGCCTGGTGGCGCGATCATCTTCAGTCTCAAGCGGTTCATATGACCCTACCGGACGGATGGGCCGACAGCTTCGTCACGTTATGGCCGAGGAGGCTCAAAACATTTCATTACTTTTCTTTCGACACAGGTGCCGTTAAGCGGTGTGAGCCGTTGTCCAGCTAAGAGGTGCCACGTCAAAAGGTGATTCAATTCGTATTAAATGTGCAAATGTTCCAAGTCTTTGCTAATGTATACAAAGCCATACGAGCGTATGGCACCGTGTAGTTGGTTGCGAAGTCAACTAGTGGAATTAGGAAGATGGCGGTGGCAGGGGGAAGCGGAGTCACACAGATATTGCGGGGTCTCGAGGATCGGGCAGACGTGGACTTGGTTCACAGTGAGCAGATGCGAACTATTGGCATAACTGCGGCTCGTGTAATCGATCTAATCCGCGACGAATGCAACAACATTGACACCTGTCAAGATCTCGTCGAAGAGATCAAACTTCTCGACACCCTGTGGCACCATTGTCTGCGGATCGAACGCAGTGCAAGATCCTTACCGGCAATTGGTTTGGCCTCTAGAGAGTCGCCCCATATCCGCCCCAAATTCGCTGCAAATACGTCATTGGTTTTGGATAGCGAGAAAAGGTTACGTCTCCTTATTGCTTTGCGTAATACCCATTCATCAGGATCCAGGAAACAAGAAAGCTAGCGGAAATCGAGGAAAAATGAAACTGAAATGTAGGCGACCAGTCGCGACATCGAGTAGTTTTGTGGCAATATCTATATTAGTCGCAGCTTGTGGAAGCTCGACTTCATCGTCAGCTACCACAACTAGTTCAGCCAAGAATACGTCGACTACTGTGTCGGCGGCGAGCCGAGTCGCTCAGGCCAAAGCTGAGATTGCCAAGTACACTTCAATACCTACCTTCACCGACCCTGGTCCGGCAATTGACGTTTCCAAGCTTCGGGGAAAGAAAGTGTTGGTTGTGTTGGACGCTCCAGCCCCGTCCTTGCAAAATATTTCCGCCGCAATCGTGCAGGCTGGACAAGCGGCTGGAATCCAAGTTCAGACCTTCAATGGTCAAGGTACGATTAGCACCATAGAACAGGGTATACAGGAGGGAATTGACCAACAGGTAGGGGCGATAATTCTTGCAGGTGTACCAACATCACAGGTACCATCATCGGTGGCTGCAGCAAATGCCGCAAAAATTCCCATCGTGGATGTCGTTGCTGGTGAACCCACACCTGGAATAGCTGGTCAGGGTTTCGGTTCAAACATATTCGGCGGTTCAGGGCCGTCGTGGGTAGAGTTGGGGCGGCTGATGGCTGACACTGCGATAGTGCAGTCTTCAGGCGGTAACGTCAATGCCGCATTGATCACTTTTGATAATCCAATCAGTTCAGGGGTCGTCAAGGGTATAAATGCAGTGTTCTCCACCTGCCCCAACTGCCACATTGTCTCCAGCCAAGACATTGAGCCCACGAATTGGGCAACAAAGGTTGCTGGAGCGACCTCGTCACTAATCCTCGCCAATCCGAACCTCAACTACATATTTCCTGTAAGTGATACCCCTTCCATCTTTGCGAACGCTGGGGTAAGCCAGGCAGGTGCTTCTGGCCGTGTTGACGTCATAACTTCTGGCAGCAATGGTCCAGCAACTGTTGCGCTGGTTCAGAAGGGACCTATTATGATCGCGGATCCTGGTTCCTCTGCTCCTTGGTCAGGATGGGAAGCAATGGATCAGGCCCTCCGCGCAATGAGTGGAATGAAACCTGGAAATCCAGTAATTCCAATTCGCTATCTTGACAAGCAAAACCTTGCTGGCCTGCAATTCACATCTGATTTGAGCAGCGTCTTCGGCAATGCCTATGTTGCTGGCTATAAGAAACTATGGGGTCTTGGTTAGGTCTTTCTGGTATAGCGTCGACGAACCTTCATCAACAAATGACTATGGAGATTAAGAATGGCTCACAGTCAGGCTCGGGATTACTGGAGTGAAGCAGGAGGAACAATCTGCACAGTCGTGGGTCATGGATTCGTTTTCGGCTAGACGTGTACCAACACTCGAAGCCACACGTATTCGATGCTAAAGGAAAGATTATCAAAGAAGGTAGCAAGGCAAGAAAGTAAATGAGCCCTTTGTCGGAATCCAGGAAAAGAGACGTTGAAATCGAGTGCCGTGGCAGTGACCTCGACGCTCACACCCCTCCATGGCGAGCTTCAGGCTACGAGGTGGGCAGGTTGGCTATCGCTGCTCAAGACAGCGATGGTGAGAGCAAAGAGGGGGTAGGTGGCAGTGCGCTCACCGCTTGAGGGAGTAAGGGTATTAGATCTCTCTCAAGGAGCTGCAGGACCGATCGCAGCAATGATGCTCGGCGAGTATGGCGCCGAGGTCATAAAGGTGGATCCACCTGGTGGAGAGTGGGGGCGCAAGCTCGGCCCGCCGTTCATCGGGGGTCAAGCTGCCGCATATCTGGGCATGAACCGCAACAAGCGCTCCATCGTCGTCAACCTCAAACATCTCTGTGGCCGTGATGTTCTTTTGAGCTTGTCCAAGGTCTGTGACGTAGTCATAGAGAGCTTCAGGCCCGGAGTGCTGGACCGTTTAGGGCTCTCATACCAGGCTCTCGCTTCTGAGAGGCCGGAATTGATCTGGTGCTCCATCTCCGCCTTTGGCCCCGATGGGCCCTGGCGGGACAAGCCGGGCGTGGATGGAATAGTCCAGGCCATCTCCGGAATCATGAGCGTTACCGGAGAGCCTGGCGGCGCACCAGTAAAGGTCGGTGTTCCGGCAGCCGACACCGTAGGAGGTCTCGTAGCGGTGCAGGGAATCCTTCTGGCGTTGCTGGCCCGTCAAGTTAGTGGCCTGGGCCAGAGGGTCGACGCTTCCCTGCTGGACTCGATGCTTTTGTTCCAGACCGTGCCATTTTCGATGTTCCAGGCAAGCGGTGAATCTCCCGGCCGCCAAGGCAGCGCTGCCCCTTATGCCGCCCCCAACGAGGCGTTCCCCACCAAGGACGGCCATATCATGGTGGCGGCCTACTGGCCGGACCGCTGGAGGAAGTTCACCGAGGCCATCGAGCGTCCAGAGCTATGCAACGACAGTCGTTTTTCAGAGATCGATCTAAGAGTCGCCAACCGCAAAGAGCTTCATCGCGAGCTCTCTCTTGTCTTCAACAAAGCCTCCACCGATGAGTGGATCACGAGGCTTGAAGCCGCCGATGTGGTCTGTGCCAAGATATACGACTACGACTCTTTGGCCAGGGAAGGCCACCTCAACACCGAGGATCGTTTTCCCACGGTTTATCATCCGGCATTGGGAAAGATGCCCGGGGTGGGGATGGCTGCCAAATTGTCATCGACGCCGGCTCGTGTCCAGAGGCCGGCGCCACTTCCTGGTGAGAACAGCATCGAGATACTGACCGAAGTTGCCGGGGTTTCGATGGACTTGGTCAGGCACTGGCTTTCAGAAGGGGTTGTGGAGCAGTTGGAACAGGCGGATGGATTGTACGAGGCGGCTGACTCCACCAGCCGGAGATGATGCCCGGGTGCGGTAGCTAGAGAAAAGGATTGGTCTATGGAGGTGGATGACAATTGAGCGAGTTGATCCAGTCGTCTTTCGCCGATGGTGTGTCGGTTGTAACTCTGAACAGGCCGGATGCCCTGAACGCTCTCACTTTCGAGATGCTTGGCGAGCTGGGGGAGTTGTTCGAGCAGCTCGATAGGACCATGGAGTGCCGTGCTGTCGTGCTTTGTGGGCAACCGAAGGCATTTTCGGTGGGGGCGGATCTAAAAGCCAGGGTGGCCGAGTACGACTCCGGTAGCTCTCGTGATCCCCTCGGAGAGGTGGTGAGGCAGCTCTTTTCTTCGATGGGAAAGATGTCGAAGCCGGTCATTGCCGCTCTGGCGGGGTATGTGCTGGGCGGGGGATTCGAATTGGCCCTGGCATGCGACATCCGCATCGCAGACACCACTGCGAGGTTTGGATTTCCCGAAGCAAACGTAGGCAGCATGCCCGGAGCCGGAGGGACTCAACGCCTGACAAGGCTGGCCGGTCCAGCGGTAGCGATGGAGTTGATGTTCGGCGGTGAACGCATCAGCGCAGATGAGGCATTCCGGCTCAAAATAGTGAACAAGGTGGTGGCAGAGGGCGAGGCCGTTTCTGCCGCTTTGGATCTCGGAAGAAGGATCGCCGAAAAAGCTCCGCTCTCGATCGACCGCATCAAGGCGAGCATCTATGTGGCCACCAGTTCAGATCTGGCTACCGGTCTCGAGTTCGAGCAGGTAAGCCATGCATTCCTGCGTGGAACCGAGGACAGGGAAGAAGGGATGCGCGCTTTTGTCGAAAAGCGGCCTCCGAAGTTCTTAGGAAGGTGATGCAAAGATGGGAGTAAAGGATCGTGTTGCTTTGATCACCGGCTCCGGCCAGGGGATCGGCGAGGGAATTGCACGGAGCCTGGCTGCGGCCGGAGCCAAGGTGGTCCTAAACGACGTAGACGCTCAAAGGGTCGCCTCGCTCTGCGACGACATCAAGGCATCTGGGCATGAAGCCGGATACTACGTGGGCGACATCTCGACCAAAGAGGGTGCCACTGGGCTTGTGGAGTACGCCATGGACAGCTTCTCCGGGGTGGACATCTTGGTGAACAACGCCGGCATAGCCCGTGACAAGTGGCTGGTGAAGATGAGCGAAGAGGATTGGGACGAGGTCATCAGGGTGAATCTCAAGTCCCAGTTCCTCTGCACCCAGGCCGCCGTTGGGCCGATGATGCAAGCCAGCTATGGACGGATAGTCAACATCGGCTCCCGTGCTTGGCTCGGCGGGGCGGGACAGGCGAACTACTCGGCATCCAAAGGCGCGGTGGTGAGCTTTACCCGCACGCTCGCTCTCGAGTTTGCAAAGTACCAGATAACCGCCAATGCAATTGCGCCGGGGCTTGTGGACAGCCCGCTGTTTCGCAGCCTGAGCCCAGAGAACCAGGAGAAGCTGACAAGAACCGTCCCTGTTGGACGAATCGGAAGCCCTTCTGATATCGGCCACGCGGTGAGATTCTTTGCCGATGATGACTCATGGTACATAACAGGCCAAGTGCTCTATGTCTGCGGCGGCAGAAGCGTTGGAGCCTATTGAGAGATATTCGAGCTAAGTGTCATTGCCAACTTTACGAGGAGAGATCTATGGTCAGCTTAGATGAAGCGGAAGGCCCAGTGGGAATCGTCGATTTCACGACTCAAAACGGCAAGGTTCGCCTCCGTGCGAGCAGGTGCCCTTCCTGTGGCGCAGCTCTCTACCCCCCTAGGGAGATCTGCCCCAGCGACGGGACGGACTCTTTGGAGGACATCTTGCTTTCGAGCAGTGGAACCGTATATACGTTCACTGTCGCCAGGCAGTCGACTCCTGAGTTCAAGACTCCATACGTTCTCGTCTATGTGGATTTTCCAGAAGATGTTCGAGTTCTCCTGCCTTTCGCCGGCACAGAGCCGCCTCCGATAGGCGCTGAGGTGGAGATCATAATGGGAGCCGGCCCGAGGTTGGAAGATGGCATGGCGGTTTCAACTCCTCATGCCAGCTTGAGGCTTTGAGTTGCGGTCGGTGAGCGTCACAGGTTCGCAGCTTCAATGCTGCTGGTGTGCTGGGAGTGTCTCGGCATAAGAGTCGCAGAAGGAGGGTCTTCTATGGAAGACGTGTATGTGTTAGGGATCGGGATGACGCCTTTCGGCAAGCATCCGGGTAGGTCGGCAGCGGATCTTGGTGCAGAGGCGGTGAATCTGGCCCTGTCCGACGCCGGGGTGAGCCGTGCCGAGATAGGCGCCGCATGGGTTGGACATGTCTATCAAGGGATGGCGATGGGACAGCGCGCCCTTTACGCGGCTGGACTCTCAGGAATTCCCATAGCCAACGTCGAAAACGCCTGTTCGTCGGGGTCCACAGCTATCTGGGACGCCTCGCTGGCCCTTAGGGCCGGTGCCTACGACGTTGTGCTGGCGCTCGGAGTGGAGCACATGACCACGATGTTCAGAGGAGCTCTGGCTCCAGATCCAACTGACATAGAGGCTCAACTTGGGCTAACCATGCCGGGGATCTATGCCATGAGGGCCCAGCGGTACATGGCTCAATATGGAGTCGAACCAAAAGACATAGCTCAGATAGCGGTGAAGAACAAGAGAAATGCCGCCATGAATCCGCTTTCGCATTTCAAAAAGCCGGTCACCTTGGATGAAGTCATGCAGGGCCGTCTGATTGCCGATCCCCTGCGGCTGCATGAATGCGCTCCGATCAGCGATGGTGCGGCAGCCGTAGTCATGGTGAGCAAGGCCAAGCTCAACCATTTCGGCGGAGGCAGGGCCATAAAGCTTGCAGCCAGCGCTCTAAGAAGCGGGCGTACCGAGGTGGGCCTTGTCGACATGACGGTAGAGGATCTGACCTGGCGTACCGCGAAGGCAGCTTACGAGGACTCAGGAGTCGGCCCAGGCGATATCAACTTCGCAGAGGTCCATGATTGCTTCTCCATCGCCGAGGCTTTGCGGGTCGAGGGCATGGGACTGGTTCCCCATGGAGAGTACGTGGCCAGAGTGAAAAAGGGCGAGATGGACATAAACGGGACTCTCCCTGTCAATGCCTCAGGAGGCCTTCTTGGAAAGGGTCACCCCCTTGGCGCCACCGGCGTCGCTCAAGTTGTGGAGCTGGTTAGACAGCTCCGGGGAGACGCCGGTGAACGCCAAATAGAAAACGCCAAGGTTGGAGTCGCACACTGCAGAGGCGGCAAGGCCCAAGGAGTAGAAGGCACCGCCTGCACCGTCAACATCTTGGTGGCGTGATCATGGCGCCCGCATCCGATGTGCCAACCTGGTCACGAGAAGGCGACCTAGTAGGGGTGGATTGCTCGATCATAAGGGGGGGAACTAGTCGAAATTGAGACTTGACTCCGGACTGAGCAGGCGGCATTTTGCCGAGCTTGTAGTACATGAACGCGAAAGTGCTACAAAACTTGTTGGCTTTGCGTTGTGTGACAAGATAAAGATGCTGGAGTCGCACGCAACATACTTGCCTAGGGGCATCGGCTGTTCGGAATCGAGCTATTCCGTATGGCCACACCGACCGACAATTGGAGACTGAAAACGCCCGTGGAGCAGATGCAAGAGCATCAGATATGGTAGCGCTTGGCGCTCAGGCAGAAAGGACCAGGCAGGACGTGATACTGTGACGAGCCCGAGCTGCCCGAAAATGGTCCCCTTCGGGCTGGAGAGATCCTCAATGGAGTAACTGCTACTGAAGTCGTGGCCGGAGAAATGAAGCCATTTAACCCACCCTGAGCCACCTCTTCTGAGGAGTATAGCACTTGGTTTAATCGCAGTCACGATCGTGGCTAATGAGGTTGCGCCTCCGCTAAGTGTCGCCTATGAAACTCCAAACCGGCTTCCACATGTTTTTTGGCAGCAGCTTCAGCGGCATCGGGATCCCCAGCCTGAAGCGCAGCGAGAATCCGACGGTGCTCGGTAAAGACGCGGTGTTCAGCACCTTTGAGAGTGGTCTGTTGCATCACCAAGCTAAGCATATCTGCTACACCGCGGTTGATTCTGAGTAACCGTCGATTGTGAGCGGCCTCGAGAATTTGTCGATGAAAGACAAGGTTGGCACGGCCAATAGCGGCTTCGTCAGCTGCGGCGGCAGCTTCGGCAATACGCTCGTTAGTTGATCCCAACGCTAGGAGTTCTCCTTTGGTAATCCACTTTGCTGCCAGTCGCGCTGCATGTCCATCGACCACCCAGCGAACTTCAAAGATCTCCTCGAGGTCGACCATAGTAGCAATTGGGACAATGAGGCCAACCCGTGGAACCGTCTCAACAAGCATTTCAGATTCGAGTAGGTGCAATGCTTCCCGTACAGGCGTGCGGCTAACCTTAAGATTCTTTGCCAGATCATCCTCGGTAAGTCGGGTACCTGGGGCATATCTCCCCTCTAGAATCGCTGCCTTAATATTCTCGTAGGCATAGTTCATCGCTGATCCATCGCGTCTAACGTGCGATTCAGTAACTGGAGGTGTTGTATCCGCGTGCATACAACTGATTCTACATATGCAAAGCAAAACGCCGCCTCCGTTTCCTGAAACGGCGCAAACTAGTCTGGTCACATACATCGGAGATGCAGCTGCTTGTACGGAATTGCATGACTTTGCAGCTCTCTCGAGGCAATATGCAACTGAAGTGCTCTGTCCGGCTTGGCCAGGACTCCTTGACGGCGAGTCACGCGCTACAACGAGGTGGACCTCCAACAGCAAAACGTAGTCGGCAACGGATAGTGACATAAGTCTCACGCAGTCTGTTCGAGAGATGTCAACTCGCCTGTGAAGAATTCTCTTCTGTGGAATGCACGATAGATTCTCCGACTATAACTTGACTGATTGTTTAGTCTCGGTATAATGGTTCGATAAATACTGAGTCTCTAAAGGGCTTTCTAGCTGCGCTTGGATGCACTTCGGAACTCATGTTTCTCAGTCCGGGGATCGATGTGGAGATATGGGTGTAATTGAGGTGGGCGGAAATACAGGCGCAATTACTCACCGGCCTGTCATCAACGAATTCTCCCGCGGTGCCATTTACGCGCTTACCAACAGTCTGATCCTTTCTCTTTCTGATCCGCTTGGATCTTTAGATGATGGGAGCGTGAGAGCTGCTTGAGCTTTTGATCCGGCCCACGCCTCTGTTCGGGAATCCAGCATTTCATCAGCAGTTGATAGCGAGAGTCAGGTAACGATGTCAGTGAATTACGAACAGAAACTCTCGGACTTTGCGCCCGGAACGGCTGAAGGATTGCCAGGAGTTGACCATCCTTCGCCTCGTCGCTCGGTGCCTTTCCGACATCTGGCCCCCTCCCTGGTCCGAGGGAGGAAGAGTGCGTATAGAAGGTGACGATTTCCTGCAACTCTCACTACCGGGCGTCTCCTGCCGGGGATCGATCGGAGCCTTTATTATCAAGACCCCTAGAACGACAGGAGCAGATCATCAAGCGCTTGACAGAGTTCGAGCTAGCGCACAGAGCGACGGAGACGCGGAAGCCGTGGCATCAAAGCGCACGCTGACCGTTTCACCAGAGCGACTGCCTCGCGACCGCCATGATGTCTCCTGCGGCCTGCACCGCCATGAGGAAGGCGAGCTTGGAGCCCTCGGACCCGGCACCTTCCTTTACCCTGAATCGGAGATGTATATCGCAAGATTCAGGCCGGACTGGTGCCGAGTGGCGCGAAGGCGGCCGACAGCTTCGGGTGATTTTGAGAGGAACTCCCTTCAGGTCAGGTGTGCCAAAGAACTTAGACGCCTGCTAAGAACAATGGACATCACGCCGTCACGGGCAATTGTCGTAGAGCGACGCACGACCAGCGGGTGTGACGTGGACTATGACGAAGCCGTCGAAGCGTTGGCCGACATCCGGGCAGACGGTGGCATTGATGACTCGGTTTACCTGGACCAAAGGAGGAAGCGGAGGGTTTTGCCGGTCTTGCCGGTCTTGCTTCTGGTCGATGTACGTGCATCCACGGCAGATAGGGTCGAAGACGCGGAGCCCGTAGAGCTGGCGCTGTTGCCGATCCTGGCGGAACTCAAATTGAGACCACCAAGAATTTTAGACATCGAGGTGATAAGTTCACTTTTGTGCACGAGCGCGCTGAACTCAGTTGGGGATGCTTTCAGCGTCTGGTCGTTTTCGGGCACAAACTGGGAACAGGTAGTACTAAGTGAGACTAAAGGATTCAACGAGCCGATGTCTGGAGTCGTAGCAGCCAGGGCGGCCGGGATGAAACCGATGCACGCGACCCGTCTGGGTGCTGCCATTAGACATTGTGGGATGGTGTTATCAAAGTTGCAGACAGAAACCAAAGTATTGCTTGTGCTTACCGATGGGCAGCTCTTAGACATCGACTACGGGACAAGCTATGTGAAAGAGGAACCTCAATCATATGCTCTCGCAGGCAGCGACAAGGCGCTTTATGAACTGACCGAGGGGGGAATCGAACCCTATGTACGGACTGTGGATCCGAGCACTGAGGAATACATTTCAGAACCAAAGTCGGTCAAAGTCGAAATATTGGATGACTTGAGAGCCCTTTTCGAAGACCTGCTGAGACTCTATGAGGGTTTGCTGGACAGATACACGGCGGCGGTTGCACCTATGAGTCACAGACATGGGCCAAATCAAGTAATCTCTCAGACATCAGGGGGAATCACCAGATGATCTCGCATTTATTCACTGGACTGACCAACCTGTGGTCTCCTTCGGTCATGGTGCTATTGCTCTTTGGAATGGTTGTCGGGATGCTGGTTGGGATGCTTCCGGGGCTTGGTGTGGTGCTTGTCCTGACACTGATTCTGCCTTTCGTATATCACATGAGCATTCTCGAGACTATTGCGATAATGTTGGCTACGCAGTCTGGGGCATACTTTGCCGCCTCTATCACCGCAATCCTGCTCAATACACCGGGAGCGCCGGAATCCTTTCCGACAACGTTGGATGGATTTCCGATGGCCAAAAGAGGGGAAGCGGGCAAGGCTCTCGCCATCTCGGCAACTTCCACCTGGATGGGTGGATGGATAGCTTGCATAATTTTCATTGGACTGATACAACTTGCAGGCCCTCTGGCAACCGTGTTTCATCCGCCCGAGTACATGGCAATCATCATTTTGGCGATTGTGCTCATCGCTCAGACGGGAAATATTCCGCTATCAAAAGTGTTTCTTTCTGGGCTGTTGGGTCTCATGCTCTCCTTCGTGGGTTCCGATCCGGTAACGGGTGTGGAGAGATTCACTTTGGGACTTCCCACCCTGTACAGCGGGATCGGGGTGGTGCCGTTCGCGCTGGGAGTGTTTGCCATAACACAGATGGTCAAGATGTATGGCAGCCGAAAGGCTGTTGCATCTGTCGATCTCTCGCAACTCGGCGAAGACTTCTCCGCCCAGGTCCGCATGGGCATAGCCGAGACGTTTCGTCGCTGGTACCACGTTGCCAGATCTGCGATAATCGCCACACTTTTGGGGCTCGTGCCTGGAATCGGCGGGTTCACTTCGAACTTCATTTCCTACGGAGTGGGCCAGAAGACTTCCAAGAGAGGCGACCTGTTCGGAACGGGGGTGCCCGAAGGACTCATGTCTGCTGAGGGTTCCTCGCTCTCGAAAGAGGTCGGATCGCTGATACCTGCTGTAGCACTGGGACTTCCCTCAGGACTCGGGATGGTCATTTTCATCGCAGCTCTTACAATTTTAGGACTGGAGCCCGGGCCGACATTACTAAGAGGCTCTCCGACGCTCCCGTATTCAATGATGTGGGTAATGGCGATCGCGGGTTTGCTCTCCTGCGTTTTAGGACTGGTTTTGGCCCCGCAATTAGCGCGCATCACAGGCATAAAGGGCCCATTCATGTTCCCGTTCATTGTCGCCCTTGCGACGCTTGGCAGTTTTGCTGACGTGAACACGACAATGGGGATCTACCTTCTGGTAGTGTTCAGCATTCTCGGTGTGGTGGTGCGGGATCTGGGGTATTCCGTAGCGGCCGCTGCCATCGGACTTGTACTTGGCGGTACCTTTGACGATAATGTGCACCTAACAGATTCGTTGTACGGCATCCACTTTGTCACAAAGAGTCCGCTGGCTGACTTCTTCTTTTTGGTGGCAATCTATTTGATAATCTCGGCAGGCAGGAGGTGGCACAAGAACAAGAATGAAGTGGCGCGCCAGGCGGCGAAGCACCCGCTTATGGAGTGGATGTTCGATCTAGTCATGGCAGCGTTTTCAATCACATATTTCATTGTCGGGTTGGGATATCCCGCGCAAGCCGGTGAAATACCGGTCGTAGTCGGGATTCTGGCTGCAGTGGTGTCGTTGTATCGGCTTGCAATCGATTTTCGTGTCTGGCTAAGTGTGAGAAAAGCTGATTCGACTGAACCGTCAAGAGGCGAAGGAGTTCCTGCACCTGCGGAGACGGTATCGGATGCAATTCCTGGAGGTGACGAAATGTCAACCGTTGCGGTTATGACGCGGATGGAACACGAAGAAGAGCCACTCACCAAGAAGGACCGGCGCCAACAGAACTTACGGGAAGCAGTGGCAATACTCTGGTTCTTTGGAGTTGTGGTAGGAGCGCTTGTCCTCGGCTTTGAAATAGGAATTCCACTTGTTACATTCATATACGCAATGGTGAACAAAGATATTGCCAGCCTGAAAAAGCGTGCTGTTTTCGCTGTATCAGCGACGATTGTCACATGGGCGCTTGCTTTCGCCTTTGTGATGCTTTTTCACCTGACGTTTCATGGAATGATTTAGCAACTAATATCGGTGATCGTCGCAGGAGTGAATCGGGGGCGGAACTCCAAGATTGCGGCGGGGCGTGGCACAAAGCCACATAAGCAAAAACAGAATACAGGAGTAAGTAATGATTAGTTTGGGATCGCGTGGCGCCAACGGCAAGCCACGTCTAAAAGTGCCTGCACTTGGCATAGCGGTTGCATCTGCTGGAATGCTATTAGCCGCGTGTGGATCTAGCTCTTCCGCCACTACCAGCAACTCAAGTTCGGCAGCAACTACCACAACCTCAGCAAATGCAGCTGCCGCTGCATACTTCAAGGGTAAGACGATAACTCTGATCGCACCGGATAACCCTGGCGGCGACTTTGACTTGTACGCCCGAATCCTTGCGCCGGCCCTAGGCAAGTACCTGGGCGCCACTGTGAATGTTGAGAACGTAAATGGTGGTGGCACCATCGTCGGAACAAACCAGATGGCGGCATCATCACCGAACGGCCTAACTATAAGCGTTGTGAACACCGGTGGCGACATAGCGAGCTTGATTGAAAAGCAGCCAGGTCAAAACTTCGATCTGACAAAGCTGAGCTGGATCGGCCAGGCTGGAACATCACCAAGTGTTTTCATAACCTCACCCCACTCCGGCGTCACCAAGTTCTCGCAACTTCTGAGCATCAAGACGCCGATCAAGGTGGTCGATGTCAGAAACGGGACCGGGGACATGTTCAATAGGGTGGTCCTGGGAGCATTCAACATCCCTCACACCTTCGTCACCGGCTTCACCTCCGTGAGCGCGCTCAAGCAGGGTTTCCTAGCTGGTGATGGTCAGTATGCGTTTGAGAACATGCCGCCATTTCTGTCCATGCTGACCGGTGGGCAGGCAACTGCTCTCCTGGTTACCTCCAAGCCGACCCTTCCAAAGCTTGTCCAGGCTGCTGGAAGTGCAGTGACGCTGAGCCAGGCTCTATCTTCGGCTACTCTTTCATCGGCCCAATCCGCCGCAATCAAAGAAGCTGAGGCCCTAAGTCTTTTGGACTACGACTTCGCAGGTCCTCCAGGTATACCGGCCGCGAGATTGACGGTTCTTCGTGACGCCTTCCAGAAGGCTTTGGCAGACCCGTCTACGATCGCTCAAGCTAACAAGGAGAGCGAGCCGCTGGGCTACGTGAGCGGTTCTACCGTCGCTACCCAGGTGGATTCCGCCATTTCACAGGGTGCAAGCATTTCGACCTATGTGAACGGGTAATCAGCTCTTCCTGTATCTACAGGATTACGATGTCGAGGGCTTCACTAGGCTACCCAGTCGGGTAGCCTAGTGAGTTTTTGACGGTCCTTACAAACATCGCTTCTCATTTGCTTGCCCTTGTCAACCCTTCAATGTTGAGATTCCCGAAAGGGAGAGAACCCTTGCCCAAAACCTCATAGAGCAGCTGATTCCCGTTTCCAAGATGCCATGATCGTGGACAAAAAAGAGTAGCTCGCATCACCGCCAGCAGCTCTAGTGCGTCGAAACGAGAGCGTGAGAGATTCCTTGATGACCCGTGTCTGAACGCAAGCCTGATCTTAGCTAACGATTCGCCGCCTCAACCCTTTGGTCGATACGACCAAAAGAACCAGCGTAAATGCCACAAGAGCCAGATAGACATAACCGAGCGCCATGTGAGGGACCCCATGAGTGAGCGCAGCTCTGAGTCCCTCGTTTATATAGATCAACGGATTGATCAAGACAGCTATTTTGAGCCATTCGATCGGAGTCAAGGCGGCCCAGGGGTAGTAAACGGCCCCCAGAAAGGTGATCGGAAGCACAATTATGGCAAAGATCAGCGGAACCTGATTCGGCGGTATGAGCGTGCCTATGGTCAGTCCAAGAGCTCCGGAAAGTACTGCAGACAGAGGAACAATGGTCAGAAGTACCGGCCAATCGAAATGGAGATGAACAGGTGTAGCTGGGATCAGAAGCACAATTGGAAAAACCACAATAGCAGCTAGAAGCGACTGAATCGCGCCAGAGAGTATCTTCTCGAGCGCGAGTCCCCAGATCGGCACCGGTGCTAGCGCTCTATCCTCAATTTCTTTGGTGTAGCCGAACTCTTGAACGAGCGGCAACGCCACCGCTTGCACCGCTTGGAATATGATCGAGATCCCCACGACGCCTGCGACCAGTAGCGTTGAAAACTCGCTCGCCTTGGCTCCCGATCCTCCTACACCCTGGCCAATCTTCGGAAACACATACGTAAAGACAAAGACGAAAAGCAGAGGTTGCATTATGACCCTTATCAGGAAGAACTTCAAGTTCTTTTTGAGTACTGCAACATCACGCGACAAAAGCGCAAAGATGACCTTCGAGTAGGCCCATTTCGATACGTGAGCTGCTCGGATCGAAGCCCTGTCTGTTGCCGTCATCGTCATTACTCTCTCAACTCCCTGCCCGTAAGGCTTATGAAGACGGTCTCAAGACTCGGCTCTTCTACCTTTAGATTGAGCACAGAATGTCCCGACGCCTCTGCTATGCGCACGACAGGCGAAATGAGCTTGCTAGCCTCATCGCCAATTATCACCATTCCATTAGCCGAGGCAGTCACCGAGTCGACACTTGAATCCTTTAGTTCCTTTCGCAACTGCTCCGTAAGTCCAAGAACCTCACCTGAGACCTCGACGGTCAGAATGGATCCTGACTTGATGCCGCTCTTCAACTCACTCGGGCTCCCTATTGCGAGAATTCGACCATGGTCCATTATTGCAAGCCTTTCACAAAGCTGGTCCGCCTCCTCCATATAATGGGTGGTCAAAAGGACGGTCTGGCCTGACGAATGCAGCTCCCTTAGTACGTCCCAAAACGCCAATCGGCTCTGAGGGTCGAGCCCGGAGGTCGGCTCATCAAGAATTAATACAGTTGGTTGGTGAAAGACGGCTCGAGCCATCATCAGTCTCTGTGCCATGCCTCCAGAAAGGGCAGCAACTGGTGCGCTAGAGCGCTCCGAGAGCTTGAACTGTTCCAATAGCTGTGACGCCCTAGTTTTGGCCTCGTTCCTGCTGTAGCCGAAGTACCGTCCGTGGAAATAGAGGTTCTGTTCGACACTCAGCGAGCGATCAAGGGTATTGGTCTGTGGGACCACGCCGATCTCCCTCTTCGCCTCTGCGGGATGAGCCACCACGTCGATGCCACCTATGAAGGCGTTGCCGGACGTGGGTACTATCCGAGTCGTGAGCATGCCCCCCGTGGTAGTCTTACCGGCGCCATTAGGACCGAGGAGTCCAAAGATTTCACCCTTTTGTACCGCAAGGTCAAGATGGTCGACTGCCAGAACTGTCTGAGAATATCTTTTTGTCAGCTGCCGAGCCTCCAGGGCGAATACGCCGGTGACTCCTGTCATACGAAGATCTTTCCCTTTCCTCTCGCCATAGCGAGAACCTCCAAGATCAAGCCATCTCGGTTGCAACGTTCTTTATGTGCCACGGCAGGTATGCGTAAGTCTGTGCTTGCCAACATGACTGCGAACCGCCATTAATGAGACAACCGGCCAGGTTCATTAGAGCCCATGGCCGGTTATATCTAAAAGCTGAAAAGATCAGTTAGAATACCGGCTGACCGTTGTCCAGTTTCACATGGATTTCGTCTTTGTAACCAAGAAGCTTGAACATCCTGTTCTGAGCAGAGAGGAATACCAGCGGCTCATTGGACGTATTCACATACTGGTGAATCGTGTTCTGCGGAATATACAGAACGTCGCCCTGCCTAATATCAAAGGCTTTTTGCGTGTTGGCCACATGGGCATAGTACTTTTCGGCGATCTCAGCCTCGACCTGCCACTGCAGACTCTTTCCACTCCCCGAAAGAACATAGACAACTTCGTCCGCCATGTGCCAGTGCGCCTCGCTCTCGGAGTTTGCACGAACCTCTTGCTCATATACGTCAACGCTGAATGCCCGAACATCGGTCCGCTCGGGAGAGCTCATTACCCGGATTCTTCCTCCTGGCACGTCCTCCCACTTGGTGTCTGAAGGCTTTACGACCTTCTTTCTGCTTTCGACATCATCAATCCAGACCTGACCCCAATCAATGCGTGGACCAAAACCTTCCTTTTCAAACGGTGCGCTCCGTCCCTGTTGAATCATACCTAGGAACATCCACTGCGACTTAGCCTTAAAGATAATGCACAGTGCCCTCTCGGTATCGGAAGCGTTGAAGTGACGGTGGACCGAGTCGTTGTGGACCACGACGAGGTCACCTTTCTCCCAGTCGTAACGCTTGTCGTCATGGATTTCATACCCTTTACCCTCAAGGATGTAGAAGAGGGCTTCATTCTGGTGCCCGTGTCCGTGGTTGGAACCACCCGGAAAAAGCTCGACAAAGTGCACCTGAAGGGTCTGAGTGAGAAACTCATCATCGCCTGGACCTATCTTCCACCAGGTACGGGACTCCTCGGAATCTCCAGAGTGGCCGACAGTCGCGTCATCGGTTACAATCGACTCGCTCCTAACACGATTGAGTTCGAGCTGCGTGTTTCGAAATCCTGAAAGTCCGTATGTTTGCGATGTCATGCCACGCACAAATACGCGTCCTTCTTTCGCCATGGTTCCTCCTCTTTGAACGAATCCGGTCGTCTCGACATCTTATCAAAGTCTTTTTCGATTCAATGGTGTTACGTTATTATAAATCTGGATGATTTCTCGGTCAACGGGCTAGTTTACCTACAAGCATGGGTCTAACCCATGAAGCGGATGTTTGTCACGGCGTCAAAGGGGGGATTGGTGGAACGGATATGGAGTGAAGATGAAGCGGCGGGTTGGCTGAACGCAGATACTCAGGGAGAGATACTGGATCTTCCAAGGAGAATTGCCGCCTCAATTGTGTCTCGAGATGGGGCGGTCTCCCACGTCCTCGACATCGCTTCCGGCCCTGGCACGTTCCTCAAGGTGTTTCTGGAAATGTTTCCCAGCTCTATCGGTATATGGCATGATGCATCTGAGACGATGAAAGTATCCGCCGAGGGTGTGCTCGCAACATATGGTTCTAGGATTTCTTGGGTGACAGGGGACATGTATAATATCTCCTCTCTGAACCTGCCTACAGATCTAGACGTGGTACTGACCTCCCGTGCAACGCACCACCTCACACCAGGAGAGCTGTACCGGTTCTACTCCGACATAGCGAATCTTCTTCGCCCTGGTGGGTGGATAGTCAATCTTGATCACATCTACCTTGGTCAGCGATGGGACCAGCTTTTCAGGGCCGCCAGAAAGGAGTTCCTGCCCCGGAAAGAGTCGGATGAGGGGGAATCCGGGCATAGACACAGCAGGTCTGCCCCCGAACTGTCAGATCATGTCGCAGCCCTTGGCGCAGCAGGTATCACAGATATTGAAACGGCTTGGCAGGCATATTACACGTTCCTCATCTTGGCCAAAAAGCCGTGACAAGCGCTACATACAAGATTGGCCTCACTAAAACCGCGTACACTAGCATCGCTTTCGCCGTCTAAAGCCAGACAAATGGTAGAAGGTAATGCGCTTGATACCAGAAACTCAAGATCTCTAGGAGTTCAGGACTTTGGAAGTTCCTCTTTAGCCAAGCGATGATAGGTGCGACTTAGGTGCCTGTACAAAATATCTCTGGCCGCGACCGGATCGCGATCGCGCAATGCTTTGAGGAGCTCGTGATGCTCCGAAACGCCGGGATCTCCCATGTTCGGAGCCGCCTGCTTTGCTTCAAGCAACGAATACCGAAGCGGGCCTTGAAACGACTCGACGATAAGATTTAGCGTCCTGTTGTGAGCACTTTTTGCCAGGGCAATGTGAAATTCGGCCGAGAGATCTGTGTTGTAACTGCTCGCTTCAAGGGATGCGCGTGACCGTTCGAGTATCTCCTCCAGTGCCTCGAAGTCTTCCTCTTTGGCCCTTTCACAAACAAGTTCAATTATTCCCAACTCGAAGATGATTCTCGCTTCTGTAATCTCTGCGGCCGAGAGCGACGACATCGCTAACATGTCGGTGATCCCAGAGATAATATTGCTGCTTGTTGGAGCGGTTACATATGCGCCACCGTGGGCTCCAACGCGAATTTCTATCAGCCCTGAAGATTCCAGTACCCGCAACGCATCTCTGATGGTGATCCTGCTCACACCGAAAGATGCACAAAGCTCTCGTTCTGACGGAAGTCTGTCACCCGGAGCGAGCTGTCCTTGATGGATCAGAGCTCGTATCTGATTGACTATGGTTGCCGAGATTCTTGCAGACGTGACAGGACTGAACAGATCTTGTCCAACATCGGTAGTACGGCGCGCCGGAGTCGGATTACTAGCCACTCTCTGGGTCCTCCAGTACGTTCATTTCAGATACCTTAGTTGAATACGCCTGCAAACGCGTGCCGTGGAAAAACCGGCTCTCGAAAAACCGTGCTCCGTTATGGATGCTCTGCCTCCAAATCAGCTAGCAAAAACTGCCCAGAAGGGCCCCTTCAAGGCTCACACCTGACACACCTAAAACTACCATGTTTCACCTTCGCACAATTAACTTTCCCGACAACCAATCCGAATCCAAACTTCTTTTCCGTTTGCGCGATTCACAAAGTGGGATGAATAACGAACCGGACACCGGGTCCGTCCCGAGGAACCGACCAGGAAATCTCAAGTAATCCACGTAAACGTGCTATCTTCGAAATCATCACTTTTCAAGCCATTGCCAACGCAAGTTGCGAAACCAGATCAAGGAGTTGCGAAGGGGATGAAGATCGATCCGATTCTTACCGAGATCATCTCTAATAGATTGCTGCAAATTGGATATGAGGGCGGGCTGGTCCTTCAGCGCTGTGCCGTGAGCCCGGGAGTCGTGGAAGGTCGCGACCTCGGCTTCAACGTCTCAGATGCGGGTGGCCGCACCGTCGTCTACTCAACCTGGATGCCTAGGCATGGCACGACCCTCTCATATATGCTTCAGAGCTGCATGAGTCGCTTCACAAATGATATCAGGCCTGGGGATATGTACCTGGTCAACGACCCCCACTCAGGCGCGCTGCACATTCTCGACCTGGCCGTTATGATGCCAATCCATCACAACGGAGAACTCGTGGCCTGGGTTGGCAATGCGACACACCACGTCGATGTAGGCGCCATGACCCCTGGCCGTGCTCCACTCGCCACCGACTGGCACCAAGAGGGAATTATTTTCAAACCCACCCGGATCGTCGAAAACGGAAAAATTCGCGATGACATCTTCAACCTATTTCTTGACAATGTCAGGATGCCGCGATATCAGTCACTCGACCTGAAAGCACAGATTTCCGCAAACTTCGCTGCCGCCGAAAAGATCTTGGCTCTTGTGGAGCGCTACGGAACGGAGGCGCTGAAGCAGACCTTCGAAAGTTCTATAGAGTTGGCCGAAGCACAGGCTCGAGAAAGGACCTCAGTCCTCAAACACGGCGAATATGAGGCAATCGAATACCTTGACTACGACCAGACGTACACCATCAGAGCAAAACTTACGGTCAACGATGATGGCCTTGTATTCGACTTCGAAGGCACAGATCCCGAAGCCAAGACCTTCATCAACTGCGCATTACCATGCGCCGTTGCGAACCTTCACAACATCCTTGCCTGCCAGCTCTTCCCGGACCTGACAGTAAATGCCGGCACTTTCAAGGTCGTAGACGTACAGATTCCAAGTGGAACCGTAGTCAACTGCAATCCACCAGCACCATGCTCGGGAGCCTCCACCATAACGGGATGGCGAATGCAAGGAATCACCATGGCCCTGCTCACCCAAGCACTCATGGCAACTTCAAGACAGAACTATGCTATGGCGGAGTGGGGGTGGGGGTTTACAGACGTTCAGTGGTCCGGCACCGATCCCCTCGGAAGGTGGTACACGGTGAGAGGTGATGCCTCTTTGCATGGTGGGGGTGCAAGGGCGAATAGCGATGGTATTGACGTCTCTAACATCGCTGGCTCGACTAACACGGCTTTGCCGAGTATCGAATCATACGAGTACCGCTATCCGATCCTCTACCTTTCCCGAGGCCTCCTTGCCGACTCTGAAGGTGCAGGACAGTACCGAGGGGGGAGAGCAGGGTACTGGTCTCGATGCCTTTACGGTGTTGATACCGCAAACGACCTGAGCTTCTACATTGGACGCGACGTAGGCTCCAACGGCTTTGCTGGCGGGCAGGAGGGGAGTTCCTCTCAAATCGTGATAAAGCGAGGAACCGACATCCTGGAGCGGCTTCATGCCGAGGTGCCATTATACGATGAGCTGACCGGGACGGAGGAGGTGTTGAGCCAACAGCCCTCCGCTCTGGGGCTCTACATTAACGCTGGTGACGTGGTCTACGTGAGAGGAATGGGCGGTGCCGGTTTTGGTCCTCCCGAGCTGCGTGACAAAGAAGCCGTTCTAGCCGACATCGAGGAAGGACTGCTCTCTCCCAAGCGTGCGCAGGAGATCTACGGCGTCTCGGTTGGCTGACGCCATCATGGCGAGGCTTGCAACACCTTCTTGTCGACCGACTACAGTTGTCCCGGTATAGGCAAGACTAGCGATTGCTGCTTTACCCGGAGATTTAGTGATTCAGATTGGCCCAAGACGCGAGCGATTTCGGGGATGATTTCACCTCCCGCAAGTAGGCCATTTGAGGTTTCAAACCAGAGGCGTTTGCACAAAGAAGAGCGGCGAGCACCCCACGCCAACTTGATACATCGACCGATGGATTTTGCGTCAATTCTCCAAAGAGGGAGCCGCAATGAATGCGATCATAAAAAACGAATTTGCTTCGGTGGAGATCACTATCGACGAAGCGGCCTGCAATCAAATGCTAAAGATCAGGGATCTCCGATCCGGATCGGAGGTTGAACTTGACGCACTGGAGCTCGAGGCTTTCACGAGAACCTCGCACCGCCAATTCGAAACATTCGTGGACCCCGACCGGCTGAAGGAATCGGCGTACCAGCCCGTGCGGTCGAAATAGCGTAGGACCAAAGACCGCTCTCTTTGATACACGCATCAGTTAGAGTAGTGGATCTCCCGCTGTTTCGAACGGGCCTGCTGAGCCATCTGCGAAGTGTGGGGTTGGCTGCAAATGCTTGCGTCATGCGACCACGACCACGGGGTCTGGCACAGATGAGCCGGAGAATGACTTGGTTTGGGTCGGTTTGCTGGCATGAATTGGCAAGTGCTTGCCTCTGGGGGATTCCGGTGGTGGACAAAACCACAGGTCGGTCCCTTCCACCAGCTGTACCAGCTGTACCGGCCTTCGGGTCCGTTGCGCATTAGGCAGTTTGTAAATGTCTTGGTGGAACCATCGGGAGATGCTCTCTTGCAGATCTGTCTGTTCTAGCCTCGGTGATCGTGAAAACTGAGGGCGATGTTATGGTTGCAGCCTCCAAGGTGGACAGCGGTGCGATAAGCTGTCTGGCGAACGAAGTACTAAAGAAGTCAGCAACTTCGCGAGGCGTGCGTGGCCATGATCCCAGTTCTGTTGAGCCGATGCTGAAGTGTTCAGCGTCGAGCCGGTACCGTTGGAAGCCATATGTACTCACGCATATTCGCTAAACGATGCCGATAGCGCACTCTGAACTTCGAACGGTGTCCGATATGGGGTTTTCCAAGTGGTGATAGCTTGCGGATGGTCTCAGTGCTGAAATTTTATTGTATCTTCAAAAGAACTGTTTTAGCGTGTCGGCAAAGTGCAGCGTGCGAGGGCGCCTTATAGTTCGTTGCAGTTGTTGACAGGAGCGGAGGTCCAGATATCGAACACCAATAAAGGGTTGACTTGTCCGTGGTTTTTCGCGCCAAGGCGCGTTGGCTCATGGCAGGTCAGTTGCTCGTGGATCCGGAGTCGCCAACTGAGTCCTTCACTTAAAGACACGGTTGGCATCTTTAGCCAAGGGCAATTGAAACGAAGTTGGCCATTGGCGCTAAGACCAAGTATCTTCGTCAAAGGGATTTGAGCTGTTACACAGACGGCGCGATCACCCTACAGACGAAGCGCGAAGAACAGCAGCAGCAGCAGCGGGGGTGCCGGATTGCCAGATTGAAAATCCGAGTCGAACTCCGCGGTGATCGCTAGAGCCTTTTGGGCACGTTGAGATAGGTATTGACGAAGACACAAACCGCCAAATTGGACATACAGAAGAATATGCAGAGAGACTAAACATTGTGGTAGGAAATACGTATACATCGGTCAGCCGAGACAACAGCATCCTTTCTTTCACTGCATTGGTGTACTCGCTTTCAATGGGAATTCAAGCGGTTTTACTCCCGCTATTAGCTCTGGCGGCGGGCTATTCGAAGCCAGACATCGGGATACTTACAGCCCTCTCAGCCGTTACACAGCTGGTTTCGCGGATGTCGTCTGCATCTGCAATGAGACACGTGAGCGATAAGGTGCTCGTCTCTTCCGCCTGCCTTGCCATGGCAATATCGGGTCTGCTGGTGGCCTGGTCTGCTTATGTATTGGTATTCGTGGCTTCGGAACTGATCCAAGGTCTTGCTCGAGGAACCTTCTGGACTGCAACTACGACCCATGTGGTCCGTCAAGACGGACCCTCTGTGGGACGTATGGCGGCCGTCAACTTCCTCTCCAGCGTTGGTTTGTTGGCAGGTCCTATACTGGCTGGATATCTGGCGCGATACTCCCTCTCCACGGCGCTCTTCATCGCTGGCGTCATAGCGGTTTTGGCAGCCTTTCCGGCTTTATTGCTAGTAAAGGAAGCACCGTTTACCAAAGAGGGCAAGAGGGTCAAACGTGAGATCTGGAGTCAGCACGAGGTCAGGATCGGCTCCTGGGCAGGCCTGACAGCCGGTTCTTGGCGTGGCATACTGAACTCTTACGTTCCGGTTGTTCTCAGATCCGTGGGTGAAAGCTACTTTTTGGTAGGGGTCCTGGTAGCCGTTGCAAATGCTGCTAGCATCGCTGGTGCCGGAATCATGGGCTTGCTAAGGAGATTTACGCAAATCAAGGTGTTTGCAGTTGGAGTATTGACAGCAGCCGCAGGAACCGCCCTTGTCGGGCTTACCGCAAAATCAGTGCCGGCTACTGTGGTGCTGCTGGCCGTAGGTGGCATCGGAGCAGGACTGCTCCAAACGCTGGGACCGGTGATGGCGGCTAACGGCGTTTCGCCCCAGCAGAAGGGGGATGCGGTAGCTATAGCTGGGAGCTTTCGTGCCGGCGCTTTGCTGGTTGCCCCATTCTTCACCGCTCTGTTACTAGGTCCACTAGGAATGACTGCGGCTCTCATAATGGTGGGTGGAGCGCTTGGCCTTCCGATCTTCGCTGCAAGGGGCGTATTCCAGCGAAGCCGCTCACCTGCCTGAGCGGCAACTCATGAAGATCGTCTATTCCACGGGAAACAATGGCCTCTAGGCGTCGAAGCCGTAGCGCCTGAGCTTGGCCTGGTAGAACTTCCATCCCGCATCCGGACTGAACTTGCTCTGCTGCGGCACCAAAGCCTGGTCCTCGGGAGGAATTGGCGTAGCTCGAGATCCGGTCTTTGCAATTTCAAGGGCGACCTGTGCCAGAGTATTCACGTTGAGGGCGCTAAGCAGCGCCGATTCTATCGAGTGACCCACGACGGTGATTCCGTGACCCTTCAGAATGCAGGCACGGTGATTTCCCATAGTCGCCAACATATCCTCGGCGATCTCTCTTGTCGAAATCAAGATCGAGCGAGGGTAGATTGGAATCCCCTCCGACGCGATCTGATTGGCAGGAATGTTGAACGATCCGAAGCAGGGCACCAGATCAAGATTCGCCAAGGTCGCTGCCAGTACGGCTGGCGGGTGAGCATGGATCACCACGTTGACGTCACCGCGGCCGCGCAAGGTCTCTCCGTGCAAAGGAAGCTCAACGGGTCCGGAGTAACCTCTGCTACTCTCTGCCCTTTCACCAGAAAAATCAAAAAGGCAGATCTCCTCGGGAGTCGTGAAGAAAAGCCCGCTGTCTTCCTTTCCGCGACCTCTTAGGAGCATCAGCTCCTCGTTGATCCGCATGGATATGTGGCCGAGGGTCCCATGAACTATTCCTTCCATCGCCATGATTCGACAGGCGGTAGCAATTTTCTGCCGTTGGGTGTAATAGCTCAACTCTTCGGTCTCTGAACTCATTTGTAGCGCCTTTCTGTAGTTAAGCCTTGGTGTGAAGACTTTCTCCGGAACTTTTTTCTCATCCCTTTAGGCCTACCATTTGTCGAATCCGGCCCGACGAAGCTTCGCCAGGTAGTAGCGCCAGCCGCCAAGATCGTTGAAACTTTCTCCCAAATCGGGAAGAAGTTCCAAGTCCTGCTGGGGGATAGGCTCGGTCTTACCGCCCGCTTGAGCGACCTCCAAAGTAATCTTTGCAATGATGTTCAAATTCAATGCACGAACCAAGGCCTGTTCCACGGTCCCGCCTACGACGGTGATTCCGTGTCCTTTGAGCACGCAGGCCTTGTGATCCCCAAGTGAGTCGAGCATGTCAAGCGCGACCTGCGGGTTGGAGATCAGGACCGAACGTGGAAACACTGGTATGCCGCTTGCAGCAAGTTGAGCGGCGGGAATGTTGAACGCTCCAAAGCAGGGGATCAGTTCAAGATTGGAAAGCGCCGATACGAGCACGGCAGGCGGATGTGCATGGAGAACAGCGTTGACCTCGGGCCGCTTTCTCAGAGTCTCTCCATGGAGTGCCAACTCGACCGGCTTGGTGAATCCGCGGTCCGCCTCTTTGGGATTGCCCGAGAAATCGAAGAGGCAGATTTCCTCTGGAGTCGCAAAGAACAGCCCAGCGTCCTGCGGCCCGCGACTTCGAATGAGCATGAGATCCTCACCGACTCGCATTGAAATGTGGCCCAGCGTGGCTTCGACGATCCCTTCCATCGCCATAATGCGACAGGCCAGAGCGATCTTTTCCCGCTCCGAATAATACTCCAAGTGCTTTGTTTCGGGACTCATCTGACATAACCTCCTATTTGACTGGTTTTTTACTCAAGCGATTCAAGTATCTCGTTTGCCTTTGCGAATGCGGAATTTGCTGCAGGTACTCCCGCGTAGACGCCACACTGAATCAAAACCTCCATTATCTCCTCACGAGTCAGACCGTTTCGCAGGGCGGCAGGAATGTGAAAAGACAGCTCGTTGAGGTGTCCTAGCGATACGAGAATCGCCAACGTCACGATGCTCTTCGACCGACGGTCAAGTCCCGGCCTCGTCCATATCTCTCCCCATGCATATCGAGATATGAAATCCTGAAATGGAGCAGTGAACTCGGTTTTCCTCGCATTGGCCTCTGCGACATGCCGGCTCCCCAAGACCTCCGTCCTAACCCTCATCCCTCGAGTCTTCGAAGAGCCCACGAGATGCTCGATAACGGCATCGATGAAGAGATCCGGCTGCTCGAGATTTGCAAGATGTGATGCATTGGGTATCACAACAAGGGACGCACTTTGAATCGAATCAAAAATAGAGAAGGCGATTGAAGGTGGCGAGGCTGGATCCAGTGCTCCTGCCACAACTAGGGTCGGAGCGGATATCTTAGATAATTCTCCACGAATGTCCGCCCTCCCAAGAGCTTCACATAAAAGGGCATATCCCTGGGGATCACAGGAGTTCAGCATTGATTTGATGAGCCCCTTTGCCCGAGGGTTTCTTGAGTCGATTTCGGCTGTGAACCAGCGCTCCAGCAGGCTCTCGTAAAGACCGGAGACACCGTTGGCCCGCACTGAGGCAGCACGATCGTCCCAAAACTCGCGTGGCGCGAAATTTGCAGAGGTGCATGCAATCGCTAGCTTTTCGACACGCTCGGGTGCGTTAGCCGCTACCCACATCGAGATCATGCCTCCAAGAGAGAGGCCGCAGAATGATGCCCTGTCTGCTCCGACCGCATCTAAAAGCGCAAGTGCATCCCTGCCCAGATCATCGATGGAGTACGGTCCATCGGGAGTATCGGTGCCACCATGGCCCCTCTGATCGTATCGAAGTACGCGAAAATGTCCTGTGAGGCTTGGGATCTGCTCGTCCCACATCTCGTAGGTAGTAGAAAGCGAGTTGAGCATCAGCAACCACGGAGAGCCCTCAGGTCCATCTATGCGCACACGGAAATTTACTCCGTTGACATTGAGATTTTTTGATTCCATTAGTATCGGTCCCATCAAGCCTTTTTGTCCCCGGCGATTCGTCGCCAACCAGGCAGTGCAACCTGCCATCTTTCAAGCGCGTTGTCTATGAATGTTTGTGCCGAACCAAGATAGGTGAGCGGATCAAAAAGTTCAAGTGCCTCGTCCGCGTTGAAGCTGTCACGAAATACCTCCAGCTTTTTCAGTTCCTCATGCAAAGTGCTTTGATTCTGGGTGCTGCGATTGGCAGCCTCTCGAACAAGATCATGAGCAGTAGTCCTTCCCAATTTCAGACTCAGTTTCGTAAGCACCCTTTCCGACATCACGTTACCGCGGCTCAATTCCAGGTTGTGAAGCATTTTGCCTTCATCTATCACAAGGTTTGCCAAGGTCATTGAAGAGCGTTTCGCGCTGGTGCCAGTAATGTTCAAAAGGTCGCGAATCGTCTCCCATTCCGCCGGCCATTCTCCCGCTCCTCGTTCGTTCTCCGCGAGCATGCACCCATAAAGAACCGGGAGCAGCCCCTGCATTCTCCTGAAACAGGCATTTACCACGATTGGCCCAACCGGATTCACCTTCTGAGGCAGGGCGGATGAACCCCCGCCGGACCCCTGCTCTTCCAAAAGTTCCCCCACCTCTGCTTGACCAGCTAGGGCTATGTCGAAGGACATCTTTGCAAGCGAGCCGATTACAAGGGACAAAGATCCACCCAGTTGGGCGATGCGTGCCCGCTGGGAATGCCACGGAAACCCCGGAAAAGAGAGTCCAACGATAGCGGCAACCCTTCTGCCGACCTCTACACCCGAATCTCCAAGTGCGGCCAGCGTTCCGGCAGCCCCGCCGAACTGTATCGCCAAGTCTTCCCAATAAAACCTTTCGAGAGAAACCCCGGCCGAAACAACGCCTTCAAGCCAGTTGGCGGCCTTGAGACCAAAAGTGGTTGGCAGCGCATGCTGAAACAAGGTACGTGCAACCATCGGGGTGTTCCGATGTCTCGCGACGATTGACGCCAGAGTAGAACCAATGATCAACAGCTCGTCAAAGATAAGCTGAAGAGCCTCCTTGGTAACCATCATTGTTGCAGTATCGAGGACATCCTGACTTGTGGCTCCATAGTGAATCCAGGGGCGGGAGGCATCTGAGAGCCGGTCGCCAAGCCCTTTGACCAGAGCTATGACAGGCGTTGCACTCGCGCGAGCCTTGATACCCAGTTCAGTAGGGTCGAGACCGTGAGAAGCAGCCACTTCGACAATTTCCTTTGCAGCTTCAGATGGGATCAGCCCAAGCTCTCCCTGGGCTGTGGCCAGAGCACCCTCGAACTCGACCATCTTTTGAACCCAATTTTGAGCCGACGTCACCGGCGCCATCTCATCAGAGATGAACACGGGCTCAAATAACCCCTCAGCCCCTTGCATAAATAGTTTCAGCCCCCCGAAATTAGTGTAAGGCCTACTCGTCGAATAAGAAGAATTGCGTCTGTTGACCCTTTGGCGAATCCTGAAGGCGAACATCGAATAGATAGGAACTGTCGGCCTCTAAAACGGCAAATAAGGTGGACCGGGCTGATTCATCGTCGATGGCGGTCAGCAGGGGGTCATTTGCATTCGATTGGCTTTCGTCTCCAAAATACACTCTCGTAAACACCGGCTTCAAAAGCCCGCGCGCAAACACGACCATGGAGATATGTGGAGCCTGCATCTCACCCGAAGATGTAGCAACCTGCCCCGGCTTGACAGTCCTAACCCTATAGCTGCCAATGGAGTCGGTGAGACGTCTGGCAAACCCCATCCACGATTCGGCGGTATCAGGGGGGAACTTGCCGTTCGCATCCGCCTGCCAGATCTCGATCATGGCGTCCGGGACAGGCTCACCGGCACCGTCATAAACCATGCCCTTTAAAATGATCGCTCCAATTGAGCCTTCCTCCACAAGATCTTCATTCGCGATCCACTCTGTACCGAACCTGAAGAAAGGCCCGATGGTCTGGGATGGCGTGATCCCCAAGCTTAACGTACTCATAGCGCCTCCGGAGTGGGGTTCGTGCCGCCCAAGATGATGTCCCAGCGATATCCCAAAGCAGTGCCAGGTATTGTAAGATCCCAGTCAAAAGACGACACCAGCCGGTCCAAAACCTTCTTGTCGCGGATTGAATTTGCTATAGGGTCCGACTCAATCAGGGGATCCCCTGGGAAATACATCTGGGTAATGAGTCGCTGAGTAAATGCTGTTCCGTAAAAAGAGAAGTGAATATGCGCAGGCCTCCACGCATTCGGATGGTTGCCCCATGGGTATGCTGCAGGTTTGATCGTAGTGAAGCGATAATTACCTTCACCATCAGTTAGAGTTCTCCCACCACCGGTAAAGTTCGGATCAAGCGGCGCAGGATGATCGTCAAGGGCGTGAGCGTAACGCCCGCAGGAGTTTGCCTGCCAAATCTCAACGAGCTGGTTTCGAATCGGGCGGCCTTTCGAATCCATAAGCCTCCCAGAGACAACGATCTTCTCACCGATCGGCTCTCCAGCGTGCTGTGCGGTCAAGTCGTTGTCATTGGGACGGATCCTGCCCTCTCCAAAGACCGGTGAGTGGAGTTCCGTCTCGCCGCGCCTAATAACGAGGGGCGCCCTAGTGGGCCCTCGCAATGCCGTGCTCTTGTAAGCAGGATAGTGATAGGGAGGGTCCTCTTCACTTTGCGGCTTCGCGAGAATTATTCCGCTTGCCATGGCCAATCCTTTCATCTCATCGCGCAAGAGGCAATTCGCCAGCCGCAACCAGCGACCTAATGGCCTCCAATTCCTCTTTCGTTGGTGGTTCTGTGACCTCTAATTGATCTGCAATTCGCAAGTTCCAGCCTGTTGATTCTATTACCTTTTCAATCTCTATGTTGGGATGTAGATGGGTGAAAACCAGTTCCTTGGTCTTTGGATCGGGCTCCAATATACCAAGATCAGTGATGACCATAACCGGTCCCGCACCTTTGAGTCCGAACTTTTCACGGTCGCCGGGCCCCGAGCCGAATCCAACCGAGGTTATGAACGGAAGTTCCTTAGGAAAGCTCTTGGGCGACTGACGCAGCATGACTATGACCTTCTTGCAGGCTCCGGCGATCTCGGGAGCCCCTCCCGCGCCAGGAAGTCGAACCACGGGATTGCGATACGTCCCGATCACGGTTGAATTCAGGTTGGCGAACCTGTCAATCTGGGCCGCCCCAAGGAAGCCGACATCGATCCGTCCTGGCTGCAACAGGTAGTTGAAAATTTCCGGGACTGAAACTATGGTGTCAGCAGTCTCCGCCAGATCGCCATCGCCGATTGACAGCGGAAGCCTGGAAGGCTTAGCACCCAGAGTCCCACTTTCGTAGATCATTATCAGATCTGGAGCATGCAGTCTACGAGCCAAGTTGGCTGCCTTCGACGGAAGGCCGATTCCAATGAAACAAACTTCGTTGTTCGACAACTGACGTGCAGCTGCGATGGACATCATCTCGTCGCTTGTGAACATCTCAGCGGATTCCATGATCACCCCTTTTGCCTTTGTAGCTCGATCTGGCGTAGCACAATCTGGTCCATACCGGCTTACCTAAGAGGCCCCGCCGAGCACGTTCGCACTCATCCATGCCAGAAACGTCTCCCTGTTCCTGCTGATAGCATCCCAAGCGATGTAGAAGTCGTTGTCTCTCTGGTAGTAGCCAGCCGCATAAGAGGGGTGCGATCCACGTGGGGAGAGAGCTACAGCGGTGACCAACCAGGAAGGAAGAACCACGTGGCCAGGGCGTGGATCGAGTTCGTCTACAATCTCCTCTACTGTCACAAGTGAACGCCTCCCTGCCAGTACAGCTTCCTTTTGAATCCCTACTATCCCCCAGAGCTGGACATTTCCTTTTCGGTCAGCCCGTTGGGCATGTATGACGGAGAGATCGGGATTCACTGCCGCTACCGCCCGCAGCTCCTCTCCGGTGAACGGGCAGGTGATCGGGAGCACCGTAGGAGTGACCCCGTCCAAGCCAGTTCCGCGGTAACCGCGCATGACAGCAAATGGAAGGCCTGATGCTCCTGCAATAAATCGATTGGTCAACCCTGCGTGACTGTGTTCATCTATCTCAAGGGGTTGCGGCCAACCATGCTCTACCGCATCCCTGAAACGATGTAGAGATCCTACGCCTGGATTTCCGCCCCAGGAAAACACCAACTTGGACACGCACCCCATACCTATCAACTGGTCCGATATCAGGTCAGGCGTCAAGCGCACCACGGTCAAGTCCGTCTTGTGCTGTCTGATTATTTCGTGACCGGCAGACATTGGAATAAGATGGGTGAATCCTTCCAGTGCTACGGTGTCACCATCATTTAAGAGACTGCCTATAGCCTCACTGAGCGGAATGATTGGAGCCAAATGTGAACCTCGTTGCCTTAGTGGCCGTACTCCGAACCCTTGCAGGAACCATCTATCAGACATGATTGAAAAGTGCGCAGTAAGGCAGACTATATAAGTATCTCGCTGTGTGAACCTAAGCAAGATGATTTTTAGAAACATCATAAGTTCTAAATCCGGCTGTTCGGCCCAAGACAACCGCAGGACCCCAGCTCGAACAATTCAACGAGGTCGAGGAAAGGCAATACTGCCCCAGGGCCTTCCTATATGGTTTTGCCAAAGCCTGGCAAAAGCGCTACATTTCTAACCTGCAAGCTTGGAGAGACCTCCACAAGGCCGTAGCTTCACCTTAGGATTAAGGTATCTCCGTAGACGACAAGTTCATCCACAGGATTGTGAGGAATTATGAGAGATGCTGTCATTTGTTCGCCGTTGAGGACACCTGTAGGGCGATTCGGCGGCGTGCTTAGCACGGTTAGCGTCCAGGACATGTCAGCAGCCGTCATCTCTGCCTTGGTCGAGCGAACTGGAGTAACCGCCACAGACATCGACGATGTCGTTTTTGGACAGGGCTATCCAAACGGTGAGGCACCCGCCCTGGGACGGATCGCCTCTCTAAATGCTGGACTAGGGATCTCGGTTCCTGGTTGTCAGGTCGATCGAAGGTGTGGATCAGGGCTCCAGGCAGTCATCACCGCAGCCATGGAGGTCCAGACCGGCGCGGCAGACCTGGTTCTTGCGGGAGGCTCAGATAGCATGTCTCAAGCAGAGCATTACGTCTTGGGGCTTCGCACAGGAATTAAAGGAGACGGAGTCATGATGCACGACCGTCTCGCCAGAGGCAGGGTGACATCTGGCGGACGCTTTTTCGAGGTTCCCGGTGGCATGATTGAGACCGCAGAGAATCTTCGACGCGAGTACAAGATCTCGAGGGAAGCCCAAGATGAACTTGCTTACAACTCACACCAGCGAGCGGTACGGGCCCAAAGAGAAGGCTGGTTCGCCAACGAGATGGTACCAATTGAGGTGAAGAAATCTCGCGGCGAAACAGTCATCGTCGACACCGACGAACATCCGCGAGCAGACACGACCCTGGAGCAGCTCGCAAAGCTGCGTCCAATCAGGATTGGCGTGGACCCCGAAGCCACCGTAACAGCGGGAAACGCCAGCGGCCAAAATGATGCCGCAGCAGTCTGCATAGTCACCACTATGGAAAAGGCACACGAACTCGGGCTCAATCCACTTGCAAAGCTCATCTCCTGGGCCGTAGCCGGCGTCGACCCAAGAACCATGGGAATTGGACCGGTGCCTGCGACGGAGAAGGCTCTGGGGAGAGTCGACTTGAGACTTTCAGACATGGATCTAATCGAGCTGAATGAGGCATTTGCATCCCAGGTCCTGGCTGTCACCGCAGAATGGAAATTCACAAAGGCGGATTTCGAACGCACGAACGTCAATGGATCTGGGATATCCCTTGGACACCCCATCGGGGCTACAGGAGCCAGAATTCTTGCAACGATGTTGAACGAGATGCAGCGTCGAGGCAGTCGTTACGGACTCGAAACGATGTGCATCGGAGGCGGCCAGGGAATAGCCGCCGTCTTTGAAAGCGTGGGCTAGCCACGAGCACTTTACATCGGGGGCGTTTATTCTCCGGTCGATGAGTGTCGGGTTTCAAAATAGCATCTCCGGGATGCAATTGTGAAGGTATCTCAGCCGTAGCATTTTAGTGACACAGGCGCTTGCAACATATCCCCGAAGTGCGACCGCGACCTCGCCGACATTGAAGATAGAATATGAAAACTTACTGATACTTAAGGTGTAATATTTGACGATTAAGACCACCGAGGGTGCTAGTAAAAAGGGAATTTAATTGAGGGGAATTAGCGGAATCTAAATAATGTCAGCAGCTAACCGATCAAGATGTTCACCTATTAGTATCCGTTCAACCCGTCTCGGGAGTTCTACGAGAAGAGCTGTCTCGTCGATTTGTTAGGAGAAATTAGAAGCCGGATCAGTAACTAGGAACCGGTCTTGTCGACCAACAAGTGTCGATGCTGTCCAGCTGAGATCACAGAGTCGATATTTGTGGGATCGACCTTCAAGGTCATCTGAGACAAAGGAAAAGGAAACAGTATACATTGGGGGGCTTTAACTCAGAATTGGGGCCGTCAGATGAGCGGAGAAGCAGAAAGGGGCGTGCACAGAGACGTCGCCTTTGCAATGGTTCGCCGCTTGGGGCTAAATCGACCTTCTCTAACCCAGATCCAGGCTCGAGAATCCGTCCCATCACCTCGTCTATCTACCTTCGCACCGGCAGTGCCTATCTTTCGGTTGTTGCAGAGACAGCTGGCAAGAGATCAAGCAGACATGTACGTATAGAGTCGAGCTCTATAAATGAGATGGCAATCTTTCAGAGATTTGAGTTGGAACAAGAAGAGAGAGATGATGTAGCAGCAGCATCGAGTCGGAAAGGCGAATTTCACTCGATGGTTTTTCGAAGCAAATGCCCGGCCGAAGAGCAACGTTCGCCGGACAGCGGCATTGACAAATCGAATGGCATTAGAGGCAGCCACACAGTGAATGGACTTAGCAGTGAGACCTGTGGGTTACGGAGTGATTTGGGGATGAAAGCGTGACTGAAGCGCTCAATATCATTATTGGCGGAATTGTAACCGGATGTATCTATGCGCTCTTGGCAGCCGGCTTTAGCTTGGTCTTTAGCGTAACAAGGGTTTTGAACCTGGCCCAGGGAGCATTTGTAACGGCTGGTGCGCTGATCATGTTTAGCCTATCCCAGCATGCCCATCTTCCTTTGAGTGTCGCATTTCTCGTCGCACTTGCAATGTTGGTCGGAATTATGAGCCTGCTGGCGTGGGCTCTAGTACGGCCGGCAATGGAACGCGTTTCACACAGCAGCCTGTTGATGATGATGGGTGGTCTGCTCACAGCGTTTCAGGGAATTGCCTACCTAATCTGGGGAAGCAATCCCTACACATTGCATGCCTTTTCTGGGGCAAAGCCGGTCACGATCTTCGGAGCCGACATTGTTAGTCAGGACTTCTGGATTATAGGTACCGCGGCGGTAGCCGTGCTCCTGCTCTACTGGCTCCTCTTCAAAACCCGTTTCGGGCAGTCCCTGCGCGCCTCTGCAGAGAACCCCACAGCGACAAAATTGATGGGAGTCTCTGTTGACAGAGTGGTCATTCTTGCATTTGCGCTCGCCACCGCACTCGGTGTAATTGCCGGCGCTGTCATGGCTCCAACTACCTCGCTCGACTTCTCCACCATGTCTAGTTTTACCAACGACGGACTCATAGCTGTCACCATTGGAGGACTGGGCTCTGTCTTCGGCGCAATAGCCGGCGGTCTCGTCCTCGGGATTCTGACCGCCCTGATCACCGGATACGTCTCGTCGGTCTTTGGGCCCGCGATCACGATCGGAATCCTGATTCTTCTTCTGATAGTCAGGCCTGAAGGCCTTTTGTCGAGGAGAAAAGGACGCAGGGCCGACACAGCAGAGAAGAGGCGTGGTAGACCGGAGTTGAAACTCAAGGTGCCGCCGAACTGGACAAAGATCGGTTGGGCGATCCTCGCAGTTGGTCTGTTCTTCGGGCTTCCTCCGATGTATGCGTCGTCAGGAACACTTCACACGATCGATCTGGTAGGAATCTTTGGTCTCGCAATCGTCGGTCTCGAGCTCCTGACTGGAGTCTCAGGGCAGGTCAGTCTTGGTCAAGCCGGGTTCATGGCAGTGGGAGGCTATGTCTCTGCCCTGATGACGGTCAATCATCACCTGGCCCCAATCTGGGGACTGGTCGGGGGCCTGGTGTTGTCAATGATCTGTGCCTTTGTCCTGGGGCTAGCCGGATCTAGAGTTCGGGGTATGTATCTCGCGGTGGTAACCCTCGCTTTCGGAATCTTGGTTCCCTCGATAGCGACGGGTATGGGCTCCACTGGCGGCCCGTCTGGAATTTCTGGAATACCCCCTTTCTCGGTCTTTGGATACGCCTTCGATACCGACAAGAGATTTTTCTACCTCATTTTTGTTCTCGTCGCCATTGCCCTCTATTTCAGTTCGAGACTCATCAAAAGCCATCGCGGACGTCTGCTCAAGGCGATGAACGAGGACGATGTCGGAATTTCAGCAATAGGTCTAGATACTCGAAAGACCAAGATCACAATCTTCGTGGCAAGTGCGGCGATGGCATCCATAGCTGGATCACTTTATGGAGGATTCTTCCACTTCCTCTCCCCGGACATGGTAGGTTCTGGAGTCTCGCTCCAGCTCATCACAATGCTGGTTATAGGTGGAACTGTGAGCAGGCTCGGCCCACTGATCGGTGTCACGATAATCACTTTCCTACCAAATCTGTCCCAACAGATGGCAAATATTGGCCCGGTCGTGGACGGTCTTCTTCTGGTGCTGTTCCTTCGCTACCTGCCCGACGGGATTATTGGAGTACCAATGGTTGCAATCAACTGGATCAGTGCCCGTCTAGGACTTAGCGCCAGACTGCCAAGCTCGGTGCCCACAGCAGTTGAAGAGGCAATTTCAAGTGGCGCAGGCCATGTACCACCTTCGGCTCCCGTTGTGCCAGCTTCCGTGAATGGTGCTGTGGCCATGGGAGAGGCAGAGCCGGCCAAACGTGTGGCGCTCAGCATCTCAGGGCTTTCAAAAAGTTTCGGTGGAGTGATGGCCGTCCGCGATGTGAGTTTCGACCTCGAGGAAAACACCATAGGAGCCCTGATCGGTCCAAATGGAGCCGGCAAGTCTACGCTGTTCAACTTGATAACCAACCTCTACATCCCAGACAGCGGTACGGTCAGTCTGTGGGGGGAGGTGTTGCCGATCTCCCGGCCTCACAGGGCTGCAGAAATTGGACTGTTCAGAACTTTCCAGACCTCAAGAGTCTTCGAACAGCTCACGGTCTTTGACAATGTTCTGCTCGGCGGGGTGCGTCTCTCGAGAAGTGGTATCGTCTCCTCCGGTGTGGGCACGATTGCCGCCAGACGAGAGGAGCGCGAACTCCACGAAAGGGCAATGAGCATCCTTGTTGCGGTGGGCCTGAGCAATCAGGCGTATGAACCGGCTGGGAACCTGCCGCTTGCAGCACAAAAACACCTGGACCTCGCAAGAGCTCTGATGTCGGGTTCGAAAGTCCTGTTGCTGGACGAACCTGGCGCGGGCATGAACGACGCCGAAACCGAGGAGCTGGGCTCGATGCTTCTGGCTATCAGGGACGCTGGCCGTACGATCTTGGTGGTTGACCACAACATGGCGCTCGTCATGGGCATTGCCGAGAAGGTCACAGTAATGGATGCCGGACGCGTAATCGCCAGCGGCCTTCCAGAGGAAATCCAAAAGAACCCAACAGTCATCTCTGCATACTTTGGCTCAACGGAAGTGAAATTGACCGATGCTTGAAATTAAGAACCTTGTTTCAGGATATGACGGACCCGATGTTCTGCACGGCATCGATCTGGAAATTGCCCCTGGGTCCTTGGTCGCCGTGATTGGCGCGAATGGCGCTGGGAAGTCCACACTGCTGAGAACTTTGTCTTCACTGATCAAAACTCGCTCCGGCTCCATCTCTTTGGACGGGAAGGACCTGACCAACGCCGGTCCATCTGCAATTGTCGCGAACGGTATGTCTCACGTGCCGGAAGGTAGGCAAGTCTTTGCAACCATGACTGTTGCCGAAAACCTCGATCTAGGCGCCTACAGGAGTAGCCGCTCGGTGGCCGCAGAAAGGCTCGAGAAGGTTCTGGAGATCTTTCCAGCGCTCAAGGAACGGCTGAACAATGTGGCCGGTTCACTCTCCGGAGGCCAGCAGCAGATGCTGGCCATAGGCAGGGGTCTTATGGCTGAGCCCAAGTACCTGCTTTTGGACGAGCCCTCCTTGGGACTTGCCCCTATCGTCGTCCAGACCATCTTCGACATTCTGCCAAACCTGACAAAGGCGGGCGTAGGAGTCCTGCTCATAGAACAGAACGGCCAAATTGCCCTTTCCATAGCGGACCGAGCGGTGCTCCTCGAAAGAGGCAGCATCACTCTTAGGGGAACCGGCCAGGAGCTCCTTAAAAATCCTGAGGTTATCGAGCGCTATCTCGGAGTGGGAAATTCCATCGGTGCAGACCCGGAAAAGCAAAGGATCATGTCTGTGCGGATCAGGACGGCTCTGGGAAGCGAAGAAACGGGGATCTTTGCAAAAGTCAGGTCGAAGACTGCCTGATAGCGCTGAACTTGGGAGCCTAGGCATTGATACGCAGTTCCGGCATGCCGAGTAGTGCCGGATTCCTCTATCTATGTCTTGGCCGCTGCAGAGCGTAGACGATCACGGCCGTGCAGATGACTGACACCACCAGAGACAGTCCGACTGAGTATGAGTAACGGGAACCAAATAGAAGTCGTCCAACGATTCCACCCAAGACTGAGCCTGCCAGCCCGACTAGAATTGTCGAGAAGATACCTATTGGATTCGGGCCGGGGACCAATAAGCGGCCGAGCGCCCCGACCACCAGTCCTGTAACCAATATCCCGATTATCAAGGTGACCATGTGTCTATTTTACCCCGGTCTCGGACGCATCTATCCGAGCTTCATTATTGACCCGGGATAACCAAGTTCAAATGGAAGCGAACCTGATTCAATACGCCGTTCCGGCCCCTGCTGCGGTGGTAGTCGCGGTGCTGCTCGGCGAAGTGACTGGGTTGCCTGCCACGTTGAGCACATACCAGTATCCGCCGAAATGGTTGATGCCTTCCCCGTTGGTCAAGTTTGGGCCACTGTCACCCGTGAAGGCGTAGAGTGGATGGCCGTTGTAGGTGATCTGCTTTGAGCCATCTGTCCTGGTTATCGTTTGTATCAAAGACTTCTTTACTCCGCCCGATACGGGCGGGCTGGCAGACCCGGCAACCGTGACAGGCGGCCAAACCTTCGCACAGGCCCCATAGCAAGCGGATTTGTGGGACGTGTCCGGTTCGAACATGTAGTAGACGTAACCTGAGCTAGATGCGAGTATCTGCCCATATTTCGAATTTATAGAGGATACTGACGATACAACTCCCTGTGCTGTACCCGCCGAGGGAGCAGAGGTGGATGCGGTCGAACTGGCTGTGTTCGAAGAGCTACCGCAACCAGCCAAAACCATCATCACACCTGCCAATGGCAACCATCTTGGGACCATCGATTCACCTTTCGCGATCAAGACTTATTCTCAGCCTGGAAATCTCAACTTCTTTAGATCAATTGTGACCGCAAATTCGCCGCACCTTTGGTCAGCAGAGAGGATTTTTCCATCACGACTCCCTATTGGTCGGCAGGAGTACCGCTGACAGTCTTCGCAGGTGGAGATTGCCCGCTAGCTAACGATGACCACAAACAGATTCCTCGGTCCATGAACACCCTCGACGCGTCGCAGTTCGATGTCAGATGTGGCAGACGGACCCGATATGAGCGTCACTGGTCTGGACACCTCAACCCGTGTAAAGAGCTCTCCTACACTGCGAATGATCGCACTGGACCGCACCACGCAGAAGTGAAAGTCAGGTAGCAGCGTTATGGCACGCCGGCCTTCGTCGGCTAGGCCCGAGAGAACAAGCGTGCCGGTCTCAGCTATTGCGCAGCTGCATCCGGTAATGACTCCATCTATAGTCGATAGCTCTGCAATAGAAAGCTTTCCATCATCAGTGATGATATCCACGCCTTTGATCTTGCGGCACCAATCTTGATTCAGCCCCTGGGGGATGACGACGCTTTTGATCCCTTGGTGTTCGACCACTTCGGCAAGCACCCTTGACAACCGCGCCGGCTCGGTAACAGACACAGTGGCCTTGTAGTCCAGGAGCACCTCCATCAGCCGATCAGCAGGGCCAGATCCGCCCTTGGCAAAGCGCGGTTCGGGAGTACCAGGGGCACCAGGAGTGGCCACGCCTGAACTCTGCAAGCCCTCAAAGCCAACCTTCGCCAAAAGTGCGCGACGTATACGACCAAGAATCTCTCTGCGACTCTCCACAACCGGGCTTCCCGTATCCTTAGCCATGCCTTTTACTCCAGGTCCGAAACGCCTCACTCGGCAACTCGGGTAGGTCCCGAGATGCCCCCCACTTCCCAAGGTAACCCGGCAGAAAGCCGCTCAGAGATAAGCGATTCAGTGGCCTACGTGCCTTGGCAACAAGGCGTAGGAGTGCCCCAAACGCCGGAGGAGACTTGAATAGACCGGCCAAGAGCATAAAGGAAGCGTTCTCCACACTGGATTTATGACCCTCCGCGATTACCTTCTCGCGGAGATGGACCAGTACCTGAGGTATGTTGATCCGCACCGGACAGACCTCATAGCAGGCTCCGCAGAGCGAAGAAGCCCAGGGCAGTGAGAGAGAGGATTCGTTCCCAAAGAGCTGAGGTGAAAGTATCGCGCCAATTGGCCCGGGATAAACCGAGTCGTACGAGTGACCCCCTGACCTTTCATACACCGGACACACGTTCAAACAGGCGGAGCATCTGATGCAGCGCAGTGCTTGGCGACCCACCGGATCTGCCAATACCTTAGATCTACCGTTGTCCAATATCACCAGATGAAACTCCTCCGGACCGTCACCGTCATGTACTCCCGACCAAAGAGAGGTATAAGGATTCATCCGCTCGCCGGTCGAGGATCTTGGGAGGAGTTCCAGAAACACGCTGAGATCATCGAGCCTAGGCAGTACCTTCTCGATGCCCATCACGCTGATTAGAACCTTGGGAAGGGTAAGGCACATCCGTCCGTTTCCCTCGGACTCGACAACGCAGAGGGTGCCGGTATCTGCGACAGCAAAGTTGACTCCCGAAACAGCTATCTTGGTGCTCAGGAATTTCTGCCTGAGATACAACCGAGATGTCTCAGCCAACTCCACCGGATTGTCACTCAGCCTGCGCCCCTTTGCTATCGTCTTCTCGAACAACTCTTTGATTTCGGAGCGATTCATGTGAATAGCCGGAACGAGGATATGGGAAGGTTTGTCGTGGGCAAGCTGAACTATCAGTTCAGCCAGGTCGGTTTCATATGCCGTGACTCCATTCTCCGACAAGAAGTCGTTCATAGCGATCTCATCCGTCGTAAGGGACTTGACCTTTATCACCTCATTCTCGCCGTGACTCCTAATCAGCGAGAGGATGATTTCATTGGCTTCTCGGGCATCGCCTGCCCAGTGAACAGTTCCTCCGAGCCTCTCCACCGAGAATTCAAGTTGCGAGAGATACTTGTCAAGGTAATTCAGCGTCTCCTTCCTAATCTCTTCGCCCCTTCGACGCAGCTTCTCCCAGTCCTCTTTCTCTCCAACGACACGTGCCCGCTTTTCTCTGATGGCGCCTGTCGCTGATCTCAGATTTGCCCTCAGCTGGCTGTCATTGATGCTTTTCAAAGAATTGGCCGGAAACCCAACTTTAGATCGGGACATTCACACCTCGCTCCCATTCGCACCCTGGTCAAGAAGTTCCGCGAGATGCATTGTCGAGATCCCAGTCTTGTTGCGCTTTAGGAAACCGTAAATATGGGTCAAGCATGAATTGTCGAGCGCAACGACTGTCTCGGCCCCTGAAGCAAAGATGTTAGAAACCTTGTCAACCAATATCGCTGTCGACATGGGAGCGTTCTTGACTGCAAATGTACCTCCAAAACCACAACACTGCTCCGCGTGAGGAAGCTCCACAAGTTCCAGACCCCGCACGGCCCTCAACAGGACAAGAGCCGAATCGTAGACATGTAGCGACCGCAGCGAATGACAGGTCGGATGGTAACAGACCTTGTGCGGGTAGCTGGCTCCGACATCGACCACGCCCAGAACATCCGTCAGATACTGCGAGAACTCGTGAACCTTTGGGATCAACTCGTCAGTCCTTTTAACCAGCTCCGGATCGCGCGTCCTTTCCGCCAGTTCCTGATAGTGCTCCCGGATGGTCGCAGTGCAGGAACCGGATATCGACACGATCTCTTCGGAATTCGAGAACACGTCGACGAAGTGACGTACGAGCGGGACCGCCATGGATCCATAGCCGGTATTGATGTGGATCTGCCCACAACAGGTCTGATCGGCAGGAAAGTCCAGCTTCACGCCAAGTCTTTCCAAAACCCTTTGAGCAGCGCGTGCAGTCCTCGGGTAGATGACGTCGTTGAAGCAGGAGACAAAGAGTGACACTGTTCGAGTCATATCAACCTCATGGTCCGCGGCATAACCCTGCCGAATCAACGCTCTATGGTGAACACGCTTTGAGCACTCAACAGTAAGAGCGACACTGTGACGCCATTGAAGCCAACTAAAGAATTCTCAACCGCTAGCATACCACCGGTCAATCTGGTGGTCTGGACTAAGCCCTTCCCAAACTAAGCAAAATCGTCGAGATCAGCCGAGCGTGACGAGGCGGCCTAGGTCGGCATAGTTCATAAAATTGGAAAGCTGCTGAGTCAAGACGATAAACCTGTCAAGGGCGAGCAGAAGGCCGAAGAACATGAGCCCCATTGATGACAATAGGGTTATGGCCCCAAAATGACGCTTAACCCATCCAAAGGTGCTGTCCAGCTTGGTGAATCCAAGCCCAGCAATCAAGAACGGCACCCCCAAACCAAGGGAATAGGCCGCTAGAAGAAGCCCCCCTCTCACCGTTTGACCTTGTACTGCGGCTACGGATAAAACTGAAGAAAGAATTGGTCCAATGCACGGCGTCCAGCCAAAGGCAAAGGCCATTCCTGCCAGTGGCGCCGCGTACGGCCCAAGAGTGCTGAGCCTTGGATGAAACCGCTTCTCACCGAGGAAAATTGGTGACCTCAAGTAATGTGATGCCATGAGGAATCCTCCCATGGCAATAAGAATCGCTCCCGAGACGCGAGTGAACAGGACGCGGTCGGCAAACAAGGCCCTGCCAACGGAGGTTGCGGCTAGACCAAGAAGGATGAAGACTATTGAAAAACCCATGATAAATAGCGACGTCGTTCTCAGGGTACGTGCAGCACGCGCCAAGGTGACGGTCCCCCCGCGGAATTCGACGACGTCGATACCTGTTACGACCGACAGGTATGCAGGCACCAACGGAAGCACGCACGGTGAAAGGAAGGAAATTATGCCCCCACCAAAGGCAACTATATATCCAGCCGCGAAAGACATAGCTACACTTTAGCAAGGACCACCTTTTCAAGTTTTTCACCAAGGACACAAAGAGGCACGTAGAACAAGGAGCAGTGGATGGAAGAGGTTCGCAGAGCTCTTCTGATAGTTGATGTACAAAATGACTTCTGCGAGGGCGGCTCGCTTTCCGTCGACGGGGGCGCACAACTGGCGCATCGAATCACGAACTACATGCGACGCAACTCCGGCAGGTACGAGCTCATTGTCGCCAGCAGGGACAGCCATATCCGGCCCAGAGGCCACTTTGCAAAAAGGCCGGACTTTGTGACGAATTGGCCGATCCATTGTGTCGAGGGCACCCTGGGAAGCGAATTTCACCCTGCCTTCGACTCCTCCTACGTCGACCACGTGGTACTCAAAGGTAGGTATGAAGCTGCGTACTCCAGCTTCGATGGCAGCACCGAATCAGGAGAATCGCTCGTAGATCTCTTGGAGAGACGGGAGATAGATGCAATTGACCTCTGTGGAATCGCCACCGACTACTGCGTGCTGCAAAGCGGAATCAACTCGCTTGAGTATGGCTTTCCGACCACTGTCTTCATCGACCTGGTTGTCGGAGTTTCCAAAGAAACCTCGCTCGAAGCGCTGGAAGATCTCCAAAGCAGGGGGGCGAACATCAAAGATGCCTTTGAGCTTCGATGAACCAGGCCGAGAGATCGCAAACGATCGCTGTCGCATGAGTTGGTGCGGGACGGATCGAACCAGCCTGGTCACCGGCTGTTCCAATCTTCGAAAGTAGGTGCAGCGATTGCGGCTAGATATAGTTGGATCGGCGGGATCATATCCATCACCTGACTCGGCATGTTCGAGCTACCTACTACGATCCGGCGCCAGTTCCGTTCTGCTTGACGCCGGAAACGGCTCTCAGTCACGGCTTTACCGACTGATCGAGCCGGCAAATTTGAATGCGATAATCATTTCACATGGACATGTCGACCACTTTGCCGACCTCATAGGGATCTACCACTACCTTAAATACGCGAGTCCACCCAAGGCACCGGTACCTGTCTTCACGACAGAGGACACGAGAACCAAGCTCGAATTCCTGCTGGGCGCCTCCAACATCGATGAGACTGTCATCGCCCTTATCGTGACGGAGCCGGGAAGCATCATCACCGCAGGAAGCTTCTCTGTGAGCTTCTATGCAGCACGTCATTCTGTTCCAACCTTGATAACTAGGATTAGCGACAGTTCTTCCGTCATGTGCTATGGAGCCGATGGAGATGTATCTGAGGAGCTTTCGAAGGCCTCTGCAGGAGTCGACCTCCTGCTGGGCGAATCGACCTGGGTCGAGCGAACCAAGGACTCAGCTCAGGGTCTCCACTTGGATGCCAGAAACCTGGCAGCTCTCGCGCAATCCGCTGCTGCGGCACGGCTTGTCATTACGCACGTAGCTTATCCGGCCGACAAGGCACGAATCTTCGAGATAGTGACGGATAGCTACTCGGGGGCCGCATTTCTCGCGGAGGACGGAGCAAGCTTCTCCTTTTGATTGGGCGATAAGATGTAGCTATTGACCTGGGAGGGACCGAGCTAAGACTTCGATGAGAGATACATGCCAACCTCTGATTTGTGCGAGCTACCGCCAGATTGGAATTTAGTATTGTATCCAGGAGCGAAACAAGGAGAGTGATTTGGACCAGACGAGAGAGCCTCAGGACCGAATTCTTACGCTCCCAAACCTAGTTACGCTGATTCGACTCCTTCTGATACCGATCTTTGTCTATCTGTCATGGAGCAGGAGCAGACTTATCATCGGTGGGCTTCTTTTAGGCCTGATTGGCGCAACCGATTGGATCGACGGCTACCTTGCACGCAGACTGAACCAGACCTCCACTGTGGGAAAGGTGATAGACCCATCTGCCGACAGGTTGCTCCTTATTGCTGCAGGTATCGTCTCCTTCCACGACAATCTGATACCGACGTGGCTCCTACTCGTGATTTTCGCCCGCGAAATTGCCGTTTCCTCAGTGGTTGGAACCGTGGCGGTCAAGTTCAAAAGGAGACTCGACGTTGTATATTACGGCAAGGCGGGAACGCTTCTCATGATGTGCGGATTCCCATTCTTCGTCTTTGCAGGTGCCGACACGACTCTTTCCCCCGTCTTCAGGGTGACCGGATACGTCTTCCTGCTGCCGGGCCTCGCTATCCTTTTCCTCGCACTGGCAAGCTACAGTAAAAAGCTTGTCTCACTGAGTAGCTCCGGTCAGGGTTGAGTCAGACATTCCAGCCCTTGTGCCAGTGAATCGACAGCAAGATCTCTGTCTCGTTGCAAACATCAGGTGTCTTTCGAAAATTTAAGTAGTAACGTTTTATACATGTCAGAACCAGATAACCTACTGTTCACTAACGACCACGAATGGGTTCGGGTGGAGGGCAACACCGCTGTGATCGGCATCACCGACTATGCGCAGGAGGCCCTGGGCGATGTCGTGTTTGTCCAGCTCCCAACTCCCCACGATGTGGTAGGTGCTAATAGCACCCTTAGCGAGGTCGAGTCGACAAAGTCAGTTTCAGACATATATGCCCCCGTTTCGGGAACGGTGGTCAAAGTCAATGAAATTCTTTCGACAAATCCCGAGCTGATCAACACTTCACCGTATGGAGAAGGCTGGATCGCCGTGCTCGAGATGTCCGACCCGCACGAGTTGGAGAACCTGCTTTCTCAGGAAGAGTACCAGAGAATGATCGACAAGTAGCCGTCTGGCTTCCAATTGGAAGAACCGAAGATTCTGAACTAAAACGTAAGAGAAGATTGGGGGCATCGCTCGTATTGTGGATTGCAAAGAACCTGAAGTTTAACCCCCGGCAAGTTTCGTGGTTCATACGACGAACTTGAGAGCCTTCGCCGCGATACTTCCGGGGATGGTCCTTTATATCCGCATCGAAGGTCACGGAATCAAATGGTCGGAGCTAACTGCTCTTCGCAGTGGGAGAGTGCACGGCATCGTGTTAGCAAAGGGTGTCAACAAGTGATCAAGAACTCGAAAACAGGTGGACGAGCGGCGAAAAGCCGGGTAGTCTTTCAATGCTTAACCCTGAAGTTTAAGTCGCAAGAAACGGTGTAGATCCAAGTGCAATGCGGTACATGAGGACACATGA
>JAJZIP010000237.1 GCA_021810525.1 Actinomycetes bacterium | reverse complement strand
GGTGGACATCAGTGTCTTCGTCGGCAGCAAGCTTCATTGCTACGGCTGGAAGTTGGGCCATAGCTGGGTTGCTTGCGAGAAAGCGGTGGACGTTAAGGTCTTCGTCGGTAGCAAGCTTCATTGCTACTTCGGGTAACTGGGATATGGCGGTGTTTTTGGCGAGATCACGGCGGATCCAGTTGTATCGATGGCTACTTAGCTCCATTGCAAACTCCGGCTTGAGATAGATCCCCGGGTGTTCTGCTAAGGCCATACACTTTTTACTGGCATATAGTTGGTTGAGTTCGATTATTTCGGTAGCTTTCATGGTGTGGTTTCTCCTTTTGGTTAGCCTGAGGATTTGTCTTAATTACAGAGCGGGCTCCCACTCACTCAGTCCTGAAAAGGCGTAGCGTAGGCCACGCCGGTCGATCTCTGACTCAATAGCTTCGCGTTGCAACCGCGTCTTCAACACCAGGTCAGTGACTTGACTATCGAGATCTGCGGTATAGTGCTCAGATTCAGACTCGTAAAAATTATTAATTGCATATTGAAACGAAGCCATATCCGTCCATGCCTGACCCAGCTCCAGATCCTCAAGCTCCGTTGGTACTAGGGCTAACAGCTCATTCAGCTTCGAAACATACTCGGCCATGTCCAGAAAATTTTCAATAAATGTATTTTTAGCTGATGGCGGGAACGTGTCACAAATGTCATAAATATAATCCCAGCTAGTCCGATGCGTCACTATTTTTCTCCTTGAGTACTTCTCAGATCCACCAGTACCTTAACAATCACCCCGTCGTCAGCCAATTGCTGCATCATCTTGTCATCTGTAGTATGGTCCAGCAAAGCGAACTCGTCGACGATCAGTACGTCGCCGGCCTTTGGTCCATCGCCAGTAGCAATTCGTTCACGCAATGCTGTAATGGTGAAGACGTTGGCGGGTTCGGTTTCAACTGCTTTGCCTGTTTCAGTCGCAATCATATGGTTCCTAGCCGCTACCAACACTGTTCTTCCGTACCAGTCCTTAAGAGCCTCAGTCAGAGCAACAGTTTTGCCTCCGCCAGGGATGATTGAAATGAATGTGAGCGGCGACTGCAGATCCTCAAAATCAGTTTTTGTCATCATCATTTCCTTTCGGCACTGCGATTAAGTGGGTGTGCTTGTGAGGGTCTCCGTCAACCGCCACTTCGTGGTGGACAACCCAATATCCATTCGCTTCGGGGTCAAACCCCTGCTCATCGAGATATTTTTCAAAAAACTCACGCATTTTCTTTTCGTCTGCCATTTTTTCTCCTTAACTACTCGCCACCAATTTGTGGACGGTTCTGCCCATTTGAAGAGCCAATTTGCCGATGATCGTTGTGATATTTTGCAAAAACTGCTCTTCGAATTCGATGCCTGAAGCAGCATCGAGTTGAATGGCTAGAGTTAGTTCGCTGATCGCATCATTGATAGCGATTTGCAGATTCTCTAGTTCCCAGCCTGAAAGATGATCGAGGTCAGCGGTGGCGAAATATTCAAGCTCATCGATGTAATCTGGCTGATGCAGTAGATCTAGCAAAAGCGACTTGTCCATGTTGCAGCGTCCCTTATGGTAACTCAGGCGAACATATGTTCGATCTACTCACCATCTTACAGATGACATTAAAGCTCCACAAGAGGCTGCGAGAAAAAGGTTCCATATTGCAGCATTCTGGGGACATTTATATAATTCGGCCCTGTCGGAATATGGTTTTGTGGATGGGCAACTATCAATAAAATGAAAGTAAGCAAGATTGCGCTAACCTTGTGTCATAAAAATCTGTTTATCGAAGTGCAGGGCACCCGATCCATCGCTGCATCATCACCAATCGTCATTCATCTGGATTCGACGGGAGCAAATCCCCGTTTCGCACTCTATATGCAACGTAGGCAAAATCCTCTGGCTCAATCTCAAATGGATGGGGTAGAAACTTAGCGCAGGAATCACATAAGCTAACCTCAAATTCCCACTCAGGATACTGCTCCCTTATACTAGGACTTGCAATAGGTGCCGCACCGTCAAGATACCATTCTGCGAGATACACTTCTCCGCAGGCCCCACATCTCCATGGCTTTGTATCATATAGGTCTCTGTACCAGAGACCTAGGTCATCAGTTAACCATGGTGGCGGTTGCAACCCGTGACTCGCAAATACCGTTCGGGCTTCAGCTGCCGTGGGCCCAGTATCGGTAGTGGCAACGTTGTAGACTTCGTAAGCACAGGTTATACACAAATAGTGCGCTACTCCAAAACTGTCCAAAGCCATAATCTCCGCGAGAGGTTCGGAAGCTTCCTCCTGACTCAATATTCCTCTGGGTGGAACCGTAAGTACGGAGACCTTGCAATTGCAAAGCGAGCAAAAATTGTCATTTTGCTGATTAATCTTGGTCGTCGGTTTCATCCCGATATCCTTTCGTCCAAAATATGTATTGCGTAAGTTTGGACTGCGTATGTACAGGAAATAGCGCCTCGGTTTTGATGACACAATTGCGGACCACCTGATTTGCGCTGTCAGAAAGATCTTTGACGATCGCGCCTGAAGCATCGCTTTCTGAAACCAGCTTGGGGTCCGTATGGGACGTCTTCTGTAAGACCATGTCATACGTATCGTTGTTATACGGATTCATGTAATGATTAGTAAACCAATTAGCCCAAGAATTGTTGGTCTCATCGATTAGAACATTGATCTTCTCCCTCAATTCGGGATCGTAACTGGTGCTCAACGCCGAAATCGATTTTGAGTTACCGAGCGTAAGCGAAACCGCAGATGGGTTCGTTTGAAATTTCCTTTTCATCTTTGCCTCTTTAGCTATCTTTCTCGAACATATGTTCGTGTTATTCCTAGTTTACGAATAAAAATGATTGCAATTCAAGAGGTAAACCAAGGAAAGTTCTGGAAACGGACAAGTTGAATACAAGCTATTCATTTAGCAGGACAATGTGAAGGTGGTTAAGTGTTCATACCTGTGTATACAGCTATGAACACGCTTGCACAACTATGCACATATATGACAACAATCAGATGGTGCAAAATGACTAGCAACTGAGGTAGATATTGATGTAAAGAGGTCGATGGAAAAACGAGGAGCAGATCTAAAATATTTCAGATCCGATGGATTTGACACCTCACCACAAGACAATCAGCGCTTATTGGCTGCCTGGCTAGAATCGCCAATAATTTCCTTCCCACAGTGACTCGCATATAAAAGGTGACGGCTCAGCTTGTGCTTCGGTTCTTGAACAGAAACTCCGACTGCTCGTTGCATAAATAGCAAGACTTCAGGACTGGAGACTAGAGAATCGAGATTCAAATCCTCTCAATCTAACCAATATCGAACTTAACGGTACAGGTTGACGGCATCTTTCGCAGCTTGTTCAAAAGTTACCATCTAATTGATGGAAACTAATCACATTTGACCACTTGAACAGTGCTTTTATTATGAGGATAAATTAATGAGCAGAAACGGAAATGGTAATTCATTCAGTACAACTCGTTAGAAATATCCATCTTTCTAATTTAGATCCAGAAAATCCGTGAAGATCCATTTATGGTCGCAATCCACCATTAAACACCTGATACTAGCTTCGTCGACACTTTAGTTAGAAACTGATACATCAGAATAGATTATCGACAAAAAAGTCCATAGATCGCTTTGACTCAGCTCGTATCTGCTTTTGGCACAAGTCCTGGACCAAAGCCATGTTTATGATGTCGCCACAATTTTCTATGCAGGTTCGAGCCGATTAGTAAATTCCTGTCCAACTTTTGCGGGACAAATTTGTATTCTAAATATCTCTGGGATAGGGTGGCTCCTGGCGGAAGAAGTCGCGTGCGAGACAATGGTTTCATACCGAGTGACAATACAGATCCGATTGGTGAGACGGAACCAATACGACCTTCTTCTTGAGGTCTAGGTGGTTCGAGTTCGTTGGCGGGGTATTTAATAAGGACAGGAGCGGTAACCATGGGGGTATTCAAATTGCGGGATCTGGTTTATCGTCGGTGCATGCAAGGCGTCGAATGCGGTGGTCGTGGCTCCGCATCGCTTGGTGAAGTACGCCACCGCTCTCGTTGCACGGCCATGCTTGTCGCTTTGCTGGTTGGTATAGTTGTACCACTTGGCGCTATCGTTTCAACGTCCAGCCCAGCGTCGGCAACAACTACTACCACCTGGTCTACTCAGGCAAGCTACGCTGCACCACCCAGTCAGTTTGCAGGCGTGTCATGCGGATCTTCGACGTTCTGCTTAGCTGTTGGTCAGAACACAGTTGGGGGCCCTACACTCTACAAGAGTGTCAATGGTGGCTCGACTTGGACGCTTGATGCTCCTCCTATCGGCGTGTCGGTCCTTTTCGGCGTATCATGTGCCTCGGCGACTTCGTGCATCGCAGTGGGTTATAGTGCCTCGGGCAGCACAAATACCGGGGCCATCGTCGCAACCACAGATGGTG
>JAJZIP010000236.1 GCA_021810525.1 Actinomycetes bacterium | reverse complement strand
TGGACCAGTCGAACGGCGGTCTCGTTAGTACTTGGGCACCTTGCACCAGAACAGCCGGTCCAGACGGAAGCAACAACACCTACTGGAACTGCCAGTTCTCAAGCCCGGTCCCTTTGCACCCGCCTACCAGCCTCGACGTTCGAGCAACGTCGTAGTCTGACACTTCGATTGGCGGGCTCAAATCGGCCCGGCGATTGATGCCGCGGTTGGGCGGGCGGAATGGGCTAGCTTGACGCCCGCCCAACCAGGCACGAAATAGCCAATTGTTTAATCTGACGGATGCTCACAAGGAGTCTGCGATGATAGCTATAGCAGGGGGAGGCCTCAAACTTGAGCGGGCTCATGGTAACGCGTTCTTGTTCGTTGTATTCCGAATACTGCGCACGCTTATGGCACTTCTCGTTCTAGCTGGAGTTTACTTCGCTTGGCGCGTCATGATGCCAAAGCAGATCGGGGGGTCTTCGACGTACGTGATGGTCTCAGGCTCCAGCATGCTGCCACTTTATAAGGCGGGCGATGCCGTGGTATTGAGGACGCGGCCCTCGTATCACGTCGGTGAGGTCATCGCATACTACAATCCGCAGCTGAAAATCGACGTAATGCACCGCATTTACGAAATCAAGATGGGTCACTACCTGATGAAGGGTGACAATAACAACTTCATTGATCCTTATCAGCCAACCTTTTCAAACATAGTTGGTGCCCGCTGGCTACACATTTCAGGCGCCGGATGGGTTCTGTACGAGGCTCGCCGGCCGCTTATTGCCGGAGCTTTGGCCGGAGCTCTGGGGGTTCTATTCGTGACGGGTCGTAAGGGAACTAAGCGGAGGAGGTACCGCATTGAAACTCAAGCCAAACTCTAAAAGTAGGCCAGCCAATAGCTCTGGATCGCTGATTGGGCTTTCCAAGCTGGACATGCTCGCCGTGGTCGCCGTAATTGCCCTATGCTTTCTAGTCCTTGGGCTCTTTTCATTGACTTCGTCGACCACAAAGCTCGTTCAGACAAAGATCTTGTACCATCAATATGGAACCTATAGCTATGAAGCTCCCGTGAGCCCCGGTTCCCCTTATGGCACCTCCAAGCTGGTTACAGGCAATCCTGTCCTGATGTCCGATGTGAAGAATCTACAAATTGGCCTCAACTATCAGTTGACAGCTCAGCAGCCTGTACAGGTGGCTGGTACTGAGCAGCTCGTGATGCAGATCCAGGACAGCGGGATTGCTCGAACGCTACCTATCCAACCCGCGCCTGTACCTTTCAACGGAAGCAAGGTTTCTCTTACCGGAAGTCTGGAAATTTCACAGTTGGCTTCGATTTACAACTCCCTAGCGACTGCGTTTGCGGGCTCCCTTGGGACGCAGATGACTGTGTTGGTGTTTCCAAATATTGTGTCAAAGGGTGCAATCGCGGGACACAGCTTCAGCAGCTCTTTCAACAGTCCGTTGACATTTTCTTTGTCGAACTCGGTCTTGCAGCTCTCAAATCCGTCTTCTCAGAGTTCTGGAATCATTGGAGTCGACTCGACCACGAGTCAGCTGACCCCTTCAGCAGATGGTTCGGTCACCTACTCGTCACTCTCAAGGGCCACCCTCCCACTGGGCGTGGTGCATCCCAGCGTGTTCACAGGTCGGATCATAGCCCTTGCGGGACTGATTGTTTGCATCATCTTTGGGGTGTGGATAGTCTGGCCCCTAAGGCGTAATGAGGATGACGAGTCAAGGATGATCGATGCCCGATACGGCCCACGGCTTATACCGGTTGGGCGCATATCGATCCAGAGTTCCGCGGTAGTTTCGGTCGACTCGATCGCTGTCCTCATTTCCCTTGCAAACAAGTATGGAGTCAAGGTCTTGCACTCGATAGAAGATGGCTCTGATCGGTACGCGATCATTGACAACGGAGTCCTGTACCAGTACATGCCTCCGGTATCAGCAAATTTGGGCTCGATAACTGAACTAGAAGAAGATAGACTCGCGTCGAGGGAGGTGATCCTTGATGGCATGGCAACAAAGTAGCGCCTTTGCCGAGGAGGTGCCATTCCTTACGGAGCCTGTAGCAGTACCGCTGAACATCGCGATCGTTGATGACGAACGTGAATTGACGAAGCTCCTGGTCATGGTGCTCAATGCAAGCGGAAGGTTCAATGTGGTGGCCACAGCGACCAGTGGCGCCGAGGCCTTGAATATTGTGGAGGATCGCAACGTTGATGCACTTCTGGTCGACCTCTGTCTACCGGGACTGAATGGGATCATGGTTCTGGAGCGTCTCCGTGAGACTGCCCCAGGGCTTCCCGTGGTGATAATGTCAGGGTTCCCGATTGTAGACGTATACTCCCGCGGGGCGAGGGGATATCTCGAGAAACATGGCGACCTGGAGGATTTCCCGACCAAATTGTTCAATCTCCTTGTGTCAGCGGGCTAGACCGTCCTAGTATGGCTCAGGGATAAAGAACCAGGGCACGCTAGTCACGCATTTTATTGAAACTGACCACTCGGGGCGGGGTGGTTGCAGAAAAATGAAGTGAAGTGTTTCTATGGAAAGTTCCGACCTAAAATCAGTTAGCGGAGTCTCTCGCAACCTTTCGACTGTCAGCAGAATACTGGATGAGCGAGAGGCCAATGCAGTCTTTTTGCTGGATTCAACCGGGATGATCGTGGCTGTAAGCAAGGAGACGAAGTCACTTGCGGGTTATTCTCCCCAAGAGCTTCACTCCAGAGACGTCTCGATTCTTTTCGGGAAGCAATTTAGGGTCGAACGTGTGCAACGCTACATGGCCGAGTCCGATGAGAGTTTTCCCATCGCGATAGAGACATGGCTCAAGTCCAAAGACGACGATCTCATTCCGGTGACGGTCAGAGCGTCACGTATGGCGAATGTCGCTGGGTCATTCAGCTACATTTTGATAGTGTCCCGATCAAACGAGTCAGGGATTGCCGGGCTTCTAGAATGCGGGGCAAATGTCTGTCTGGCAAGGGAGGAGTACCAGGACAACCTGATGCTCGTGGCGCACGACACAAAAGGACCAATGGCAACCATCAAAGGTTACCTTCGGCTGCTCGAAAAGCAGGACCTCCAGGGGACCAACTCCGACCATGCTTTGGAGTTGATAAGTGGAGCTCTACGCGCTCTAGAGCGCCTGGAGGACATAGTTGAGATGATCGCAGAAATGGGCATGGATGAGGAAAGGGGGGCCAGAAGGTATGTCTTCCTCTCCGATCTCGCCAATAAAGCCGCTCACGGGTTGGCTCATGACCTTACGGCAGCCAAGACGATTCTCAGCATAGAAAATCTTGGAACCGCTTACGCAAATCCCTTGGAGATAACGGAAGTCTTTCAGAATCTGATCGAGAACGCGATCAGATATGGTCACCAACCGAACCAGCCTTCAAAGATAAGAGTTGCCCTGGTCCCGGGCACGAATAGCGATGAGGTGCAGGTGATGGTTAGCGATCGTGGTCCTGGGCTACCTGAGGAAGACCGGCCGAGGATCTTCGACCTGTTCGACAGATCCGGCGACCACTACGAAGGCGCTCGGGGACTTGGTCTAGCGATCTGCAAGAAATTCGTTGTAAACAACGGCGGGAAGATCTGGTTGGAGTCCGATGAAGGGATGGGAACTCGGTTCAGTTTCTCCTTGCCTCGACGGAAGCTTTTTCAAGAAAGAGATGAACGGGCCTGAAACCGGCGAGTTTGCAATAGCAAGCGTGTTCTATACGTCATGATGCGCTACTCCTGGAGTAGCGCATCACTAATTTTACAGAGCAACTCGCCAACAGGTGAATTGCTCTGTATTTATGGACAATGAAGAACTAGTCCTCCAAGAGATGAGCCCAGCGTTTTCGCGCTGCTGCTCGGTCCTCGCGCGGCGGCACGTTGACCGGCGGGAACTTGTCCCGCCACTCCCATGGTCGGCAGGCATCGATCAAGGCTCTGGAGCTGCTGTAGTCGCCAACAGCCTTCTGGTCGGGAGTTATGCGGGGGTCGAGCGGCGTTGACCAGGCCCTTTGGACAATGTCAATTGAAGTGGCTGGATCGCTCCTTGAAGAAACGGCCCACATGACCTCTTCGAGGTTGGAAGGGTCGATGTCTTCGTCAACTACGATCGTGTATCGTCCCGCATACGCCGCCGACCTGCTCTGCGATGCCAGGTGAAGGACCTGTCGTGCATGACCAGGATAGCGCTGCTTGATCGAAACAACAGTGAACATGCGGGCGCCGCCAACCTCATGCTGCCAGACTCCAGCAACGTCTGGGACTCCAAAGCGGTCGAGTTCATCCCTGAGAAGCGCAGATCGCAGTACTGCGCGATAGCGTGCGACTTCATCTGGCGGTTGTGCCGGTGGCGCGCCCACGAGGATCGGATCGTTGCGGTGGTAGAGGGCTTCGACATGGAGAACCGGTTCTTTGCGGCTGGACGAGGCGTAGTATCCAGTCCATTCGCCGAACGGTCCTTCCATG
>JAJZIP010000235.1 GCA_021810525.1 Actinomycetes bacterium | reverse complement strand
CGAGCTATCTCAGGGGCTCGCGCCGCTCGTAGTTGCCGACATAGCCAGGCACTTGATCGAGATGAACGAGCAAAACGGAACCGCGGTGTTGCTGGTCGAGCAGAACGCTCAGCTGGCTCTGTCCATAGCCTCTAGGGCCTATGTCTTGGAAAATGGTTGCATAAGGTTGGAGGGGCGTTCGTCCGACCTCTTGAAGGACCCGGCTGTTCGCGCGGCGTATCTTGGGGGGCCAGGAAAGAGATGACTGCATTTGTAGAGTACTTGCTCACAGGAGTCTCGAGGGGCCTTGTCTTCGCCCTTTTGGCCATGGGCTTTGTCCTGATCTACCGGGTAACTCGAGTGGTCAACTTCGCCCAGGGAGCATTTGCTATCTTTGGCGGGTTCATTACCTATTCCCTTTTGCGGGCAGGTGTGCCACAGGGCGTCTCGGAGTTGCTGGCTGTGCTCATCGCCGCACTGATAGGCCTCGTGTTTGGGATCATCACCATCGGCGGAGAGATCCCGTTGCTCGCGTCTCTCGTCATCACTATCGGACTTTCGATCCTGAGTGAGGCCATTGGAATGCTGGTTTGGGGCACCATCCCCATAACCTATTCAGGGCTGGCTGGTCATGATTTTGTGCTATTCGGAGCGTTCATTCAACGCCAGTACCTCATCGTTGTCATTGCATCAATCGTGGTCTTTGTTGTGTCGGCCTACGTCTTTGGCCGCACCTATTTCGGCAAAGCCATGAGTGCGTGCGCCTCGAATCCCTACGCCGCCCGGCTCTCCGGTATCAACGTGAAAAGAATGGGTCTGATTGCGTTCATGCTCGGCGGTGCATTAGGTGGGCTAGCAGGAGTTCTGATCACGCCATTATCTCCGATTACCTATAATGCTGACGTCTCGCTCGCTATCACTGGTTTTGCTGCGGCTATCGTGGGCGGATTGACAAGCCCAGGGTTGGCGGTTCTAGGCGGGCTTGTTTTTGGGGTGGCGGAGCAGCTGGTAGCTGGCTACTGGTCGCCTTCGAATGAGACGGCGGTGGCGCTGGCTTTGCTCTTGGTCTTGCTGCTTTGGCGGCAGTCAAGGTCTCTGCCTGTCGGAGGCTTGGAGTGACCGAGCGCATGCGTAGGAGACTTCCAGTCCTTCTAGTAGCGGCGCTAGGATTGATATCTCTAGTCCTGCCGCTCTTCCTTTCCACCACCAATATCGAAATCTATGTGACCATTGGGCTATCCACCATTGTGGTGATCGGCCTGTCGCTTCTGATGGGCTTTGCCGGCCAGGTATCTCTGGGGCAAGCGGCCTTTTATGGAATTGGCTCTTACACCGCTGCGATATTGTCCTTGCACGGCTGGTCTTCACTTGAGGCACTCATTGCGGCCCCCATTGTCACCGCTTTCTTGGCATTTCTGATCGGCATTCCCTTGCTTCGCTTGCAAGGTCATGCGCTTGCTTTCGGGACTCTGGCAGTTCAGCTGATCTTTCTCGCAGTCATTCCCGAGACCGCGTCTCTAACAGGAGGCTCCATTGGCCTAAGTGGCATTCCGAGTCTTCGGATTGGACCTTTGGCAATCGGTTCAGGGCGAGACTACGCATATCTAGTGTGGATCGTTGTTGTGGCTGCCCTGATCGTGGCTAGGAACCTAACACGCTCGCGACCTGGCAGGGGGCTTCGGGCAATGGCAGCCAGCGTCTCCGGCGCTTCGGCTACCGGAGTTGAGGTGGTGCGCTATAGGTTGAAGGACTTTACGCTGTCTGCCGCATTTGCTGGAATCGCCGGTGGCATTTACGTGTTCTTCATCGGCTACATATCGCCTGACGCATTTCCCGTTATTTTGTCCATCGAGTTCGTGATCATGGTAGTAGTGGGTGGAATAGGAACCGTGTCGGGGGCCCTTGTCGGCGCGGTCTTGGTGACCGTGATATCTCAGGTGCTCACATCTTTGGGCACGAACCCATCTTTGCCTGCCCAGCTGCCCACCGTGTTGTCACTGGGAGTGTATGCCCTGGTTCTGATAGTGATTCTTCGACTAGCGCCAGCGGGACTCGTAGGAGTCTTGAGGAATTTATGGAAGAAGGGCGGTGCCGCATCTCCGTCTTCGAGTCGGGAAAGCGGTGGAACTGGCGTGGATGTCGTGCCAATCGGGGAAGGCACGGGGCGAGAGGTCCCGCTGCTTGTAGATGAGGCTTCACCCGGCCCCAGCACTTTCCTAGCCGGCCAGTAAGGCTAGAAAGCTGCATCGAGCCGCTCTTGCGCGAGCTGGATCATGGGGATAGCTGGTGGTCTTCAAGCTATTTGCACTCGAAGTTCACTGTGAGATTGCTCTTGCGCGAGCCATGAAGGCCCAGACTTGTCCTGTCGGCCAGGAACGCGAAGGCGATGCCAGCTCGTGGCAGGAAATCACTTGGCACAATGTCAATTGCTTGAGCATTTTTGTGGTTGCCCGTCAGTGAGGTTATCGAGAATTTGATCAGGCTGGGTGGAGGCGCTCCTGCACTCGCTCTATGAAACGCTGGTGGTCCCGGCCACTAAGGTCCAGGTGGCGGTAGACGTCTTTCGATCGATTTGGGTGACAGTCCCTTAAGTGGGGGAGCGGAGATGAAGGCATTTTTTCGCTCGAAGCTCCCAGATACGGGTCGTTCGACCACGTTGGCTGGCCGCGTGCACCTTATCTGGTCCAGATGTTTGGATCGAAACCATGCCATTGAGATTTTGGTGAGATGAAAGTAGATTGGCACTGGGAAAAGCGTGTGCACTCAGGAAGACGACCGATGTCTGAGAAGTCAGAATTCGGACCGACGATTGGGCGATCGCTCAATTGAGAAGGGGGAGTCATGGACATTGTCAGCCCGGCGGTTCGCCGCATTCTCGATAGGGCTCAGGCCGATCCGGAGGGGTACTGGGAGGAGGCTGCGCGTCAACTTCCGTGGTTCAGGACCTGGGACAAGGTCTTCGAACACGATCCCCCCACCTTTCGCTGGTTCCTGGGAGGCCGCACCAACATCTCCTACAATGCCTTGGACCATCACGTACTCAGGGGCTGGGGTGGCCACGCTGCCCTCATCGCGGAGAACGAGATTGGGGAGCGGCGAACCTTCACCTACGGTCAGCTCCTCTATGAGGTCAAACGAATTGCACGAGGGCTGAGAGGCCTCGGTGTAAGGCGGGGCGACCGCGTCGCGATCTACATGCCCACTATGCCCGAGGCCATCGCTGCGATGCTGGCCGTGACGAGGATAGGCGCGATCCATCTCGTAGTCTTCGCCGGTTTCGGCAGCGGCGCGCTTTCGGAGCGGATCAGGCTTGCAGAGGCCAAGGTGCTCTTGACCACCGACGGGACATGGCGAAAGGGAAGCCTTGTCCCACTCTCCCAGATAGTCGAGGAGGCCTTGGCGGCTCCTGACTCTCCCATCGAAAAGCGCGTTGTTCTCGGGCGCCAAGGCGAGCCAAAAGGCTTGGAGAACGGGCGGGACCTCACCTGGGGCCAGTTTCTCGAGTTGGGCGAGGGCCAATCGGACGACTACGAGGTGATGGAGTCTAACGAGCCCGCATACATTCTTGCTACCTCTGGAACTACTGGAAAGCCGAAGCTGACCGTCCATACCCACGGCCCGTACCAGGTGGGAATCACCTCCTCTGCGAAGGTGTGCTTCGGAATGACCGAGCGTGACGTTTGGTGGTCGACCTCTGACATAGGTTGGGTAGTCGGCCACAGCTATATCGTCTATGCACCGCTCCTCATGGGGGCGACGACCATTGCCTACGAGGGAGCTTTGGACTACCCGAGCCCCGACCAGCTTTATCAGATTATCGATCGCTACCACGTATCAGGAGTATTCACGGCGCCGACAGCCGTCAGGATGCTCATGCGTCACGGCACCGAACCATCTCGGCGCCACGACATCTCCTCGCTTACCAGGGTGGTGTGCGCGGGAGAGGTGCTCAACATCCCAGCCTGGGATTGGCTGCAAAACGATGTCCTTGAAAACAAGGTCCCGGTGATAGATCACATGTGGCAGACGGAGACCGGCGGACCGGTATTCGGCAACCCCTTTGGCGTCAATCTTCTCCCGATCAAGCCGGGTTCTGCCGGAATACCGCTTCCGGGCATGGCCGCTGAGGTGAGGGATCTCGACGGCCGAAAGTGCGACGTGGACGAGAAAGGCATAGTGGTCATCACCCGGCCGTTCCCAGGGCTTACTGCAACTATCTGGAAGGACGAGGAGCGCTACGGCCGCGATTACTGGGGGGTGATTCCCGGCGTCTTCTATACCGGCGATTCGGCTTCAGTCGATGAGGACGGCTACTTCTGGTTCTCGGGCCGGGCCGACGAGATCATCAAGATCGCAGGTCACCGCATCGGCACCATCGAGGTAGAGACGGCCTTTCTCCACAATCCGGCGGTTGCGGAGGCCGGCGTCACCGGCAGGCCGGACGAGCTGAGAGGCGAGGTGATCTCGGCCTTCATAGTCTTGCGCGCTGGAAGCACTCCA
>JAJZIP010000234.1 GCA_021810525.1 Actinomycetes bacterium | reverse complement strand
TTAAGGGAGGGTAGCACACAAAGCCGAGGTAAGAGAGCTCAGAAGAACAACATAGCTGCAGCCAAGTTGATCGCGGAGATAGTGAAAACATCCCTAGGTCCCAAAGGAATGGACAAGATGCTCGTCGACTCGATGGGAGACGTGACAATAACCAACGATGGAGCGACGATGCTGAAGGAAATCGACGTCCAGCACCCGGCTGGAAAGATGATAATTGAGATATCCAAGACGGTGGACAGCGAAGTGGGCGATGGAACCACCTCTTCGGTGGTTCTGGCTGGTGCCCTTTTGGCGAATGCCGAAGAAATGATTGAGAAAGGCGTCCATCCGATGGTCATCATCGATGGTTACAGAAGGGCTGCCACCAAGGCCCAGAAGATCTTGGACGAGATTTCCGTCGGTGTAGAACCCGAGAACAGAGTTATGCTGGCAAAGATAGCCCGAACCAGCATGGCCTCGAAGATGATTTCGAATGACAGTGCAGCCCTGGGAGCCATCGTGGTCGAAGCACTACTTCAAGTCGCCGAGAAGACGGCTGAGGGGACCTACAGAGTCGATCTCGACAACGTAAAGGTTGAGAAGCAGCCGGGAGGCTCTCTCAAAGACACCAGCCTGACACGCGGGATCATCCTGGACAAGGAAGTCGTCCACTCAGGGATGCCGAAGAGGATAGAGAATGCAAGGATAGCGCTGGTCAACTCGCCTCTAGAGATAGAGAAGACCGAGTTCGACGCCAAGATCAGCATAGACAAGCCGGTACAGATCCAACAGTTCCTCGATGAGGAGACACGCATGCTGAAGAGCATGGTCGACAAGGTTTCGGAGTCTGGGGCCAACGTGCTCATCTGTCAGAAAGGAATCGACGATGTGGCTCAGCACTACCTTGCGAAGGCCGGCATTCTAGCGGTAAGAAGGGTGAAGGAGTCTGACATGACCAAGCTGGCAAAGGCCACCGGCGCAAGGATGGTAACTGGCGTCGACGGCCTGACCAAAGCAGACCTAGGCCAAGCCGGTCTAGTCGAAGAAAGAAAAGTCGAAGATGACAAGTGGTTGTTCGTAGAAGACGCCAAGAACCCGAAGGCCGTGTCAATACTCATCAGAGGCGGGAGCCAGAGGGTCGTTGACGAGGCAGAGAGGTCCATGCACGACGCCATCATGGTAGTCAAGGACGTTCTCGAGAACCCTGCGATAGTGGCTGGCGGCGGTGCGGTCGAGGAAGAGCTGTCCTATCGCCTGATGAAGTGGTCGGCCACGCTGGAAGGAAGGGAGCAGCTTGCCGTGGCGAAATTCGCTGAAGCCCTGGAGACCATTCCCCTCGCTTTGGCCATGAACGCCGGGTTTGACCCGATTGACATCCAGGTCGGACTCAGAGAAAGTCACGGGGCTGGCAGGTTATGGGCAGGGGTGGATGTTCTCGGAAAGGGCGTCCGGAGCATGTTCGAAAAGGACGTGCTCGAGCCGGTAGCAGTGAAGGAGCAGATCATCAAATCGGCAACAGAATGCACCTGCATGATTCTGCGGATAGATGACGTGATAGCCGGCGGAAGAAATCCTTCGACTCCTCCGCGCAGTCCCGGTGGTTCAGGCGGAATGGAAGGTGCGGACTAGATCATGACGTTTGCACGCAGAAAGAAGTGGGCAGTTATTCGGAAGCGCAGACACTCTTCCCATCAAAACACCATTGAACAGCGTGCATGGAAGGCCAGCTCGCCCAAGTAGAAACCGCGCAAGTGACAAGCTGTTTCAGTTGAGCCGAAGACAGGTTGCTGAATCGATGCAGCTTGGGCTAGCCCCATCCCAATCCGCTTCCGTTATTGCGATCAAAAACAAATTTCACCAGAATGAAAGTAGCGATGGGAAGTTTCTTGTGTGCAGGCGCAACCCACCGAGCACCAAGGAAACCTAAACGAATGCCAGGGCCCAAACTAGCGCCAAAAACGGCCGTGAATGTGCCAATCAAGCACTAGGCGGCAGAGAGAGGTCCCTAGCCTTTCTCTTAGTGGTGAATAAATAGCAACGGCACGGAATACATTAAGGTTGCCGACTCGATTAACCTTGTGTGCCAAGGGTTCGTTTCTAACCCGACTCGCACCCTTGTCAGGAGGCCAAGGGTCCGGGCCGGAAAAATCGACGAATGAAGTGGTCGGGTTCCTTCCGGCCCACACAAATTATCAAGAGAATCTTCGTGCCAGAGCTGCATTGAGCTCTTGCTACGGCCCTTCAGGTCACCAGGGGCTCCGCGACTGTCAGGTCGATGGCGATTTCAGCTATGTCAGACCCATATTCAGCGGTCCTTCTAATGCTCTCGAGCATGAGCTTCGCAGAGGCGACCTGAGCTCCGCTCATCCTAGGCGCCAGCATTTCGCTGCTGATCTTACCTTCCATCTGCAAGACCTCCTTTGACTTCGCAATCGCCTCCTCCGCCATCTTGCCGTCGAGGCGGAGTAGAGAGGCAATGGAGCTGTCGAACACCTTCTTGGAGAGCGCCGTCGTCTCCTGAATCTTCTTGATTGCCTGCTCCGGGAGCATCCGAAGGTTCTCCGCTTCAGCGGCTATGCTAGCCGCGTGGTCGGCTACCCTCTCTACGTTCTTGACCACCAGCCTGTACCCCAGACAGTCTCTCGTCGATTTCAGCCCTATTTCCTGAATCACCGACCTGTCTCTCACTGCTATGTTCAGCTGCCTGAGTAGGAAATGATAGAACCTGTCGACCTCGTCGTCGCGTTCTATGACTTCCTCCGACATACCCTTTGTCCCTCCCTGCAGGACACCGACCGCGTCCGTCAGCATGCCCCCCGCAATGATGGCCATCCTTTCGAGGGCCTTCTTCAGTGGAAGGTCAATGTAGCCAGAAAGACACTGCGTGAGAATGCCTCCAGACGACTCCTCGATTATCTCCACGCCGACCAGCTTCCGCCTTATCCCCTCCCTGATGAATCCCCGAAGTCCAGAGTCCGACCTGCCGAGGGTCACTCTGATGGTGTCATAGCCGGCCAGGTAGTACGAAATGAAGTGCCTCAGCAGGAAATCCTTGTCGAGCCCCTGTGCCGACTCCAGGGTGGCTTCCGATTTGGACGCCGCGCGCAAGTCTCTTCTAGGGACGATCAGGAGCGAAGAGTCAGGCTGCACGAGCACGGCCACGGGGTCCTTCGGCCTCAATCCAACGTCGATTACCCAACTCTTTGGAAGGGAGACCACGAAGCTGTCCCCTCCAGTCTTTTGTACCCTCCTGAATTCCTGCCTTCTGGATTCGCCCGTCAAATCACGCTGGTAGCAAGAATAGCTACTATATACTTCTTGCCTCAGTAACACTTGGCTATTGAGGCGGGGAAACCCCGCGCGTCTTCGACCCCCTGGCCTGCATCTGCGATGCTGTCGAGCATACTGCCACCGGCGTGGACCAATCGCATCGTGCGGCCTTCAAGGCAGAGTCATCACCTTCGTTACTTCCTTCCCCGCCGCTATGGAGACCTTCTCTCCCATCGAGACCTTGATCCCCGCGCGGCTATCTGTGACGCCGAAGAGCCTCGCGTCAGCCTCCCTGGACAGTGAAATCTCTATCTTGCTCCCCCAGGGGACAGTGTATCTCAGGGGGTGGGTCCCAACACCGAGCCTTTCGGTGTAGGTCGGCGTGATATGACATATCCCCACTTCGTCCCTCCCGATACGGGCGAACGCCGAAGGCTCGACCACGTTCCTTCCGATTCTGTCGACGTAGGAGTAATAGCCCGTGGCCCCCGCTCTCGTGGCAACCACGATTCCGTCTGCTATGGCCGCCTCTTCGAATTCTGCCCCTTTGCCCGACACCTTCAACTTGTAGCGGAGGCAGCTTCCTTCGGCACCCCTCTGAAGATAGACATCAGTGAACACCTCTCCAAGTACCCTTGTCCCCTTGATGACCCTCAACCGTCGATGTTCATCTATCTCATAGCCTCCGGCCCTGATTCTTGCCAACGCCTCAGGGAGCTCGTCGAGGACGGTCTGGGCGAGGCGAGCCTTGGATCCGATCGCCCCCTTCGACCGCACGCCCACGAAGAGCAGCGGGATCTTCTCCGTCCGCCCGTATCTGCTGAATCGCCCATCCCCACCAACGACGATGCCAAAGTCAGCCTTTGCCTCTCCCACTTCTATCCCGGCTTTCATGACTATCCTCCTCAGTTCGCCTGGCGCGACTTTGGGCGCCTCGCCATCTAACAGGAGAGCCGCTTTCACCTGTCGCTCCCCTGGCCGACGAACTCGAGGATGCTCCCCTCGCCCACGTCCCTTCTCCCCGTGGCGATGAACCTGGTCGCCTTGGCCCTCGCTTCATCCTGAAGAGGCGTCGACATCTCGAGCTTCTCCATCATCTTAAACGAGTTCTCCACGGCGAACCCCTTGAAGTGGTTGTTGAAGTAGCCGAAGGTCTTCTTCACTCCTGATATGACATCCTTCACCTTCGGGACCCAACCGTCGAGTTCGCCGTCGGTGTACCTATAGATCG
>JAJZIP010000029.1 GCA_021810525.1 Actinomycetes bacterium | reverse complement strand
AGGTGCGAAAAAGATATCGATCAGCCTCGCTGATCGTGACCTTCATTGCACAGGCGTCCAGTGGCCTACAGAGTGGCCGGAGCCTGACTCGGTCCAGTTGGAGGGTGATACCGTCCTTGAGGTCACCTTCGACCCCGTCAGTTACAGGGAGCAGATGGGCTTTTGGCTAAGGAACTATGAGGCATCAGCTCCTCCGGAGCTTCAGTCGATCTTCACTTTTCGAGACATGCCGGCTAAGGCGAAGCTTTCGCTGGACCAAGATCCCCTCTTGATGCAGGACGACGAGTTCGAGCAGGACTTGCAGCGTCCGCCCAAGCCGTTGCCGCACGATCATGGTCCCGAGGATGACCACCATGAGCATGCTGAAGGGGAGATCCACACGCACGATCCAGATATTTTCCTTTATCCAGAATGGGACTACCAGAAGGGTCTGTACCTGCATAACTGGTGCGCCTTGAAAGAGCTGCGCCTTCCGGCAAACGAGAGCAATCAGCTTTTCAGCGACACGGTGCGGCGCAACTCTCATTTGATCCCGAGGATTCTTCAGGTGATTGAGTCAATTGCCCCTGAGAATCTTAAAAAGGTTTACCGGATGCCCTATGGAGACGACATAGACATCGACGCATGCATTGATGCGGTCACCGACATCGCCGCGGGGGTGAAGGCATCTGACAACGTCTATAGCGCGAGGGAAAGGGTGGCTAGGGATGTGGCGGTGGCCTTCCTATTAGATCTGAGCGCCTCGACTGCAGAGAGCGTGGCACCTGTACAGACCGGAAAGGCTTCCATAGATGAAGTAGCAGAGGCACGGAGGATCATCGATGTCGAGAAAGAGAGCATGATGCTCCTGTTATCTGTAATCACGCGAATAGGCGACGCAGTGGCGATTTACGGTTTTTCGGGAACCGGGCGTGATGATGTGCAGTTCTACTGCTTGAAGGAGTTCACGGACCATTTCTCCAAAGATGTCATGCAAAGGATTGGCGCATTGAGGCCTGTGCACACAACCCGGATGGCTCCCGCCATTCGCCACAGCGCCAGAAAGCTTGCAATCCAGGAATCTCAGACCAAGATCCTGATGGTCATCTCCGATGGCCGCCCATTTGATATCGACTATGGAATCGATTACGGAGAGGAGTTCATGCTTGACTACGCAGTTCAAGATACGCGCAAAGCGCTGGATGAAGCCAGAAAGGGCGGCATTAGGCCGTTTCTCTTGACCGTCGACGAAGAAGGAAACGACTATTTGCGCGAGATGTGCAACGATATCGGCTACGAGATTCTATCCGATATAAACCAGCTTCCAATGCGGATCGTCTCACTCTATCGAGAGCTTCGTGCCGGCTGACATGCCACTGTGCATAAACGTCCGGATTCTGAATTTGCAGTTCAAAAAGTCCTTGTGAAATGCAAATGCGTGCTGAGATGACGGAGATGGTGATAAGAAAATCGTTGCACTTACAAAACGAATCCACCATTTAGAACGAAGTATGATTCGCTACAGGCTTAGGGTTTGTGGGAATCTGTGAGGCGAACTGAGGCGAAAAGCTTTACAAATCAGATTGGCCTATTCCCATCTGCGTACCGTTGATGTCATAAATGGGGGATTGACTGTGACCAATTCTTGTTTTCCGACCACTGGCTATTTGGCTTAGCTCTCAGAGCACCGTCATTCGAGATCGGATAATCGATGTTCTCTTTTCCCACTCACGGCTTGACCGTCAAAGTCGAGGGGGTCGTCATGGAAGACACCGCTGCCATACCGCCTTGCCAGGAGAGTTTGACCAGGTTGCAGCAGAACGAGTATCCGGTATCTCAACCCATTAGTCGAAGAGAAGCTATGGGGGCTGCATGGGCGATCTTGTTCGTCGTGAGCATTATGCTCCTCGGCTTCTGGGTCGGGATACCGGTGGCGGCCGGGGCCTATTCGATCTTCGTCGTTCGCTTTGCGAAAAGGACTTTGAGACGCATTTGCACCGCCTGTGCAGTGGTCTTCCTCTATGTGCCGGCGAGCGGGTTCATGTCGGCGTTTCACCCTACCTTTGCCGGAAAGATTATTTGGGCCGACAGGGGGTGATCAGGATGCGGGGTCAGGGGGGCTCTGCAGTTCAGTACCGGGGAGGTACAAGTTGATGAAGATAAATAGAGTCCGAAGAAGGGTCGGTGCGAATTTTCGGTCGACCACCAAGATGACGATGGCGGCACTTGCAGGGATTGGCCTGATCGCATCGGCCTGCGGATCCAGCTCCAACGCCTCGTCAAGTTCCACGTCGGCATCGGGGGGATCGAAGACAGGCACATCGGCGGGGCAGAGCAGCGGCGCTGCTTACTTCAAGGGTAAGACGATCACGATCATTGCCCCTGATAATGCTGGCGGTGGATTTGATAAGTACGCAAGGCTCATCGCGCCTGGGCTCGCAAGCGAGCTTGGTGCCACGGTCAACGTCGAGAATGTTGCCGGAGGGGGGACTATCACCGGCACCGACAAGATGGTGGCGTCGAAAGCTGATGGACTTACCCTTGGCATGGTCAACATTCCTGGAGACATCGGCGATGTGCTCCAGCACAACACAGCATTAAAGGTGGATCTCAACACGCTGAGTTGGATAGGGCTTACGTCCCCTGAGACCCTTGTCATGCTCGCCTCGGAGAGTTCCCCCTATTCCACCTTCGCTCAGCTGAAGGCGGCAAAGCAGACTGTGGTTTATGGGGGTTCGAAGAGTGGCATCAGCTGGGTAGGTGGCGCCACGCTTCTCAGGGCTTTCAACATCCAGACCAAGTTTCTCACCGGTTATGGAAGCGAGGTCCAAGTGTCCCAAGGACTCGTCTCCAATGAATTCGACGTCTGTTTCGGCGACATTGCCGGCGCATTCTATTCCGATATCGTGAGCAACAAGGCCAAGTTGTTACTGGTGTCAGGGCCGTCATCTGTGCCAAGCGTTGAGAAGGTGATATCTGCCGTACCACAGGCACCCCAGATAGAGTCCCAGCTCTCTGGTAGTGCCAAAGCCGCAGTCACCGAGGCATTTGCGTTGGGCAACATCGGGTTCGGCTTTGCCGGTCCTCCAGGGCTTCCTTCAAACAGGCTTGCCGCGCTCAGAACTGCATTCATGAATGCCATGTCCTCTTCGTCTGTCAAGGCTGAGGCATTAAAGCAAAGCCTCTCGCTTGCTCCGATGGACGGAGCCACTCTGGCTCAGAAGGTTAGCGCCGCTGAGAACTCAGCAAGCGTTCTTTCGTCCTACATACAATGACTAGAAGCTCTGCCAGCCAATCGGCAGGCAGAGCTTTGATGATCTTGATAACAAGAAGCAGTTGAAACGAGTCCACGGGCGTTGGCTTTCGGAGTGGAAGCTGATCATCGGATCCAGGAGAAGCAATGAGCACCACCCGGGTGATAGCCACTCATTACGATGTCCAAAAGAAGCGGCGAAACAGTTTCCTAGATGGCTGGACAAAGCATTACCGCACTGTCGTCCAACGGAGCGAGGTGCAGCTTTTCGATACCGCACGCCGGATGAGGCGAGGCGTGTACATAGGCGACGAGGCCGGTCGCCCCTCAAGGACGATTGACGCCACGGTGCACGAGATAGATCCGGGAATGACCTCCACCATCCATCGGCACTCCTGGGACGCAGCCGTACTCTGCATCGGGGGGTGGGGGTGGACCGAGATCGACGGTCAGAGGATCAACTGGGGTCCTGGAGATGCCTTGCATCTGCCAGCCTGGGCCTGGCATCGCCACGGAAACGAAGGTGACCAGGTTGCACGCTTTCTCACCGCCTCTTCCGAACCATTTCTAGAAACCATGGGCATGGCGATAGCCGAAGAGGCTGGAGACGCCCCCTTTGAAGAGCTGGGGTCCAGACCCGGCTTCACAGAATCTGTCGAAGGGGGCGATCCTCTTGCAGTGCGCATCAAACGCCTAGCGTCGGATCAACGTCAGCAGAGGGCTGGAAGGCTCCACACCAGCTGGGACGATGTTCAGCTGCTCAGGGCGCCACGGGAGCAAAGGACCTCATTTTTGGTGGACAAGTCCATCGGATATGCCACTTCCGGCCTCACCATGGTGGTGGCTGAGTTCGCCCCGGGAAGGGGGCAGAAGTTCATCCATCGCCATCCCGGCGAGGCTTGGCTCTATGTCCTCGAAGGCCATGGCCACTCCATCGTTGGATATGACCCGGACAGGTGCGAAGAGCATGCGTGGCAAAAAGGCGATCTGATTGTCGTGGACCACTTCTTGTGGCACCAGCACTTCAATGACGACAAGGAAAATGTGGCAAGGCTGGTGCGGATGCACATCTTTGACTCTCTACTCCAGACCATGCGGGCATTATGCTATCCGCTCGAGCTTTTGGAAGAGCCTCGCGATGCGCACACTTCACCGGATCCGCAGATCCCTCCGGTGTGGCCAGATGAAACTCCGCGGCCGACATGGCCTTGATTTCCAAATGTAGATGTATTAACTTGCGGTTTCGGACTGCCACGTCTGCTCCCCCAGGTTGGAACACAAGAAGTGTCAAGGCTCCACTGGCATGCATGGCATTACAGCCAATTGGAGCAGAGTTCTAATTAGTTAGTGAGGTGAAAATGCCAGTCAGCAACGAGCGAAAGCTTTCCGAATATGCTCCGGGCACCCCGAAGGCCCTTCCTGGAATGGAATATCCCGCTCCTAGGCATCCGTTCTATCTCCGCCAGGAGAGGTGCGATGATGTGGATGAGCTGATGCCTCTAGCTAGATCCGTAGCCAGGAGGCGCTACGGGAGAGCAGCCCTTGGCCCGACGATCCCGGGAGACAAGATCTTGATCATAACCTATCCGCACCAGAACGACGTGGTATTTGACGCGGTGCGCCGGGCGTTGCTCGAAGAAGGTGCAGAGAGCGTGGACCGCATCGATGTCACGGATCTGGGAATGGAAGTGAAAACCTACAGCGCGGCGGAGGGCTGGAGGGAGATCACGGACCGTCTTCCACCAATGGTCGAGAGTGGTGTAGAGTTCAACGTTGCAGCTGCCACATTGAAGAACTATCTTGAGGATCGTCCTGGTTACACTGGGGTTCTAGCAGGTGAAGCGGGGCGTCGCCACTGGAAGAGGGCGGCAGGGCAAAGGGTTCGCAACAACTGGATGTATGCGACCTACGAGGATTTCATCTCCAGGGCGAACAGTTTTCCGGACGAGCTCTGGCGGACCGTCGACCTCAAAGTGGTTGACGCCTTTGCAGATGCGTCGGAAGTCCGCATTACATCCCCAGAGGGAACCGACATTGGATGGAAGGTCACCGAGGAGCAAGCGGCACTCTGGGTTCAGGGCGCATTCCAGTCAGGGCATATAATCGGCTCTACTATCCAAGGAATCCGCTTTGGTCATCCGGTGGAGACCTTCATCCAACAGGCTGACTCACTGTACCAGACTCTCAACGGCGTGGTCGCCGGGGTAAGCAACCACACCGGTTACTTTCCTCACATCGAGGTGCACGTCGAGTGTGGCCAGATCAAGAAGATAGTTGGCGGGGGTCGCTACGGTGAGCTTTGGAGAGAGGTGGTAGAGAAGTACAAGGACTACCATTACCCAGGTTTTCCTTATCCGGGCTGGCACTATTTTAACGACGCCTCTATTGGAACCAATCCCAAAAGTTACCGTCAGATCGAGACCTTGTGGAACTACAACGATTCCTGGACCAATCTGCCCGAAAGGGCTCAAGCCGGCGTCATACACTTCGGCTTTGGTGCTGAGCACTGGGACCAGACATTCCTGACTTATGCCAAGGAGAACCATCTTCCCACGATGCACTTTCCACACGTCCACAACGTTTTTGCAACTTACCAGATCAGAAAGCGCAGTACCGGAGAGTGGCATACGCTGATCGACAAGGGGCGTCTGAAGATCCTCGATGAGCCAGACGTCGTCCGGCTTGCGCTCACCATGGGCGACACCAGCCTGTTGGAGTACGACTGGATCCCGGCGGTCCCGGGAATCAACTATCCTGGCGACTACTTCAAGGACTACGCCAGCGACCCGATCTCTTGGATTATGCGCGATCAGGAAGGCGAGTTCGCCAGCAACAAGGATGGCAGAGATTGATGGCAACCATACCGAACGACCTGGAATCAGTCGGGGTGGCCGAACCCTATTACCTTCCAGTCGGTGACGAGGTATCTCTATTCGAAGCTGCCTATGCCGATAGAACCCCAGTGCTGTTGAAAGGTCCAACAGGCACGGGTAAGACCAGGTTTCTTGAGTACATGGCTGTCCGCCTGTCAAAATATGAAGGCAATGTTCCAATACCGCTTACAACGGTGAGCTGTCAGGAAGATCTGACGGCGTCAGATCTTTTGGGGAGATTCATTCTGGAAAAGGACGCCACCCGCTGGGTTGACGGTCCGCTGACCGATGCGGTGCGAAATGGAGGAATCTGCTACCTCGATGAGGTAGTCGAGGCCAGGAAAGATGTGATGGTGGTGGTGCATTCCCTCACTGATCATCGGCGTTTCCTGCCCATTGCCAAGCTTGACACCGTTCTCGAGGCGCATCCCACTTTCTTGCTTGTCATTTCCTACAACCCCGGGTACCAGACGAGTATAAAGGATCTCAAGCACTCAACCAGGCAGCGCTTTGTGGCCATTGATTTTGCCTACCCTTCTCCCGAGGTAGAACAGGAGATCCTCATCCATGAGGGCGGTGCGACGCCGGAGGTTGCCAAAAGGCTGAGCGTTCTTGCGTCGAAGCTCAGGAACCTCAACCAGGAGTATCTCATCGAGGGCCCCAGTACCAGGCTTTTGGTGTACGCCTCCAGGCTGATCAAAAGGGGGGTTGATCCTCGCAGGGCCTGCATCTCAGCCATAGCGGACATCGTCACCGACGACCCTATCTCGCGTCAGGCTATCGATGAAGTCATTTCTGCTTTCTTTGGCGGCAGCTGATGGCTTCATTACAAAGCAGTACCAGTTTCGAGGGGAACCTGCGTTCGTTCGAACTCTACTTCAAAGCGCTGGTCAATAGAGATGTCACCATAGAGGAGTATGCCAGCGAAGAAGAGGCTCACTATCCCGATACCTCGACGACTATACGCCTTCCCAGGTCGCCGGGGATTTCAAAGAGGGGCTTCTACCGGTTGGCTCTGGCGCACAGGGCGTTGCATTTTGATCTGGGCAGCTTCGATCTCGAGCTTGCGAAGGTTAGAGAGCCCAGAGCAAAAGGGGGGGTCACTTCAACCGGTGAGGGAGCGCGGGATCTGGAGGTTTTCTTTTCCGCTTTTTCAGACGTCCAGCTTGCACAGCTGATATTCGAAATTTTCGAAGATGCCCGAGTGGATGTACGGCTTCCGATTCTTTTCCCAGGTCTTGAGGACATATTGAAGTCAGCATCTGCAATCGAGCTTCAGGCCAGGCCTGGTTGGGGAGAGCTTGCACCCCGGAAAGCGGCTACGGAATTCCTCCTGAGGAAAAGCCTCGACCCCTCAATTGAGCTCTGCCCCTCTGTAATCAGAAACTCCGCGGAGAAGCTGTCCGCTATCTTTGGTTCAATTGATCTACAGGAGGCCACCGTAGAAGATGTTGCCATCGCAACGATAAGAGCCTACGCGGTCATTAGCCAGCTGCCAAACCTCGGCGTCATCGATGCTTCGGAGCTGGAACTGATTGGTGCCGGTGATTCAATCCGAAGCGTCGCTTCCTTATGGCCGTCAAGATGGCCGGAGGGACGTCGGGCAAGGATCGAAGGTGACGATGTGCTTCTTCTTGCGCTTCCCTCGGTTTCGTACAGGGGTTCGCTGTCGTCATTTTTTACACAGGCACCGACAGCCTCCGGTCCGGACCATCAGGCCGTATACCGAATGAGCTACAGCTCCGAGCTGGATGAGGATGCTGCGGAAGCCCCAGCAAGGAGCGTAGTCACGGGTCCCCCGGAGCCGCTTCCCCACGATCACCACGACGTGTCGCGTCACCTTCACCACCGTGAGGAGGGCGAACTTAGATCGCAGGGCCCGAGCACCTTTGTGTATCCGGAGTGGGACGTCTATATCAACAGGTATCGCAACAACTGGTGCAGGGTGGTCCAGCGTCAGCCTCTTGCTCCAACCTCGCTTGAGAGGAGCTCGCTGCAGATCAGATACGCAAACGAGCTCCGACGACTTCGAAGGATCATGGACATTCCAGCTTCCCAGGCGTTCATAGTTGAGAGAAGAACTTCCTCAGGGTCCGACATCGATTACGATGCGGCGGTTGATGCAATGATAGATTTCCGTGTTGGGGGCGCAATCCACGATTCTGTCTACCAAGACCTCAGGAAGAAGAGAAGGGACATTTCGGTTCTGCTTCTCCTCGACATCAGCGCATCTACTGCCGAAAGGGTTGAGGGTGCAGAACCTATCGAACTGCCACTCTCTCCCGAAGTAGCCCCTCATCCCAAGTTGCGTCCTCCACGGATTCTCGATATCGAGGTGATCAGCTCGTTGCTCTGCGCCAGCGTTCTAAGCACGGTTGGAGATGCCTTTAGCATCTGGGCATTCTCAGGGACCGGCCGGGAACAGGTGGTGTTGAGCGAGATCAAGGGTTTCAATGAGCCTCTCTCCGGAGTGGTTGTCTCCCGGGCGGCTGGGTTGAAGCCTATACACGCGACGCGTTTGGGTTCAGCAGTGCGACACTGCGGGATGCTCTTGTCCAAGCTGCAGTCAGAGACAAAGGTACTGTTGGTTCTGACCGACGGCCGACCCTACGACATTGACTACGGTACAGGCTACGGTGAAGAAGAATCGCTCTCCTATGCGCTGGAAGACAGCGACAAGGCTCTTTCAGAGATCGTCTCCGCTGGAATTGAGCCCTACGTCATTACAGTAGACCCGAGCGGCGAGGAGTACATTTCCAAGTTCAGATCGGTTCGTCCAGCATTATTGAATGACGTCAAGGACCTTCCAGAAAGGCTTCTGAGACTGTACAAAGGCCTGCTCGACAGAAATGTTGTCAAGGTTGCCCGTCATGCAAGCCACGCCAATGCACTGAGAGCAGACAACGAGCCGTCAGAAAAGGTTTCAGGCTCATAGCAGTCTGTTCGAGATCTGTAGTCCCGTTGTCGAACCATCTTGCAAAACTGGGACTTTGGAGCTTTTTGACCTGTAAGATTTCGATCCGGTTTCCTGAGAAGATTTGTGGCACTGAGAATTATGCATATCCACAAAGTGCCTGTGAAATGGGAAGGTATCGCACATGGAGTTGATGTGGTGATAAGAAAATCGTTGCAGCTGCGCAAGGAATTGCCCGCATGGTCCAAAGTATAATTCGGTACAGGTTAAGCGTTTTGGAGATCCTCAAGGCAGCAAAATTAGAGACAATGATTTAGAACATGCACAATCCCGTTCGGGGTTGTGCTGCTCGTTCAATGGGGGGACCGAGGATGTGGAGCATATTTAATTCGGCCCTTTGTGATTTGGCTTAGGTTCCAAGCCCAAAGCCTGGAGGGCAGATCTATTGCTTTCTAATCTCATTCACGGTTTGACACAACTTCTTACGCCGGGCGCTATTCCGTACCTTCTGGCCGGGATGTTCGTTGGTATGTTCATAGCGATGCTTCCAGGCCTTGGCGTGGGAGTCGCGCTCAGCTTGATGCTGACTCTGATATACCACATGAATGTCGTAGCCGCCGTCGCTTTGATGCTTGGGACTCTGGGTGGTGAGTACTTTTCGGCCTCCATTACCGCGATTTTGTTGAATACTCCTGGAGCTCCTGAGTCATTCCCGACTACCAACGACGGCTTTCCCATGGCGGAGCGTGGCGAGGCAGGTCGCGCGCTTGCCATCTCGGCAGCTTGCACTTGGATGGGTGGCTGGATCGCCTGCATAATCTTTGTCCTTCTTCTCCAGCTCGCCGGTTCGCTCATCACCTTCTTCAAGCCACCGGAATACATGGCGATCATAATCCTTGCTCTGGTTTTGGTCGGGCTGTCTGGAGGAAGGGTTCGTCCCAGCAAGGTTCTGGTCTCAGCGGGCTTCGGACTGATGCTCTCATTTGTGGGCTCAGATCCTGTAAGTGGAGTAGATCGGTTCACCGGAGGGCTTTCAATCCTGATAAGCGGGATCGATGTTGTTCCATTGGCCCTTGGCGTATTTGCTGTCACCCAGATGGTCATCATGTACGGGACTGGCCGATCGATCAGCAGCGGGAAAGACCAGATAGCCATAACGAACTTCGGTTCCCAGATCCGCACCGGAGTCAAAGACGTTCTGAAGCACCCTTTTGAAGTCGCTCGCTCTGCGATAGTTGCCGTCCTGCTCGGGCTGATACCAGGCATAGGCGGGTTCGTCGCAAACTACATCTCCTACGGGCTGGGCCAGCGGGTCTCGCGTGCACGGGACAAGTTCGGAACCGGGGTTCCAGAGGGAGTCATCTCCGCTGAAGGCTCATCGCTAGCTAAAGAGGTGGGATCTATATTGCCGGCCGTTACTCTTGGGCTGCCCTCAGGAGTGGGGATGGTGCTTTTCATCGCGGCACTAAGCATTCTCGGCATTCAGCCGGGCTTTCCGCTTCTCAAGCAGTATCCGGCACTTCCGTACACGATGATGTGGACCCTTGCCATAGTCGGCATGCTCTCGTGCATAATAGGACTCATTCTGGCGCCGCAGACATCGAAGATAACCAGGATTCGAGGTCCGGTGCTGTTGCCGTTCATTTGTGGCCTTGCCGCACTGGGCAGCTTCAGTGCGATTGGTGACTTTGCAGGCACGGTTGAGATGTTCTGTTTCGTGATCATCGGGGTGCTGGCCAGGAAGACCGGTTACTCGGTTGCAGCTATGGCTGTCGGCCTTGTTCTAGGAGCGACGTTTGACGACAACACATTTACGACCTTCCAGAGCTATGGGTGGAGCTTCTTATGGAGGAGCCCTTTGGCTACGGTGCTCTTAGCGATCATAGTGCTTTTGGTGGTCGCTTACTCGATCTCAAGCCGCAGAATGGTACGGGCCCGCGGGTTGGTTCCAGAACGGAAGTGGGGGAGGCTCTCAAGACGAGAGGGGGCTTGGCAGCTTGACATCGCAGTTGACGCCCTGTTCCTCGTTGTGAGCCTGGGTTATTTCGTGGTTGCTCTTGGCTATCCCAAGACAGCTGGCATCATTCCCGGGATCACAGGTGCTGTCGTAGCATTCGTAAGCCTCGTCCGGCTTGTGATTGGAGTCGCCAAGTGGCCGAGGTCAAAAAGGCCGAGAGACGAAGATACCGGACCGCAAGCCTCGGGGGCGTCAGCTGGATTCCCGCCAGCATCTCCCGAGCCCAAGGTGCCGGAGCTAGGTTCCTACCCGAGAGGTGCAGTTGGGGTCAAGGTCGCAGACCCGGTGGTGGAGGATGCAGTGGCAAGCTCTATCGAGACGAACAGAAACAGGTTAAGGGAGAGGATGTACCCGGTCTCTGAGGCGATTAGCAGGAGAGAAGTTATGGCGGTCGTCTGGGCTGGAGCCTTTGTTGGAGCCATCTTCATTTTCGGGTTCCAGCTGGGCATTCCTTTGGCGGCTTTGGCGTATTGCATATTTGGAGTTCGCTTCGAAAAGCGGAGCTTCAAATACATCTATCTTGTCTGCACCGTGGGAGCTCTCTCCGTGCTTGCGAGCGAGTTTATGTCGGCGTTTCATCTCACCTATGCAGGAGTGATCCATTAGTTGCAAAAAGTGAGTGATCGGCTTGCAGGGTCGGGGGGCTCTGCAATATTAGGACCATTGGAGGTACAAGTTGATAAGGATCAGTAAAGTCAATAAGCGAGTCGACACCAAGTTTTATTCGGCCAAGGTGACGATGCTCGCTCTGGCAGGGGTAGGTCTGATTGCCTCGGCCTGCGGCTCAAGCTCGAGTTCAAATGCTTCGTCCAACACTACAAGTGCGAAAAATTCATCTACTTCAACAACGTCTTCGCTCGGGAGCGCTGCAAGCTACTTCAAGGGCAAGACGATAACCTTTATCGCGCCGGATGCACCGGGAGGTACCTACGACCTGTATGCGCGGGTCTTTGCGCCTGCTCTCTCTCAAATTTTAGGTGCCACGGTCAATGTCGAGAATGTTCCCGGTGGAGGTACGGTCACAGGGACAGACAAGATGGCTGCTGCTGCGCCAGATGGTCTGACCATAGGAGACGTCAACGTCCCGGGCGACATCGGCGACGTGCTGCAGCACAACACGGCCCTCAAAGTGAGTCTGAACTCGTTGAGCTGGATAGGCCAGCCGGCTACCCAGGTGGAAGTTTGGGTGACGCCGGAGAGTTCTTCTATCAACAGCTTCTCACAGCTAGTGAACTCCAAGAACACAATTACTTACGGAGGTTCGAAGAGCGGTGTCGGATGGCTAGTCGGAGCAACTTCTATGAGGGCTTTCAATATAACAACGAAGTTCCTTACTGGGTACCCGGATCTTGTAGCGCTGTCTCAGGGACTGATCTCAAACGAGTTCCAGATAAGCGAGAACGATCTCAGTGGTCCTTATTACTCCGACATAGTCGGTAAGAAAGCACGGCCTGTGATGGTGACTACAACGCCAAGTCTGCCCTCGCTCCAAGCAGCGGTCAAAGGAGTACCCACCGTTTCTGAGATGATAACTACGGCAGGGTTGACTGGGACGGACAAGGCGGCCATGGAAGAGGCACTCTCGTTGGGCGGCTTTGGTATGGACTTTGCCGGGCCTCCGGGGATGTCCACCGCGAGGCTGGACGTCCTAAGGAAGGCATTTTTGGCAGCGGCGGCTCTACCCTCGGTCAAAGCTGCGTGCCTAAAGGAGAGCCTCCCTCTTGCCCCAACAGCTGGCGCTACCCTGGCGACCGAGGTCCAGCAGGCACAGAGCGGAGCCAGCATTCTGGCGCCGTTCATCCAGTAACTGCTTGTAAAAGGCAATGACAAAGATACCCAGGTCCAGGAGGCAATGATCATATATGGAAGATTTCAGGAAGAGCGGCTCGGAAAATGGCCAGTCTGAAATAGATGAAATACCGCTTGTTGGCTTCGGATCCACAGGCCTTTCCGTGTCCAGGCTCGGCTTCGGCGGGCATGAGCTGGCTGGCCCTCCCCGCGCACCTGATCTTTCGCTTTCTGAGGCTGTTCGAGTTGTGCACGCAGCTATGGACCTGGGCATCACTTACTTTGATACTTCGATTGACTATGACAAGAGCGAGGAGGTTCTCGGCGCAGCATTTAAAAATCGAAGAGGTCGTGTCGTTATAGCCACAAAGTGTGGATGTCCACTGGGTGATCAGAGGGAGGAAAAGCGCTCACATTCCTACACCCCCGAGAATATTAGCGCAGGCGTGGCCCAGAGTCTGAAGCGGCTCGGAACCGATTACATCGACGTAATGCAGCTTCATGGCAACCCGACACCGGAGAAGCTCCAGCAAGAGGGAGGGCTTGAGGTTCTTCTTGAGCTACAGCGCAAAGGTGTGATAGGCCATATCGGCGTATCGACGAGAAAGCCTTATGTAGATGAGTTCGTGGGCTCTGATTTTTCCGGCGTCTTTCAGCTTCCATACTCTGCACTACAGAGGCTACACGAGGATACGGCCCATGACCTTGCAGCACGGGGCAAAGCGGTTGTGGCGCGGGGAGTGACTGCAAGGGGCTCCATTGCAAAGTCCTGGGCTTCGGTTCCGATAGGGATGAAAACCGGTCAGGCCGAGACAATCTGGGATCGGGCTCGGCTCGACGAGCTCATAAGCCCGATGTCCCGTATCGAGTTCATGATCCGCTTTGTGGCCACAAACAGTTCGATAGATGTCCTGCTGACCGGAACCACGAACCTGACGCACTTGGAAGAGAATGTCAAGGCAGTTGAGAAAGGTCTGCTGCCGCCGGACATTTATAAAGAGGCGTTAGCCAGGCTTGCACTTGCCGGATCAGCGCCAGGAGAGGGAGAGTACGTGAGCGGGGGACCTTTGGGATGACAGGCTCTTAGGTCTGTCACGCACAACCTAATTAGAAAGATCCGACCTATAGGGGGAATGCAGTTTGTCGAGTCAAATCGTAAGCGGCACTGGTAACCAGTCGACAGAGATCTCAATGGCCGATTTCGTGATAGGAAGCGAGCCCTTCTACGCACCCAACGGTGACGAAGTTGAGATATTCGAGGCCGCATGGAAGCAGCGCCTTCCGATTCTGTTGAAGGGGCCTACAGGATGCGGGAAGACCCGCTTTGTGGAGTACATGTCCTGGCGTTTGGGAAAGGGCAGGAATAGGAATCCCTGGCCATTGGTAGCCGTTAACTGCCACGAAGACATGAGCGCCGCCGACCTGGTGGGCAGGTACCTTTTGCAAGAGAGTGGAACGGTCTGGCTTGACGGTCCGCTCACGATAGCGGTGCGCAATGGGGCGCTCTGCTACCTTGATGAGATCGTTGAAGCTAGGAAAGACACTACCGTCGTCATTCACTCTCTAACCGACTATCGGCGGTACCTGCCAATTGAGAGGCTCGGAACCGTCCTCAGGGCTCATGACGACTTCATGTTAGTAATCTCTTACAACCCCCAGTACCAGTCGAGTCTCAAGGAGCTCAAAAGAAGCACACGACAGCGCTTCACTGTTATAGAGTTCGATTATCCGCCGATTGAGAAAGAGGCCGTAATTGTTGCGCGTGAGAGCGGCGTTGACAATGAGACGGCTGAACGCCTAGCAGTTCTTGGATCAAAGTTGCGAAGCGCACAGGACGAAACTGGGGTCGATCCGCCCAGCACCCGTCTTCTGGTCTATGCCGCCAGACTGATCGAAAACGGAGTTTCGCCCAGGAGGGCTTGTATGACATCGGTAGTAAATGCCATAACTGACGACCCTGTTTCCACAGAAGCCGGAGGCCATATAGTATCTGCGATTTTTCCCGGAGAGTGATGGCGTGGAGTGTGGTAGGTCGGAAAATGGAAGCGCCGTACAGTTGGCTGAAATCGGCGAAATCTTAGCGCTCTATTACAAGATGTTTACTGGAAGGTCTTGCCGGTTCGCCTCGGACCGTGATCGGATTGGCTTGTTCTGGGAGGACATCGCCTCGCTTCCGGAGGAGTGGCGAGGTTTTGACGATGCCTCCGTCAACCGAGCATGGTACCTCATGGCCGTAACTCACAGGGCAGCTCATCTCGAATTTCACACCTTCGACCTGCCGATACCGCACCAACTCGAAGAGAGGTTCAAGGCCCTTGCGCCAGCTTCTGCGAGTGGTGATCTTGTTCTCAAGAACAGTCGCAACGTCCTGGAGCTGCTGGCCAACAGGGACCTGAGAAGAAACGGCTTATATTCCGTGGTGCGCATCCTGGAAGACTATCGAGTGGACCAGAGACTCAAGAAAAGCTACCCCGGTCTTGCGGTATCGATGAACGCCATCCAGAAAGCCGAGCTGGCGGCCTTTGGCTCCTCTGGCGGTGGTATGCCGCCAAGATCGAGGTTTGCCCAGATGATTGCTGAGATGAGCTTGGACCGTCTTGACAGGGAGCTTGAGCTTCCCGAGATCCTTTACCGTCCATCTGCAGCTCTCGCTACAGCGAAAGCGAGACTCTCAGAGTCGGGGGCGAGTGTTTTTGAAAGCATCGTCTTTGGGATTCGCCTTTGGACTGAGCTGTTAGGGTTACCGAACATGGTGGGGGTATATGAGATTGCCTCCAAGATCGACATGAGCCTCCTGGACATGGCAGACGAGCAAACTGGTGGAGCTGGTTTGTATCTCAAGCTTGAAGATGTGCCGCATCTGGAAGGCAGCGAAGTCCTAGCCATAGAGATTCCCGAGGCAGCCTATAGGGATGATCTCAGTGTCGATTCGAGCACTGGCGCTTTCGGATTGCCTTTGGCCGACGCTTTGATGGTATTTGAGGCGCTTAGCGGAACCGGGTCACCGTTCTCCCTCGACGAAGAGGACCTAAGGTCGGCTGCTGAAGAGGAAAGAAAGTTTGACTGGGAGGCTCCTCCAGAGCCCCTTCCTCACGAGCACGTTCATGACGAGGGTGAACCATTCCATTTCGAGCATGGTTCTCTCAAAAGGCGTGATGCCGCGGATTTCCTTTACCCCGAGTGGGATGTCTACCAGAAAAGCTACCGTTCCGATTGGGTCCGGGTTCACGAGCTATTAGCCGCTGGAGCGTTGAAGCCGAGTGATGCATCCAGGGCAGAGGCGAGCGTCAGAAGTTACGGCACGATCTCGAGGAGGTTCCGATCTCAGCTGGAGAGTATCATTCCCGCAGGGTTGTCGAGAGTTGGGGGATTTTACTGGGGAGATGAGATTGACCTCGATGCGGGAATCCAGATGATGGTGGATAGGCGTTCTGGCGTCAGGGCCGACGACCGGGTGTATCAGGTTCAGGTTCATGACAAGCGCGATGTCGTAATTTCACTCTTGTTGGATATCAGTTGCTCCACTGCTGAGAGGCAGGATTCAGCGGGCCAGTTCGTTGAGGATCCGCAGTTGGGATGGGTGCCTAGGGAGCTCACCTGGTCGGAATTGCGAAGCCCGGCAATTTTTGAAAAGGGCTACAGGACGCTACTCGATATAGAGGTCGAGATAGCGGCGGTCATTTCAAGCGTGATGAATCTTGTGGGAGATGGTTTTGGACTCTACGCGTTTTCTGGGTCTGGTCGTAGCGAGGTGGTTTTCCAGATACTCAAAGAGATGGACGAGCGCTTTGGGACATCTCTTTATCGGAGGCTCGATAACCTTCGCCCCGTACATTCCACCCGGATGGGGGCTGCCATTAGGCACGCGGCTAAGAAGCTGGCTCGCTTGGACGCCAAGACCAGGCTTCTGATCCTGTTGTCAGATGGGAGGCCATTTGACGTCGACTACGGGCCTCCCGACGAGCACGGGCATTCGGATTTCGACCCTGATTATGCAAGAGGTGACACCTTGCGCGCAGTAGAGGAGTGTCAGAGGCTCAAAGTGAAGTTTGGCGCGATTCTCACCGGTTCCCCAGACGACGCCACCTCCCTTGCATCAGGCGGGCCACTCTGGACCCAGTGCGAGGATGTCGACGATCTGACACGTGGGGTGGCCTCGCTCTTTGGCCGGCTGCTCGATTCGAAAGAGGCGGTGGCCTTTTGAGCGCGTCAGAGGTTGTGGAATTCAAATCACGTACGCATGAGCTGAAAGGAAGGTCAGCATGGTTGAACAAGTTGGACTGAGTGAATTCAAGGGTCGTCGCGGCGAGCCGCTTCCAGGTTTTGAGTATCCCAGGCCACGGCATCCTTGGTACCTCCATCAAAAGCCAACCGACAACATCGACGAGCTGATGCCCATTGCTCGAACGCTATCAAGAAGGCGTTACGGGCGGTGCGCTCTGGGGGTCGTTGAGCCTGGCGAGGAAGTCCTGATAGTGACCCATCGCTCCCAGAACGATGCGGTCTACGAGGCCATCAGAAGGGCGCTTTTGGAGCGCGGCGTGGCAAAGGTTGAAAGAGTGGACCTTTCGGATCTGGGTATCGACGTTGGAACGTATAGTGCTGAGGATGGTTGGCGGGAGATCACAGATCGCTTGAACGACATGATAAACGAGGGAGTGGAGTTCACGGCCGTTGCCAGGAAAGTCAAACAGTACCTTGACGATCGCCCCGGTTATACTGCAGTCATCGCCGGAGAGGCGGGGCGCAATCACTGGGAAAGAGCAGCATCCGAGAAGTTTCGCAACAACTGGCTCTATGTGACCTACGAGGATTTCATCTCTAGGGCCAATGCCTTTCCTGACGAACTGTGGCGCACCTTAGACCTTAAGGTTATAGCGGCTTTGCGCGACGCGGCCAAAGTCCGCATTACGAGCCCGGAGGGAACCGACATCGGTTGGGATGTCACCGAGCATCAGGCAGAGCTATGGCCCAAGGGGGCTTACATAAGCGGTCACATCCTCGGCTCGACCATTCAAGGAATCCGTTTCGGTCACCCCGTCGAGACCTTCTTGGAAGAGGCAAAGACTCTTTTCCCGACATTGAACGGCGTTGTTGCTGGTACTAGCAACCATACCGGGTATTTCCCCCATATCGAGGTTCACGTTGAGAATGGCATGATTACCGAGATCATAGGTGGCGGCAAATATGGCGAGTTATGGCGAGAGGTCAAGGAGCGATTCAAAGATGTCCAGTATCCGGGATTTCCCTACAAGGGGTGGGCATACTTCAATGATGCCTCAATAGGCACCAACCCGAAGAGCTACCGCCAGGTCTCGACTCTCTGGTCATACACCGACTCATGGACGAACCTTCCAGAGAGAGCGCAGGCTGGAGTGATCCACTTCGGGTTCGGAGCTGAGCACTGGGATCAGACTTTTCTCGGCTATGCGCGGCAGAACAAGCTGCCGACCATGCATTTCCCTCATGTTCACAACATCTTTGCCACTTACGAGATCTTGAGAAGAAGCACCGGTGAGTGGTACAAGCTGATCGACAAGGGCCGGCTTACTCCGCTTGATGACGAGGACACCATTCGGCTCGCAAACTGCCTTGGCGGGCCGGAGCTTTTGGAGTACGACTGGATTCCTGCACTTCCTGGGATCAACTACCCCGGCGACTACAAGACGGACTATGCCCCAGATGCGGTCAAGTGGATTCGCCAGGACCAAGAGGGAGCATTTGACGCTCTCAATCGGTGAGGTCTTCGCAGCCAGGTAACTAACGGGCCTGCGACGCTATCTCGTGTCCCCCTGGACTGCACGGCAAGCATTGCGTTCCGTCCGGGTGCATCTGGAGAGCCTGGTCAGCAAGAATTTAGTAGTCAGATAGAAATCAGGAGAGAAAATGACCACAACGAAAGTAATTACCACTCACTACGACGTCCAGAAGCGGCGACGCACCGACTTCTTGGATGACTGGACCAAGCACTACAGAACTCTGGTGCGCAATGGCGATGTGGAGCTGTTCGATACCGCACGCAGGATGAGGAGGGGGGTCTACGTGAGCGATGACGCAGGCCGCCCATCGAGGAGTCTCGACGCTCTGCTTCATGAGATCGATCCCGGAGTGACGTCTACGATACACCGACACTCTTGGGATGCGATGGTCCTTTGCATAGGTGGTTGGGGCTGGACAGAGATAGACGGGCAGCGGATCGATTGGGGTCCAGGCGACGCGCTCCATCTGCCAGCCTGGGCATGGCATCGCCATGGCAATGAGGGAACAGAAGTGGCGCGATTCATGACAGCGTCGTCTGAGCCGCTGCTCGAGACGATGGGGATGGCTATTGACGAGGAAGGGGGAGATACTCCCTTCGATCAATTGCCCTCAAGGCCGCCATATACAGAATCGGTGGAAGGAAGCGATCCATTTGCCGCAAGGATCCACAGACTTGCAAATGATCAGGAGCAAAGGAGAGCAGGACGGCTCCACACCAGCTGGGATGACGTTGAACTGCTGAAGTCTCCGCGAGGTCAGCGCACCGCGTTTTTGCTCGACCGATCGATAGGGTACGGAGCTTCAGGGCTTTCGATGGTTGTCGGGGAATTCGCTCCAGGGCGAGGCCAGAAATTCATACACCGCCATCCCGGAGAGGCATGGCTATACGTTCTTGAAGGCCATGGCCACTCAATCATAGGGAGTGAGCCAGATAAGTGTGAGGAACACCCTTGGGAAAAGGGGGACCTGATCGTAGTGGACCACTTCTTATGGCACCAGCATTTCAACGACGACAAGGAAAAGACTGCGAAGCTCGTCCGCATGCACATATTTGACTCGTTGCTTGAGACCATGAGGGCGCTTTGCTACCCCCTCACCCTTTTTGAAGAGCCTCCCGACGCGCACACGGCTCCGGACAACCAGGTCCCACCTGTGTGGCCTGATGAAACGCCTCGCCCAACCTGGCCGTAAAGGGTATTGCACTATCAGATGGCTGGGTTCCGCATTCCAATGAGTTGGCAAGGGGCTGGCGCTTTATATACAAGGAGAGATAGTGGTTCAAACTGGACCTGCGAAAGATGGTGACGCGATGGTGACAAATGACTACGTGACCAAACCTCCAGTGCTTCCCGGGATAGACGAAAACTCTGTAGTCTTGATTGCCGGTGGGAGCGGGGCGATCGGATCTCACTGTGCTGCGGCGCTGTCAAAGATGGGTGCGCGGGTTGCTATCACCGGTCGTTCCCAAGATCGAGTTAAGGAGTGCGTCCAGAGCGTCACCCGTGGCGGTGAGGTAGTAGGCCTTGTTGCGGATGTGTCTAGCAGTGCTCAAGTGAATTCTGCGGTTGAGTTTGTAGCGGAAAAATGGGGGAGGGTAGACGGCTTGGTCAATTTGGCGGCCATAGGGGATTCAGGGCGGCATTTAGAGGAAGTAGAAGATTCTGAAATAGCTGCAGTGCTCAACACTAATCTGGTTGGGGCGATGTATCTTGCTCGTGCCTGCGCCTCCGTGATGAAGCAACGCACGAAGGGCTCTATTGTCAACGTCTCTTCTATCGGAGGGCATAGGGTTACTCCGCACAGGATCACTTATGGACCAGCCAAGGCGGCGCTGGAGCATTTGAGCAGACAGCTCTCAGTCGACCTTGGACGATATGGGATAAGGGTCAACACCATGAGCCCGGGGCAGACTCCCTCGAACCTCAGGCGTTTCAACGAGTCGCCCGGACTGCCTCCGATTACTAGCGATCCTGAAGGCAATCCGACGCCGCCCAAGAGGATTCCTTTGGGCAGGAGGGGGTTTTTCGAAGACTACGTGGGACCGATCCTTTTTCTGCTTTCAGATCTTGCCTCATATGTGACTGGGGTGAACATCTGGGTTGATGGGGGAGCATCAGTCGTGCGCTAGGCGTCTAGCCAAACAGGCGTGGGATCTGGCACTTATAGGAACATTGGCCAAGGCAGCAGAGTTCAGAGCTGGAATCGAAATCCTATCTTTGCTGAAGGGACGCACTATGTTGCTGTTAAACAATGACGACGTCATGTCGGTGCTGGATATGCGCGAAACTATGTGGGCCCTTCGAATGGGCTACGACGATCTGAAGCGCGGTGAAGCCACCTATGGACCCAGGATCGATTACTACCTGCCGACAGGAAGATCAGACAGCTACTATCGGTGGGGCGACATGGTCGGAGCGTCAGCAAGTTTTGGAGTGGTGGCTGTCCGCATCAAGTCTCAGGTAATGACTTGGCCGGATGGGGGCACAACCCAGGATAACTACGCAGTGCAGCCTGGACTTTTTTGTGGGTTCATGATCTTGTTTAGCTGCACTGACGGAGAGCCTCTGGCACTCGTCCATGATGGATATCTGCAGCACATGCGTGTAGGCGGGTCTATAGGGATCGGGGTGGATCTTCTAGCCCGAAAAGATGCTGCCACGGTTGGGTTGCTCGGTTCGGGAGGGATGGCACATACATTTGTTGAGTCGTTTGCTCTGGTGCGTCCTATAAGAGAGGTCAAGGTCTTCAGTCCCACACGCAGTCACCGACTGGAGTTTGCAGAGGAAATGTCCCAGAAGCTTGGCATCGACGTCGTTGCGGTCGATAGCCCCCAAGAAGCAGTGACCGACTCGCTAATTGTTGCCACGGCGACTGATTCCATGATTCCCACCTTTGACGCCGATTGGATTATGCATGGAGCACACGTCGTTTGTGTTACTCGTCGCGAGCTTAGCGACGCACTAGTCAAGAGCGCTGACGTGATAGTTCAACTCGGCATCAACACAGTACCGTTTGGCACGCCGGTACCTATGCTCGACTGGAAAGCTGGAGGAATCGCCTCCTATGTCGCTGGTAAGCCAGAAGATCGGGCAAGAATTCCAGGGGCGCGAAAATCATCCGTAGGAGAGTATCCAACCATGTTGGATGTTGAGACAGGAAAATTTCCCGGACGCACTTCAGATGACCAAGTGACTCTATTCGTCGGAACTGGTACGCAGGGACTTCAGTTTGCCTCAGTCGGAGGGCACGTGTACCGGCTTGCAAAGGAGAAAAGACTAGGTCACGACTTGCCCTTGGAATGGTTCTTGCAAGATATCAGGGACTGATTCAACAAGACTCTTGGAGCCCCTGGGCTCCACAAGGAACGTGACTTGCCCGACCCGAGCCATACTTTAGTGGTGCAAATTCTGCGCGGCAGCTCGTTGGCGCGATACCAGTCGTGTACGCAGGCAAAGATCGAAGCAACGTTGGCCAGTCTTTCAGTTTTGGGAAACTTAGCCGGTTAGAGAATCGGCGCAAGATCCTGTTGCTGTGGTACTAGAACGGATGGAGCATACACTTGGCAGGATTGAGGGTTATCCGGTAGCTTAGCTTACGTCCCATTAACCTTGTGGAATTGAGATTGCGGTACCGCCAGGACCGGACGCTTGCACGAACGAGGTTCCGTTCCAGGTTGTCATGTATATATCTGAGGTCGACAATCCGTGATGGTGCAGTCTGGAGGTGTTGTAAAGGCCGAATACTCCTGGAACATTGTGAAGGTTTTGCATATAGTTCTGAATTTGACCTGGAGTTGCTCCGACGCCGAGTTTCTGCAATGCATTTAGAACAAGTTGTGCTGGATCCCATGCCAAGGCATACGGATTACCCGGATGTCCGCCAATGGATGTTATAGCGTTGTCGAAGGATGTCACCTTTGCCCTTACCTCTCGATTCGATATTTCCGCTGGTGGCAGGTAGAACGGAGGGGTTGGGAAATACGTGTGCTTGGGCAGCACGGACTGGAAGTTCTTCAGCAGGGCCTGGCTGGCATTTCCGTTATCTGTAACGGTGGGGATGCCATCCATGGCAAGTTCTGACATGCCGTTGAGCACCGTTCCAAGTGGGCTTCCGGTAGTCCAAATGATAAGTGCCTGAGGATTGGCAGCCTTAATGATTGACAATTGGGTATTTGCGGAAACCGCACTTGGGTTAAAGGTTTGGTGAGCCACCACATGCATCGAAGAAAACTGAGGAAGTTTCAGAGCTTCTCTTAGCGCTTGATACCCACCGACCCCGGTCGCATCTGTTGAAGTAATGATTGAAAGGTTGTCGTAGGCTTTTGACTTTAGAAAAGTCAGATAGGCCTCAGCGTCCATAAGTAGCGGAGTGCCAGCCGCGAAAACCATGCTACCAGGCTTTGGGTTTTCAATGGGAGAAAAATCATAGATGAATGGACCGGCGGGTCCCGTTAGAGCGTCAACTGCTTGGTCGGGAGCTACGATCGAACCAACAAAAAGAAGGGGCGTACCGGAACTTATTATTGGCGTGGCCAATGAAACTGCGACCGTCGGACTGGTCCTGTTGTCTTCAATCTCGAATTTGAGTGGATGTCCTTGGATTCCCCCGTTGTTGTTGACTTGGGCGGCAAGGACATTCAGTGCCTTTGCCTCTCGGCTTCCTAAGATCGACCCTGCTCCAGTAATTGACAAGATGGCGTGGATATAGTACGGACTCTGTGATTTTACAGAGGCATTTGCTGATCCCGGGGATTTCAGTGCTGCGGCAGAGCTTGTACCGCATGCAGCAAGGATAGAACCGAGCAAGAGTGCCGATCCAAATAGTCTGTGCAAGCGGAGCCCCCTTCTGGAACACGTACCGGTTGAAGTTGGCATCTTCTAGACCCCTCCATCTATTGAAAACATCGCCAAAACTTTTCTCACAGTATCCTCACCTTCCTGACGAACTGCCGAGTGGAAACGATTTCGTTCCACTGGCTGGCATAGTTGAGGGAAAGTGCTCGACAAGATAACTTTAAGGTTGGCCCACGGCCCTTGGCATTACGCTTTAATGCGATGGCGAAGTGGGTCTAGTGAGTCAATCGATGCATTAAAACACACCGGCTCTGGGAGGAATACTTGGACGACGAAAAGGTTCGGCTCTTCATTAGCTGCCTGAAGCATGGGTCGCTTCGTCGAGCTGCCAAGGAAAACTACATGTCGGAACCCGCTCTCAACAACAAGCTGCGCAGCCTGGAGCGCGAACTAGGTGTAACGCTAATCGAACGGACTCCAAGGGGCATAACGCTCACATCTGAAGGCAAAGTGTTAGCAGCTTTGGCGCCCAGGTTGTTGGGGGTATCGCAAGACATAAGAAGCGCGATGAATCCTGTCCAATCGGCAAATGAGCTATTCATTGCAGCGACGCCCGACCTGGCAAGCCTACTTCTTCCTCAATTTCTCGCATACTTGAGTACGAACTTCCTGCAAAATGCGACTGGCGTTGTAGTGTGCCATCCTCCCGAAATGATCCAAGGATTACAATCTGGACGCTTCAAAGTGGGCCTGCTTCATACGGTTGATCAAATTCCGAATCTTTCGCACCGCCTGCTTTTTGAGGAACGGCTGACGTTCATAAGTGGGGAGCGTCTTGATCCTATCTCGATCAAAGAAATTCAGATGTGGGAACTCTTCGCGCCAGTCAAAGAGTATCTGGCTTGGCGACTCATTGAATCACTGTTCACTGAAAATGAAGTATGGCCGAAAGCGATTGTTCACGTAAATCATCCGCTTCTTGTTGCACAGATCGTTGGATGTCAACTTGGGATGCGAGGAATTGTTGCTGAGGGATCGCTCCCGAGTTCGCAATCGAAGCGGCTGAAACCACCCTATCCTGTTCAAATCACAGATGCAGAGCTGCCACTGCTTCCAACATATGTCATTTGGAAAGACCAGAATCATTCTCAAGATGTCGCCAGATTCCTAGACCGAAGTTCACCCTGATTTTCTACATGTAGCCAACATTTCAAAGCCGTTATCAGCTATTACGCGCCTTCAGAAAAGTAGTAGTGTAGTCATGTAGGGATATAAATAAATTATAGCGACTGCTGGT
>JAJZIP010000233.1 GCA_021810525.1 Actinomycetes bacterium | reverse complement strand
CAGTGCAGCTGTCTCGGCAGTATCCATTATCTACCCTCAACTTCGATAGGAAACCCAGTGACACGACGCGCTTGGGCCACGGTGACCCCAGGTGCAAGTGAAATCACATGCCAGTCATCACCGTTACGTTCAAGTACAGCCAAGTCGGAATAGACCCGGTCAACAACCCCTGCTGCAGTCAACGGATAGCTACATTTCTCTAACAGCTTGTGTTCGCCAATATCTGTAGTATGCAACATTGCAACCCATAGGTTTCTCACCCCAGAGCAAACGTCCGCCGCACCGCCTATGCCGCCGATCATTTTTTCGTCGGTTCTCCAATTAGCAATGTCGCCCGCTCGCGAAATCTGAAGGGCGCCAACTACACCAAGGTCAATATGTCCCCCACGGATCATAGAGAACGATAATGATGACTCAAAGAAACACCCACCTGGACGAACTGCAATTGGCCGCTTACCAGCATCGACGAGCTCTGGATCGGGAGACTCTTGGGGACCAAGTTCTACCATTCCAAGAATCCCATTTTCGCTCTGAAACAACACTTCCCGCTCATTTGGAATGAACTCGGGAACCAGAGTCGGGATACCTACTCCGATATTTACGACCCACCCACTGGGTATGTCAGAAGCTACCCGAGCCGCTATCTCGTTCCGTGTCCAAGCCAAGTCAATATTCCTTCGAATCCCTGGCATCATTGCACTGAACCACTGCATCTACAAAGATTCCCGGGACGTCACAACGATCAGGAGAAATCTGCCCGAGTTCAACCACTTGATTTGCTTCAGCAACTGTTGTCGCCGCTGCCATGGCCATAACCAGATTGAAATTACGCGCCGTTCCTCTCATGGAAAGATTGCCCCATCGGTCTGCTCGCTCGGCATGTACGAAAGCCAAATCCGCAGTCAAAGGCGGCTCAACAAGAAAGTCCGTGCCGTCAACATTGACGACTTGATGATCTTTGGCAAAGGATGTCCCAAGACCAACCCGCGTTAGGACTCCACCCAGCCCAGAGCCAGCAGCCCTCAGGCATTCGGACAGAGTCCCCTGTGGTATAAGCTGCAGTTCCACCCCGGCATCTTCGATTGATTTTCTCAGGGTCACCGACGCGCCACCGAAAGGGAACGAACAGATTATCCGAGAAACAGCGCCGGAATTAATGAGGTTCTCGAACCGTGAAGCGTTATTGGAGACGATAACGAGATCTCTACACCCTCGCTTCTCCAATGCACTTACTAGTTCTTCCGGGAATCCAGCACCTCCGAAACCGCCGATGGCAATGGTTATTGCATCGCGAACGTAGGACATCGCGTCCTCCAAAGTGCTTCGCTTATCCACTACCACCTACCAGTTTTAGTCCAGTTCTCGGTTGCAGAATTGTCTGACGCACACGCAAGAAAGCCACATTTCAATAGATCCCCCATTTCAGGCGAGACCCCAAAGCTTCTTGTAGCCAGCGATATATGCATTGCCATAAAGGGTCGACAATGACGTTACATTCACGCCAGTCAGATTTGACTTATCTAAGTAGCGAATGGGGACAACGGGATTTCCAGGTTGCATGCCGCTCATGGCTCGCAATGCCTGGTCCATTGCTTCCCACCCTATCCAAGGGGTCGAGTATCCAGGATCAGCAGCTAGAACCGTGCCTTTTTGGATCAGGCTCAGTACACCAGAGTCACCATCCTCGGTGACGACAGACACCTTGCCAGCTGCTCCTGCTTGAGTGACGCCAGGCACGGCAAAAATTGCCATGGTGTCAGCGGTCGGAAATATGTAGTTCAAATTTGGATTGGCAAGTATTAATGCGGAGGTGGCACCAGTTATCTTGGTGGCCCAGTTCTGAGGCTCAATATCCTGAGTTGTCAAAATCTTGCAGTATGGACAGTTGCTGAACACCGACTTTATGCCGCCGATCACCGCAAGCTCGCCAGGATTATTGAAATCAATAGCAGCTGAGTTGATCGGCCCTCCGTTGGAATCGACAATTGCAGTGTCCGCCATGAGTCTGCCGAGTTCCGTATAGGACGGCCCTGAACCTCCAAAAATACCATTTCCATATCCTTGACCAGGCGCCGTCAAATTAGGTTGAGAGGGCAGCACGCTAATGACCGGTATTTTTGCCGCATCTGCGGCGGCCACGGAGGAGGGCACCAGAGATGTGGCAATCCCCACGAGCATGAGTGCGTCAACTTTCTGATTTATTCCCTGCTGGACGCCCTGTTCGATTGTACTGACGATGTTTTGGCCATTATAGGTTAGAACGTTGATTCCCAAGAGCTGACCGGCTGCCTGAATGCCCTTTGTGATTTGCACAAGAGCATCAGCGACGGTGTTGTCCTCCACCACCATTACGGTTTTACCCTTCAGCTTGGATGCCACAATGGGAGATCCAGGCGGAGTAAATGCAGGTATAGCTGTGTATTTCGCAATTTCTGTTCGTGCCTGGGAGACTATATTTTGCGGAACAGTCGTAGCTCCACCGACAGTTGACTTCGATGCCTTTGCAGCAGTAGATGCAGAACTCGACGCAGTGTTTGAACTTCCACAGGCTGAAACTGATAGCGACACAACCAAAAGGCTGAATACTAATGCAAACGACCTCTTTTTTGCTGTTTTCATTAGTTTCCCCCCTTGTTGAAATGTCAGACTCATATCTTTGACATTTCTATTTTCAATTCGAACGTTGATAGACTCTTTCAGCATCTTTCTACATCTGAAAACCATGGTTCCATTGGTGGCCATCCTGGAATGTCTCGGCGTTTTAGTGGATCAGTTCTTCGGCTACAACCTCTCTCCGCCGAATCAATTCAAATTAGGCCACCAATTGACGCAAGGTGCCGATCACGTTCACCCCCTGCTCTTTTCTCGGCAATCAGCGATACAGCTTTAACCTTGCGCCTCTCCCTATATAACCAGAATGAAATGTTGGTAACTCGCTAAACGTTAATCACTGTGAATACCATAAAAACTTCTCTGGTCATCTGAGAGCTGAGTGAAAAGGCCAATGAAGGAGACACCTTGCGGTATTCGAGTCAGATGGCACCGTGGAGCGATCAGACCCATGTATAATGAGCCGCCTTCACAAGGAAATCTGTCTACCAAAATCCATCCAAAGGTGACGCTACGTCACATTTACTAACACCCAAATATTGGCAGTTCTTGAACCACGGAACGAAGTCTCTCGTTTCCCAGTAGTCCTGAGTTTCGTGCAAACCCAACGTTACCAACCAAAGCGCAGTTGGCGACACCTGCGCACGTTTGCTGGTCGCCACGAAAAGGCAGAGCAATCCTGTGCTCAACAGGATTGCTGGGTTAGCAGCTCGCATTCATCTGAACGACAAGCCACTCTTCAGACATCAAACCTAATTGCAAGGTTTTCCAACCGGCACGGGACCAGATAAAAATTTGAGCTGAACCAGAAACGCAATGCGTCCAGTTCAGCTCAACACAACTCCTGCGGAGCGTCCCAACTAAATGGAAACGAAATCCTCAGATAAGGCGTACGTCAACAGCCTGCAGACCTTTGGGCCCGTTTTGAGTCCCAAATTCCACAGCCTGTCCTTCCTCAAGACCTCTATAGCCATTCATTTGAATAGCACTGAAGTGGACGAAGACATCCTCACCATTATCCTGAGAAATGAAGCCAAAGCCCTTCTCAGAGTTAAACCATTTTACCGTACCGGTCGCCACAGCGGCGACCTCCCTTCTTTAAATGTGACTATGAAACAGAAGGGAAACTCCAGGTTCCAATGAAGAACGTCTCGCTAAAGACTGGATTCAGGTGGGTCGGCTACCCCTTCCTGACCACCCATACTAGTACCCGGACGTAATCATCTGAGCACTTCGTTGCCAATCATTCCATTCTTAATAGCTGCAAATGCACCGTCAAGCCCCTATTCGAACGACGAATTCGAAGGTGAGTCCGCCAAAGAAGATGCGGATCAACCTGGTGAATGAGCGCCACCAAGATGTCACAGAGAGCAAAAATACCTTTGACGCTGGACTCCCTCAGCTCGACGACGAGACTGACTCATAACCCAGATAAAAAGACGTCGCGTCACTCCTTGTGACACAATCGGAGCCCAAACGCCTCTACCTCCGCGCATCAGTCGTCTCGGCTCGGCTATCGCCTCATGAGAACCTCGCGCCTCTCGGCGTCACCCTTGATCGGAAAACCCTGGAGCGTACCAAGGTTCAGACCAATCCATAGATTCCAAACAAAATAACGACCACTCATTCTCGGTGCAGCGTCACAGGAAGCCCCACAATCAGGTTCATGCGCTCCCCAGGCGGCGGTGAGAGTGTAAACCTGCACTAATAACCTGAACCGTACCCTCAGCTTCCAAACCCCGCACCTTGTGTCCTTTTTGTGGATAATCATACATGCGGTTGTGTGTTTTCAAATAACTGTGACGACGCCGCACATCTGTTCGCGTCGATTGCGAGGAGATAACTACACCGCACCCAGCATGACGCTCGCGACGACCCTGTTGACGGCCTCGGCACCCAGCATGACGCTCGCGACGACCCTGT
>JAJZIP010000232.1 GCA_021810525.1 Actinomycetes bacterium | reverse complement strand
GACAGCTTGCGGTAACGCTGCCGGAGATATTGCCTTCCGCACTACTAACAACGTGGGCACCCCGGACGTAGATGCATTTCGCGGCTCCATAGCCTGGCCTATACGTACCCCTGCTAACGCTTCGCTGCGCCCTCGCGGTACGCCAACGCATAGCTCGGGGCCATCGTGGCTCGCTACGCCTTCGATGTAGGACTCTCTCATTCCTGACTCCATGCCGGTTTATCCCGGCGCTTTCTAGTACTTAACCAAAAGCACAAGAAGGGCCCGCTGACCTCGTACCTCTGCTGCGCGCCAGAGTTCTCGTTCTGCCTGTGGCGCCAGTATTGCAAGCTTGGTACGCCGTAGTTTGTCAGAGCCCCCGAAAGACTTCTTACCCAGATTTACCCAAGCTCCCGACGGTCCCTCACCCATTGAGCTCACCCAGCTTTCTGTACGCCTCGTCAATCTCTTCAGGCCAGGGCCTTACGTAGTTGCGGCGGGTGTTTCGTATCTTGTGATTGAGGAGTGCAGTGATCGTCTCTCGATCCGTACCGGTCAGCTTTGGGCGCAGTAACTGCACCAGGGCGGAGCGGGTGAATCTGGAGCTTCTGTGAGGTATGATCTCTCCGGTACGGAGCTCGAAAGCCCGACATATCTGGTCTATGGCCTTAGAGAGTTTGTCGCGCTGTAACTGAGGGGGATCTACCGGCGCGTCTTCCGGCAGCCACTCTCGAGTTATGCCAAAGTAGTCCAAGAATGGCTTGGCAACAAAGAGAAGTCCGCGACCGGTCTTGTTCCCTTGCCAAGGCACATGCACGAGCCAACCTTCGGGTACTTCAACTATGTATGACCGTTTCAAGGCCAAGACCACCGACGCTCTCGCTCCGCTTAGCATTTGCAGCACAATGAGATGTCCAAGAGGCTCATCTTTGATTAGCTCAGGCAGCAGTGCGAGAAATCTAGTTGTAGTCTCGGGCCTTTGTGACAGGTCCTCTCGAACTCCCTGCCACACGGTGGTATTGCGCCGTTCGACCGCAATGCCTCTGGGTAATGCGGTAATCGGAGCACCTTCACGATGTGCCACACGCGTCAGATACCCGCAGAACGGTTGAAAGCCTCGCATGACTTGTGCCGCCGCTTTGGCCGAAGCCTGAGATTCTGTGAAGAGTTCTGAATCCACCAAATCAGCAGCCCGATCCGATGCGTCTTTACTGAGCGCCGCGTCATAGTCAGGGGCTAGCTGCTCGTCAAATCGCAGATTCCGCAGAAGATCCGTGGTCGGACTTATCGTCGGCAGTCCATTAAGCCCCAGCACATGTACAAAGCGAGCTATGTGCGGAACACATTTCTCCGCCGTCTCCCATCCTGGGAGTCGCTCAGGTGCACCCCAGACCATTAGAGCAGCTGCCTCGGCAGGAAGCTGAGCCAGAACTCTTACAGGACGCAGTGCCGCTCTAGGTGACTGCCTTGCCGTCAACATTTCGACCCATGATGTGATGACCGGTGGTAGCACACGAGCCTCTACGAGCTTTTCGGCGAACCCGGTCCCGCGGTCTTCTCGGACTAGACGGGCAGCTTCTATGGGGTCAATGTCGCGGCCGTCGATCCTGAGGAGATCTACAGGTGCAAGGATTGCCAGAAGATTAGTTACCGATATCGGAGGACAGCCAACAAATACCTGATCGAGGACATTATACGTTTCTGAAAGATCTACCGGGCGGGGAACGAGCGCAAACAGTTTGTGAAGCAGGGACTCAAGGTATGCAAAACTTTCAGGATATCTTTCTAGTAGCTGACGACGAAGTGACTTGAAGCAGGTGCTGTTTTGGTAACGGTCGAGCAGTAATGGTTTGACCAAGCCTTCTACCCCGCCCATTGCAAGTAGCGCGCTGACCTTCACTGCAAGACGAGGGTTACTCCGAAACTGGGTTTCCCACCTCGAAACCGGCGCTTCCACAAATGGTTTCAGCTTCCGTTTGAGCTCGGGTTCACCGATGTTGAACTCCTTGGATACCTCGTGGCGAAGAGTAGAGAAGTCCAATAGGCTCGTGCTTTTCACCATGGCGATCTCCGGGAACCGCGTAGCACAAGCTCAAGTTCGAATCCGTGACGTGGAAGCAGGCGCTTGTAAACCTCTAGCGGAACAGACCTGCGCTGAGAGCCGCTCCTGTTTCCGAACTTCTTGTTGACTAGCGGCCTGATGGTCTTGCCCCTTAGCCAGAGCTCTCGACGCTTTCTGGAGATTCGCACAGGTACGACAATCCCGCGGGTTATTTCGGTGCTGAGGATTAGCCCTGAAATCGATTCTCGCAACGTAAGCAAATCGACCCCGTCAGGAACCAGGCCCGTGATGGAGATGCAACGCGTGGAGTACAGTCGTCTGTCAAATGGACCGGTGACTACTCCCTTTGGCGGTCTGGAAGAACCTAGGTACTTGCGTGATTCGCTCAGGGCATCAAGGGCGGCAAGAGGGTCCATTCCTCTACTGTGCCACGCTGAATTCTCGTTGGGCTCAGTCGAATTGTCGTAGATGATTTTGTTGCTTGCTTCTTCTGTTGTCCGCTCCATACCCCATATATATGCACGGAGACAAAAGATGGATTTCTAGCTTTGCGCATGACTGTCGTAAACATAATGATGCATCACTGCCAGCGTTTTTATTCTCAATAATTTGCCCAAAAGTCACGCGACGTCACATTTTTGTCCGTCTATCGACCCAAGATCTTCAGGAACGGATTCATCTCCCCAGACGCGTAAGCGTGTCGATCTGACCTGCCGACGTCCAGATGAACGCTCAAGCACCTCCGGGTTCGGTGTAACTGGTTTGATCATCGCACCATTATGCATGTTTGTGTTGCCAATACTGGTTGTTGTTACGGTCATTGGAGATAGTCTTTCTCCGCCCTCTTAGCTCATTGATTTCTCAGTGTAAAGTGTCTCACTAGAGGTTGGCACAGAGGGCCGATAGGAGGGAGATGTTAGTTGATCAAAGCATCATAAGAAACGAAGATTGCCATATCGTGAAGGTTCGCTGTGACAATTGTAATATCGAGGCCGACTATCGTGATAAAAGCAACGACGAAGAGGAAACTATAAAAACGAAGGAGGCAAATGACTGAGTCGTTGTAGAACGTATTCGGTTCCCGCGTCTGGTCATGCAGGAAAATGTGCTTCTTAGTAGCTATTACGTGCGAGTGAACCGTATTCCGCTTTCGTCATAGAACTTGTGACGATACACCCAGGTTGAGAGTTCAACTCCCATATTGGTCCTTGTGGCCGCGACAGAAAGTTGATCCTTGATCTTCAAATGAGTCTGGCCAGTTTACCTGAACAATCATTCTTGAAAAGAAATTTCTCTCCCGCAAAACCGGATCAGCGAGTCGCGCGAGAACCGCCAGACTTTTCCAATCTGGACACCTGGTAGCTCGCCAGCCCGAGCCATCTTCTCGACCGTTTTGTGATGCAGGCCCAGGAGTTCCCCAGCCATACGAGAATCCAAAATAAGCGGCAGTTCCAACAGATCAGATATGTCTGAAGGTTTTGATCTTGTTTTGCGGTCACGTTTGTTTGTTGGAGAATGAGTTTCAGTTTTTATTTTGTTAGGTTCCATACCCCATATATATGCAGCAACTCACAAGACCAACGAAAGTCATATTTCAACAGCCCAATGGACTCCCCTAAGGCTAAACCGTAAATTACCCGCCAAATTCAACAATTCTCGTGCAAAAATCTATTAACCTGGCCAGAAGCTGGAGTTTTCTTCAATCCATCACTCAATTCTGTGAAGACATTTCTTTCCCGCAAAACCGGATCAGCGAGTCGCGCGAGAACCGCCAGACTTTTCCAATCTGGACTCCCGGAATCTCGTCTGCGCGGGCCATCTTTTCTATGGTCCGGTAGTGCAGTCCTAAGAGTTCACCAGCCATACGGGAGTTTAAAATAAGCGGCAGTTCCAACAGATCAGATATGTCTGAAGGTTTTGATCTTGTTTTGCGGTCACGTTTGTTTGTTGGAGAATGAGTTTCAGTTTTTATTTTGTTAGGTTCCATACCCCATATATATGCAGCAACTCACAAGACCAACGAAAGTCATATTTCAACAGCCCAATGGACTCCCCTAAGGCCAGCGAGATGGCCGATCCGAGGTAGGGCTGTGACATGGTTTGTGACATGGCATTGCGTTCTGAAGATACGTGACTGTTCCTGATGTCAAATCTCCGTAGCCCATGAGCTGCTATTGGTTACCTTTAGAGGCCGCTATTACGTGAGTGCATCTGACTACGGATCAGAAGGTCGGGGGTTCGAATCCCTCCGAGCGCGCAGTTCAGAAGCTATATTCGCTCGGCAGGTTGACTCCAGGATTTGGAAAAGGTAAGGTAGGCGGCTGGCTCGGCCGTCACGGGTAGGTCGGGCAGGCTCAGTCCCTTCGGTTTCCCGGTTGGGTGCGTGTTCTGCCTCGCCATGGGTGCTGACTTTGCCAGCCGCCCCCTATCGATCCGGACATGAGGTTCTCCACTCATCCGGCTCTCGGACATCGTTCACCGTCAGGTAGACGCAGTCCCGTAGTAGCGCACCTTCCCGCTGAGGCGGTATATCC
>JAJZIP010000231.1 GCA_021810525.1 Actinomycetes bacterium | reverse complement strand
CATAAGAAAGAAGATGTCCGTCCAGGACGGCATAGTGACCACTCACAAGACGTGCCGGTCGACGGGGCCTCTTATGTTGAACGGCGATCAGAGCATCAGAAACTGGCCTGGTGCCGGGCCCTGATGGGGCTTTGAGGAGTGCTTCGGCCTATAAGAGAAGAAAGGTTGATGCGGTCTGCATATTACTTGAGTATTCGACGAGACTCACCGATTACAGCTCATAGATAGCAGAAATGTGATCAGCTCTAAGCCATAACTTTTCAAGAAGGCGGAGCGTTCGATTTTTCCAACTGGCCCTGCTATCGACATAGCCCAGCCAACACAATGATGGACTACGTCAGCAATTTCAGCGAAAAAGAAGGCACAGAAAAGCGCCCAACACGACTCCGGCCGCTTCAACTCCTGCTGTGATGAGATCAGCAACCTTCACCGACATAGGTCTGCTCGCCACAGCTATCGAAGGAAGACTGATTGCTGGTGACGTGATCAGCAAGGCACCTATGACCGCTGGACCTGCTTCCATTGAAGAAAGCCAGAGCAGGATGGCACTTTCTCCTGCCGTGGGTATCACCATAACTGTTCCCACGGCGACAGCGAGCGGCAAAGCCTACGCATACCAATGGACGGTTCCAGAGCCAAACGGAAAGGGCCAACCTCTGAAAAGGCCCAATAGCAGGACAACGATCAGATATTCGTGTAACAGGGTGAGACACAGGTGAACCAGGGCACGCACTGGCGCCAAGGTGCTCTAAGACTTAAATCGTCGTTGGGAACTCTATCTTGAAGATTCGGACTCTTATATGATGACTCTCTTTCTGCCAACCTCGCCACGATTGAAGTCACACCAAAAACAAGAACAATTCCAATTGCACTCTGGCAACCGCCCATTGCAATGGAGCCACTAACAGGAGGAATGCAATCACAGCTGGGTTCAAAATAGGATTTCCTACCCAAAAAGCAAGGGTTCCGGAATTGGGCACTCCTTCTCGCCTGAGCGTCGCAGGAATTGGTGCCCCGCAACAGGTGCACGTCATGCAAGGAAGAGCCAAAAGACCGCCAACAGAGCTGCTAGAACTTGCCTTTCGTGTCATCACGCCTCAGCCATTTCTTTGGAAGGAATACCTCGACTGCGGACGCTATCGCCGGTCCAGCAATGAGAGCTATCCAAATCGATTTGGCATAAGCTGCTGTAAAATCGAAGGCACCGTGAATTGAAGGAGCTGTGTCAGCAGGTCCCGCCTTGTCGAATATCGGCTAGTCCAGTCGGCTCGATAGCCACTTTTCAATTCCGTCCATTGCGGCTCTTGCCATGGCAGTCGGGTGGGAGGTGAAGCCATGCATCGCTTCGGGAAAAACCCTGAGATCGACGTCGTTTCCTGCTGCCGAGAGTCGCGCCGCCATGGCAAGGTTATCCTCCAGCAGCACGTCAAGCGTGCCTACCAGCAGTAGAGTTGGGGGCAGACCACAAACGTTGCCGTAGAGTGGAGATATATCTGGATCAGTCCGATCAAGCACCTGTCCTACGTAGGCCTCGATGAACCACTCGCCGGCATACCTGCGGCCACCTGGAGACAGCCCGCTGAGGTCATAGGCGCCAAACTGCAGCACAGCACCTGTGATCGCGCTGACGATACCTCTATCTCGCAGCCGAAGCAATGTCGTCATGACCAAATTCGCTCCGGCCGAGGCACCGCCAATTAGTATCCGTTCCGTGCCGAGCACCTTTGGACCATTCTCAAGCGTCCAAAGTGCAGCTGTTTCGCAGTCGTCTGGCGCCGCCGGCCAAGGCTGCTCCGGCGCTAGCCGATAGTCGACGCTCACTATGGCGATCCCTAACGCGTCAGCCAATCGAGCATTGTGAGCATCGCTTCTGGCGGCAGAGTCCATGTAAAATCCCCCACCGTGAATATCTAGATAGGCTGCCCGAGGCTCGCCAGAACTGGGTCTTGTAACTCTTACCAGGACTTGTTTCATGCCTGCGCGGGCAACGAACTTGGTTGCTCGCGACTTTTCGGCTCTGACGGAGTGATTTTTGCGGGCTCTTTGAAGCTCCTCATAGTTGGTCGGTCCCTGTTGCCCACCCGCTGCCTGTTTGGTGGCAAAGAACCTTCGGCTTTCATCGACGTGTGCAAGCGATGAGTGATCGATGAGGTTTTCAAGACTGATGTTCATGGTCCCCCTGCATCCGGCCTCGGATAGGTGTGGTCTAGTACTCTACAGTCACACACTCGTGAAATATACCAGTTGGCTTCGCGCTTTCGATGGAGAGAGTCATTTTCAGCTAGCCCAAGTGGTGCCGAGGAACAAAAATTCGGAGGGATCCGGCAGCGATATATCTGATTGATGCATACGTCATGCGTAATCTGTCTTACATATAAGGAGGTTATGTACTGGAAAGTTCAAGCCCATCGCGGAAGTCATGCTCTTTGGAGCTGGTGCTCGCCGTACAGGATGACCCATTGCGACCCAGGGTAATAGCAGCCCTCGTTCGGGAGAGAAAGTATGTAAGTGTGTTGGCTCGCGAGCTTGGGATCAGCCAGCCGTTGCTGCATCTCCACCTCGAACGGCCTGAGCGTGCAGGACTGGTTGAAGGATCGCTCGAACTGGGAAGTATTGGTAAGCCTCCGAAATGGCATGAACTCCAGCCATTCGATTTGCATACATCCCGTGACCAATGTTGTCCCGGTGGAAAATACCAGTGAACACGACAGTCGCGTAGAGAAAGATTCAGAGACCGAGGATTTCAACCAGCTGTAGAGCCGACGCTTTCGTTGATTGTGATGGGATGTTAGGCGTCAGTGGAGCTGAGGATGGCGTGGAGGCGACCGCGTGGTGGAAAGTGGAAAGTAGTGCCGGTTGCACCGGTTAGTTCCAAAGTGGCTCTGTTCTGCTTTGGGCCTGTGGGTGAGCATAGGTGCTGTTGCCAGCGAATGCTACGGCGGTTCCGATCCAGCGAAATGCACTGCTGATTTATCGCGAATGCCCGATATGGTCCGCATCTCCAGGCTCACGGGGCGCGCTGGTTCTGTTGTACGACGATGTTGCCAGTCCAAGGCTTCAACTTGTGTTTAGTGGCCTGTGGACGGTGTTGCCCTGAGGCTGATCTGGACTGCGGCATTCATCATTTGTTCACTGGACGTAATTTGGGGATTGTGCTGGGCCATCGCGTCAGTGTATTTGTTGAATCGGGTTGCAGGCTCGAATTCAAGGAGACCCTGACCCGGCGCCATACGATTACCAAGAAAGATATGAAGTATCTTGTCGGTCGGCTGGAAACTCAAGTAGAACCTGAAGCTTGGATTGTCCAAGTTCTAGCCAGCAAGTAACTCAACTCGTCAAGAACGTCGGAGCTTGAGTCCCAGGCTTGGAATGACGAAAGACGCTAGCCAGAGTGGCAAGATTCTTTTGCCACTGCAGTTGAAGCTGACGGTTTGTCCGTCACTGATCTCAAAGGAGCGTTTTCGGCTCGAGTATCGGCCTCCGCGAACTTGAAGGCTGTGGCGTCCTGGCTCAACTTCTGTCTCATAGGTTTCGTGCAGCTCATAAGAGCCCACGCGCTTGCCGTCGATAAAAACCACGTACGCATGGCGCCGCACGTCTATGCCGATCGTCGTTCGTGTCAATACCAGCTTTCCCGACATCATTCGCTGCCCTTCTCTCCACAGGTAAACTGTCGCTTTCAGATGACAAGATTGTCAAGATTTCGCGCCCGTAACGAGCCGTTCACGGTCAAAGATCGCTGCTACAGCTCTCCAGCCGAGGATATCGATGAACAACAGTGCGGCGGCGAGTCCGAGTGCCAATCCGACCGTGGGGACTATAACGTTAAAAGACATCAACGCGACGATACCGAGCGGGGGAAGGCTGGCAAGCACACCGAGCTGCTGGGCGGCGCGCACGTCAAATGAGCGTGCGGAGATGGCGATACCAGCCAAGATCGACCAGCCTGCTAAAAGTGGTGTAAACAGCAGCTGGACGAGTAGGTGTGAGCCATTGAATATCGCTGAGGCGACTCCCGGCTCGGCAAAGATCGCTGAAATACCGAGGAAGATGCCAAAGACCAGATACGCGATTCCGAGGGTGGGGACCAGTACGGCGAGGGCCTTAGCGACGAGAAACTCCTCGCGGCTGATTGGGGTTGTGAGAATCGGTTCTAAGGTGCCTTGCTCGCGTTCCCCAACGACGGAGTACGCTGCGAGAACCGACGGCACCATAGCGGGGATCATGAGCATGTATAGCAACGAAATCCCGATGTGCGCAACGACCTTGGAGTTGCTAGTAGTGGCGTTGATGAGCAAGATTTGAATTGTTGGCAGGATAATGAAGATTAGGGGAAAGAACGCCATAGTGAGGATGACGAACCGGTTCCGCCGATAGTCCCTGAGCTCTTTGCGAAAGATTGCGCTGACACGTCTCCAACTGAAGCTCATCTCCGCTTCGCCTCCACATCTTCCTCGACGAGTTCTAGATAGACCTCCTCGAGCGAGTGCTGGGACTCGGCGATCGAGAGGATGTCGGCCCCTGAATTAACCAAGGCACGCGCTACGGTAGGTGCCGCAACGTCGGGGTCTGTCACAGTCAACAGATACGAGCCA
>JAJZIP010000028.1 GCA_021810525.1 Actinomycetes bacterium | reverse complement strand
CGCCTCTAAGACCCTTGTCAGGGAGTTGGTCGCCGTTGCGACTATGGATGAACCTCTGACCGCCTCTTCTGCCGAATTCACCGCCACGACTGGGATCCCGAGCTTTTTTTGGTAGCTCTGGGCAAAGTCACGGCGGTGCTGGCCATTTGGACTGAACACCTTGATTTGTCTGAGCGGCCTGACGGCGTTGACGGCTTCGATAGCTCCGGTGGCCTGCCACCCCGTTCCCACGAGTCCAAGCACGTCTGCGTCGGCTCGGGCCATGTGTTTCACGCTGAGCGCGCCGGTCGCCGCAACGCGCATCTTTTGGATATATCCATCCGGAAACATCGCCCTAATCTCGCCGGTGTGGATGTCAAAGAGCAGCACCATTCCGTTGTAGCGCTGGCCCGGGGCGGAGCGAAGCTTGGCCTTAGTAGTCACGCCATCTTTTGTGGACCACTTGATCAGATCGGAGTTGAGCCGGATCGATCCGATCCCCTGGGAGCCGAGTATTCCATCCATGGTCTTGAGCACGTAATAGGTGCTGTCGCCAAGCGGCATGTAGGTGTCTGAGCGTGGTCTGGTTATGGCCTGGTTGTTGGCCCAGGCGAGATAGGCCTCTTCCATGGCATCGATACAGGCGGGCATTGTCAGCACTTCCTCGATGATCTCATTGCTGAGAATTTTTGGCATGTATCTGTTCCTCCTGCAGGTTGGCTGGCTGTGTGACACCGGAAGTCTATGGGCCAGGTTGAGAATCGATATTACACGCATTGTTAGCGCTCTCCCCCTTTTGGTAGGTCGATGTGCGCTTTGCGAGGAGTCGTCGGTGTGGGTGCCTTTGTGAAGAATCCGATCGTAGCGCTCTGCTTAGGCGTCGAGCGACATTGCTCCACGTGTGGCCCAAGAAGTTTTTCTGTTCTTTGGCGATGGGCGTCGGCGAAGCCGTGATATCCGGTGTCCATGATTCGATTACCACGGGGCGGGGTTCTGGTGCCAGCTTTGGTTGTGCGCGTCTGCTGTGGTCAAAATGGACGTCAGATGGGTGCTGAGCCGTCACGATCTAAGCGACTGCGCAGGTTGATGCATAGAACTTGAACTGCTTTCTTTCCCTTGAAGCGGCTAGCATCCCATGGGTGTTGTCGGGCCGCTGATCATAGGCAAATCCGCTAGGAAGCCGTTATCAGGCTCCCTAGCGGAGGCTGCCACTCAGCTAGGATGCGCAGTATTTGTCAATGATTTGCTTGACTTGTGGAACTGTAGCGCCGACAACCGTGGCCAAGTTCCCGATGCCAGAAACACCGAGTACATAATGAGGGTACTCAGCAAGGAAGGCCGTTGTCTGGCCCACGCACGAGGGCGTGCCAGGCGTGCCCGGCGTGGTGTGGGTCGGGGGGCTTGCGAAGGCTACGCCTGTAGCCCCTAGCACAATTCCGAGGCCCATCGCCATTGTTCCAGCAATAATTGCAAGTTTCTTCATTATCATTCCTCTCATTATTCGCAGTAACGCCTTTTATGAACCTAACAATATATAGCTAAACATGTTTGTGCTGGGAAATCCGGAAAATGGACCTGATTATGGGAACCTTATTCAATGTCTTGCTCTGGAGATATTTGCGAATGTCGACGCGTGTGCGAGGCGGTCAAGTGCCGACAGCATTTTTCCAGATCCCTTGGCAAGGGACTGAAATTGCCGCCGCAGGGCATGGGATGCATCCAGATTGGACGAGGTTCGTTCTCATAGAGGCGAACTCTTCTTTCGAGACTTTGACTGAGGTGCCATTTGGGGGCGAAAGCCCCTGCTTATTGGATGCCCTTGCTCGGACGCAGGCAACAAGTGGCCTTTTGTCACGGGCCTATGATGCAACCGGTTTTTGTCTCTGATCTTGGGGCTGCCTGGTTCTAAAGCGGGACTCCGCGATCGGCAAGGTCAGTTGCGTTTACGCCGTCAGCTAAACCGATCACTCTGAAGGCATCTCCGCTTGGTTCGAAAACGCCATATTCCGTGTAGATCCGCTTTACCACTCCTCGGGCCGTCAGGGCGTGGCTGCACTCCTTCACTAGCTTCGAGGAGGTGCCGTCATTTGCAAAGAGAGTGGTGATGATCCAAACCCGGCGCGCGCCGTGAGCCAGGTCCGCGGCTCCACCTATTCCGGCGATCTTCTTTCCCCGCAGGCGCCAGTTGGCCAAGTCGCCATTGACCGAAACCTCGTAAGCCCCCATAAGCGCTAAATCGAGGCGGCCGCCGCGAATAAGTGTGAACGAGGTGATGCTGTCGATGAACGAACCGCCTGGAACGACCGTCGCAAATCCTTTGCCTGCATCGATGACGTCGGGATCTTCATCTCCGGGCGAAGGGGAAGGGCCCAGCCCTATGATCCCATTTTCGCTGTGAAGGGTGATTCCCCGCTCCGTGAGAGGCTCGATTGCCACTTGAGGCATGCCGATACCGACATTGACCAGCCAGTTGGGTTCAACGTCTTGTGCAACACGAGTCCCGATCTCCTGCATTGACCACAGACCCATCTCTATCTCGGCGTTCATTCGGCCAGTCCAAGCAGCTTGAATGCGTTGTCCCTAAGGACCTTGCCTCTGACCTCGTCCTTGAGATTGAGCTGAGCAAACTCTTCGAGCCAGCGCTTTGGCGGAAAGAGCGGAAAGTCGGAGCCAAACAGGAACTTTTCCGGCATGACAGAGTTCATGTAGCGCACCGTCGTCTCCGGGAGGTACTTCGGTGACCATCCGGATAGATCGATGTGGACGTTTCCCTTGTGGCGAGCGATCGCTACAAGCTCCTCGTGCCAAGGCCAGCCCGGATGGGCTGCGATAATTTGCAGGTTTGGAAATTCTGCTGCAATGTCGTCTATTGCAGGGAATGGTTGGCCGTACTTGAGATGAAGCCCCCTTCCTCCGGGTGCTCCGTTTCCGATCGCGGTCACCCCAGTGTGGAAGATCACAACCATGCCCAAGTTCTGGCACAGCTCCCAAATCGGGTAGAAGCGTTTCTTCCCTGGTGAAAAGCGCTGCGTGATGGGCTGAAACTTCATGCCGCGCATTCCGAGTGTCTTGCAGCGCTCTATCTCGGCGAGGGCTTCGTCACCTTTATGCGGGTCGACGGAGCCGAAGGCGAGCAAGCGTCCACCGGATCTCTGGGCTAGTCCTGCGACTTCGTCGTTGGAGATTCTCAGGCCAGTGGTGGTCTCCGAGTCCACGTCGAATATGACGGCCATAGCTTTGAGTCCCTCGTAGACCTCGACTACATCTTTTGGTGCTTCGTTCTGGGTACCAAAAAGACGTTTGGCGTCTTCGTTCCGCTGTTGCGACTCCTTTGCCCGGTCGCCAGTATGGACGTGGGCGTGCACGTCGAAGATTTCAATCTGGCTGTAATCGATCTGAGTTGACGAGGACGATTCTGTTCTACTCACGTGTTCACCATCACCAATCTGTCTATGAATGCTCCAGAAGTATGGACCGAGTCAGGGTCGAGGTAGCCCTCGATGATCTCTGAAACCTCTACAATTGCAACCGGTGCCGCGGTAGCCATTACAGCGTTGAAGTTGCGTGCGGCATGCCGATAGATGAGGTTTCCCGAACGGTCACCTTTCCATGCTTTTACCAATGCGTACTCAGCCTTGATTGGCTGGCAAATCAAATACTCTTCGCCGTCTACTTCAATGAGCTCTTTGCCGTCCGCCAGCTCGGTTCCGATGCCGACCTTTGTCAGAAATCCACCAAGGCCTGCCCCGGCTGTCCGGATCCTCTCGACAAGAGTGCCCTGCGGCTCTAGCTCCAGTTCTGCGTCACCCCTGTTCAAGACCTCGAGGAATCCGCGCGATGTGGGCCCAACCGGGTACGAGCACACTACTTTTCTGACTCCGCCGTATTCGAACAGAGCCTCATGACCGGCGTTGTTGGCCACAACCGTCAGACCCGTCACCTTTCTCTCCGCCAGAGCGGCAATAAGGTTGCGCGGATAGCCCGCCCCGCCGAATCCCCCGCAGAGAATTGTCGCACCGTTTGGGATGTCGGCAACAGCATCAGCCGCGGTGGCGAAGATCTCCGTTCTACTCATCTGTTCGCCTATGGTTCTTGGTCACTATTCGCTCCTGTTGGTTATTGATATTACATCGGTCTCTTCGGGTTCGAGGGTTTCGCATCTTCGGTTTCGGATGATCGCATCACTTCGAACGGCCTCCGCTTTCTCCGTCGAGAACGATAGAAAGGCCCGGCCTGGTGATTTCCACATGGTTGAGATCCTTCTGCCGGACAAGTGATTCGACGAGCTCAGTAACGGAGCTCCTTGATGGCGTGTATCCCCATGACTGTCGCACCTCTCTCATCGCGTTCACATCAGTCTCACCTCCGACTGCGTACCTGAGGAGTAGCTCCTCATCGGAGATCTTGCTCCCGAACGATTCGCGGATCTCATCAACCGTGAGCTCATGGTGCTCGATTTCGGCGAGCTCTTTAGCTCTCTGACGATGGAGGATGGTCTCTCTGATCTTTCCTGTGACCCCGTTGCCGGCCTCTTCACCATACGCCCCGAGGGTGTATTTGATTACCTCGTCGGTGACAACCTTGTAGCGTTCACCACTGAGAACGTTTATCGTCGCCTGGCTGACCACGAATTGGGAAAACGGCGTGACCATGATGGGGTAGCCCAAGTCCTGTCGCACTCGAACGCTTTCGTTCAAAACCTCTGAAAGCCGGTTTTCCGCCCCGAGCTGGCGTAGCTGGTGGTGAAGGTTTGAGATCACCCCGCCGGGGACCTGGTGCACGTATTGGGTGTAGTCATACTCAAAGGGAAGCCCGACGGGAAAGTTCTCTCGGCTGGCAATTGCCATCAGATCCTCAGAAGCACGCTTCAACGGCACTTCGTCGACGCTGGTAGCGTAGCCGAGCGCTCGCAGATTCGCGGTGACATTGAAGATCGACGGCTGAGAAGAGCCGTTGGCGAGGGGCGGCACCGCGGTATGAATCGTGTCGACTCCAGCCTCCACCGCCGCCAGTGAAGACACCGGCCCAAGGCCGGTGGTGCAGTGCGTGTGAAACTCCATGGGAATCCCGTTCAGATTTTCCTGAATGGCAGGGACGATCGTTCTGGTCCGTTCCGGCGTCAACAGCCCGCCCGGGTCTTTCAAATAGACCTTGTCGGCACCCAGCGCAACCGCCTGCTTGGCCCTCTGGGCGTAGTACTCGTCGGTGTGCACGGGCGAGAGGGAGAACACGAGGGCAACGACCACCTTCAGGCCTGCCTCATGAGCGAAGGAGACCGTCGAGACCAGACGACCGGTCAGATCGTTGGCTGCTTCCATGAGATGAAGCCGCCTTATACCGTTTGCCGCCAAACGCTGGAAATAAAGTCTCTGAAGGGCCAGTGGGGCCATGCCGAATGGAGCCGGGGCTCCTACGCCTGCCATTGCGGCCATTGGCGTGTTGGGGAGAGAGTCGGCTAGCATGCGGATCCTCTCCCAGGGATTCTCGCGCAGCTCCCTGACGCATTTTTTGAAATTGCTGTTTGCGATGACCTCGATTGCCGTAAAGCCGGCTTGGTCCATCTCTTTGGCTAGTGCGAGCATCATCCCGGTACGCATTCCCTGAGCCCACAGGCTTGCATGGCCGTCGCGGAATGTCGTGTCCGTAAAATGTATCTCTCTCACTGTTCCCCCAAGTAATGAGTCCGAGCCGCTAGCGCTGACCAGTCTGCCAGATGATTTCCGGCTCTGCAGCAAGAATCGTCGTTCGGATCGCGACTTACTTGCTAACAGCGGAAGCTGCAGCGAAGCGCGCAGAGCTTTCTATCAGCGGTTCGTGGGTAATTTATGCTATGCGGACATTAGCGTTTTCGCAAAAGTGAGTCAAGTCCCCAACCTGCAAAGGCCTGAGAATCGATGCCGGCAGCTGCGAAGCCGAGTAACCGCCCTCTCCGACTTTCCAGCTACGGTATGGGTTTTGTCCCGTGTTTGGAGTTGACGAAATCGGATGGGTTATCCAGTCTGGCCGCCCGCGGTGTGGTAATAATTGTTAATCACGCGTTCTGTAGGTTATGTGATCAGGCATGGCAGTAGATCGTGTGTGGTAGAGAAATATTTGGGGGATTGATGAATTATCGTCATAAGGCTGGGATTGTACGTCCCGGCACCGTAAGCAAAGCAGCAGTATTCGGAATTGTCGCTGCAACCGTGTTGGCTGCGTGCGGTGGAAGTTCTACTGCTGCTTCAAGCTCGACCACTGCGGCTGCAAAAACGGGAACCACCGCTTCAAAGAGCCCCGTCGTCTTTCACGTGCTTCTGTCCGAAACTGGAGCAGGCGCGTTCTTGGGCAGCCGTGGAGCTAAGTCACTGAAAGCCCAAGCGGCATATGTAAACGCCCACGGAGGCATTAACGGCCATCCAATGCAGCTGGCCATAGAGGACAACCAATCGAGTCCCTCGACTAACGTCTCTCTTGCCACCACTTGGATATCGCAGGGAGTGCACTTCATTCTCAACGGCTCGCTGGCCGGCGTTGATCAGGCTGTAGACGCACTGGCCACCCCTAACGGGCCGTTCATCTATGATCTCTCACCGGGGACTTATCCCAAATCTGGAAGCATGGTCTTTTCCAGTGACATTTCAACGAACTCTCTAGTAACTGCTGATCTCACCTACCTGAAGTCAAAGGGATTGACGAACATTGCCGCCCTGACATCAACAGACGGAAGCGGCGTCGACGGACTTAACCAGCTCAAGTCTGTTCTTGCTGAGCCGCAGTTCTCGTCGTTCAAACTTCTGACCAGTCAGACCTTCGATCCAACCTCTGTGAGCGTGGCGACGCAGCTATCAGTTATCAAGGCCCAGAACCCTCAGGCTCTAGTGGTGTGGACGACGGGTGCACCTTTTGGCACCGTTGTGAAGGGTATGGCTTCGCTGGGAATGAGCAACATCGTGACAACCACAACTGCCGGAAACGATCCGTATGCGGAGTTGCACAGCCTGTCTCAGTACCTTCCGAAGAGCCTCTATATAGCCTGTGGTCCGCAGAACATCCCGCTTAGCCAACTTCCATCGGGTCCTGTGAAGACGGCGGATACTGTGTTCTCTAACGTCATCACAGCGGCAGGTGGTCACCCGAGTGACGCTTACGGGTTGACGTGGGATCCGGCTCAGCTGCTCGTCGGGGCGCTGAAGAAGCTCGGGGTGAATGCATCGGCAAAGCAGATACTTAGCTACATGGAGAATCTCCACAACGTTCCCGGAATCGATGGAACCTACAACACGAGTGTCAGCAATCACCGAGGACTGGTAACGAGCGACCTATATGTCGCGACGTGGAACGGAACGGGGTTGACGGCGGTCTCCGGTCCTGGAGGCGCTCCGGCAACTGCCGGATAAGCGCTTCCAGGACTAGATTGGCTGGCACGCGACGCGCCTGGCTTTGAAGCCTTTGGTAGGGTTCTGGGAGCCGGAACCAAACGTTTCAAGGCGGGGCGCAGAGCAGGTTGAACCGGACCGTTCCGCCGAAGGGGGCTTCGCGACAACGAGTGGAGAGTGCTCGGCCGGAGCAAGGAGGCGCCGCAAGGCAGTTGCCATGTTTTGGCGCGAGAGGCTTCGCCTGGGAGCGTGTCGCGCCAAGCTAAGCAGAGGTTCAGGTGACTCATCCGAAATAACGGGAGGTGACCTGAACATTTGGCCACCTTTGTATTTTCGCAAATTTACGGGAGATGCTCGGAGATGGGTCTTAGCGTCAGCCCTGTACAGTACATCGCTAGGAGGGAGCCACCCGCATGGGTTTCGAAGAGTATCACGGTGCCATGTTTGGTCCAAGTTGGAAAGCATCTGAGAGGAAGCACGGCTATGTAATTGACCGGGATGTGAAGATCCCGATGCTGGATGGGACGCTGCTAAGCGCCGATATTTGGAGACCCCAGACCGACGAGCGCTGTCCCGCTATTCTGAGCTTCCACTGCTATCACCAGTCCGGTCAGACCGCTCCGATGAAGCCGGCTCCTCACAGCGGTGTCAATCTGCTCGGATCTGCTTCGGAGAGGACCAACGGCTCGCTTGAGGCTGGCGACCCGACTTTTTTTGCAAGGCGTGGATACACCCATGTGGTCTGCAACGCTCGGGGAACAGGCAAGTCAGAGGGAGAGTGGCATTTCTCCGGGCCGCAGGAGCAAAGAGACGTCGTCGAGGTCATAGAATGGATCGCCGCGCAGCCGTGGTGCAATGGGGAGGTCGGCATGTTCGGGATCTCCTACCTTGCGTGGACCCAGCTGTTCGTGGCTACCCTGAACCCCCCGCATTTGAAGACCATATTCTGTCCCTGGGGAACCACCGACATCTACAGGGATCTGGTCTATCGGGGAGGAATGTTTGCCTACAAGTGGCCGATCGGTTGGAGCCGCACCTCGCTGACCTACTCCAACTGCCGACCATTCAACTACTCCAAGGCAAAGATGGGAGAGGAGGCCTACAAGGCAGCGATTGCTCAGCTTCTTCTGGATGAGGACGTAAAGGCGGTACCGGAGCTTGTGGCGATCCTAAAAGACCCGGAGAGCGGCATGAATCCTTTCATTGTGGATCTTGCACTTCACTCACTTTATGACGAGTACTGGCAAGAGCGTACAGTAGATTACTCTAAGATCCGCATACCAGCGTATATAGGCGGAGACTGGGCCGCGTACGGCATTCATCTGGCTGCGGCATTTAGGAGCTGGGAGAATCTCGACGTTCCCAAAAAGATGGTCGTGGGCCCACCAATCTATTTGGATCGACCTCTCGGCCAGCTTCAGCACGAGGCTGTCCGATGGTTTGATCACTGGATGAAAGGCATCGATACAGGCATCATGGGCGAGTCACCTGTACGCACTTTCGTCATGAACACCGACCAGTGGAAGCACGGAAGCGACTGGCCGTTTCCGGAGACTAAGTTCACCCCTTTCTACTTGCACGAGAACGCTATGTTGTCCGAGCACGAGCACTGGCCATATGAAGGGAGCGACTCGTTCGAGGATTCACCATGGATGCGGACATCTATCACTTACGCATCGCCATCGTTGGTCGAGGAGACGGAGGTGGTGGGCCCTATTTCACTCAAGATCTACGCGGCCACGACTGACACGGACATCAACTGGATCGTCTCGCTTATAGAGATCGATCCGTCTGGTAATGAGCGCATCCTGACAAAGGGTTGGCTGAAGGGATCCCACCGAGAGCTCGACAGGGAGAAGTCATCTCCGTGGGAGCCGGTACACAGCCATTCACACCCCGTGCCGCTTATGGCCGGCGAGATCTACCAGTTTGACATCAAACTGGTTCCTACTGGCAATCTATTCAGAGCTGGTTCGAAGATCGGGCTTAAGATCAGTTGCGCGGATGCGCAGCCCAAGACTCCGCTTGAGCGCATTGGTGCGGGAACTCTGACCAGAACGGCTGTTTCACGCATAACGGTCTTTCATAACGAGGAGTATCCGTCATATCTTCTCCTTCCAATCACGAAAGGAAACATCTTGGGCACGTACTTTTCCGGGGGCGCTCGGGTCTGATGGCCCATGGCGTCACGAAGCTCTTTCGCTGATCGTTCAGGACTTGAGGGACCAGGGAGAGCCTATGAGATCTCTTGGATCTCCACGATGGACCAGTAGCAAGGAGGATGAGCGAAGATGACTAATTCAGACGAGACTTTTTATTCGATCCGTCGAATTGTCGCGGGCCACGACGACTCTGGCAAATCTGTGGTGATAACCGATGGTGAGGCGACCAATCATCAGTATCCCGGATCGCGACGTTCGACGCTGATGTGGGCCACGAAAGAGACCCCGGCTGATTTTCTTGATACCGACGATGCAGGGCTTTGGAAAATTGACACACCGCCTCCGCCTGGAGGTTCGTGCTTTCGAATCATCCAAAGCGCTCCTGGAGCAACATATCCAGCACTTCACCGGACCGACACTATCGATTACGTCATATGTCTCAAAGGCGAGATAACTATGGATCTGGACGATTCAACCATTGTGATGAAGGCCGGCGATGTTCTGATTCAGCTAGGGAACAACCACGGGTGGCGCAATGAAAGCGATGAGACAGCCGCAGTGGCCTTTGTCCTGGTCGATGGAAAGCCCAAGAATGACCCGAGGCTCCCTCCAACACGCATGAAATGATGCCTCTTCCTGTATTGGCTTCGATTTTGCCGGTCAAGCGGTCGGCACTTCGAGGATGGTGGCTCTCAAGAGCCAGCGATGGTGATCGCTTGCATCACGCCAGGCATGATTTTGCATCGCGTGGGAAATGATCCGTTTTTGTTTTTAGGGCGGATCGCCACTCGGTAAGAGCTGCTAGGTCTTGGCGAGACGCGACTCTTACGGTGCGAAGATCTCCGACATGTTCGGCTCGATGCCCATTTCTCTGAGTGCCTCGATATAGAGGCGATGAATTCTGGGATCCTGATCCTCGTACTCCACTTGCCTTCCGCCGTCTTTGAGGCTGACATCCATTTGCAGATATTGTTTCCGCTTGTCCTCGCTGAATGGATATCGGAGCCCTCCAAAAGCGATCGCCAGGTACCTTGCTGGTTCCCGGCTGGTATTGAAGTGCTGATGAAACTGCAGATCTGCAGGGGCGTAGAGACTTCCATGTTTCCAGTCGAAGCGCACAAAGTCCTCATCGCCCTCGTACCAAAACAAAGAGTAGCCGTTGCCAGATACCGGGAAGATGTGGAAGTCGGCTCCATGCCTGTGAGCCTTCTTGTAAGTGCCTACAGGCATCTCTGAACAGTGAACGTGCATCGTTTCGTCCGCCATGGCGAACATCATGCTCGAACCTCCTGCGCCGCGTTCCTTCCATTGGCGGAGTTCGAACACGCTGAGATCTGGTACAAAGTTGGTCTCCCACATATTGCGTCCGGGTCGGACGGGAATGAAATCGCCTTCACCTTCGAAGAATTTTGGATCCCCGATTCGCTCGGCGAACTCAAAGGAATTTTGGAATATGAACTCGTGGTTTCGGAACATCTTCATCACCATGGGAAGGTTAGTTACCGACGCCAAGCGGACGGCCTTTGAACCACTTGTGTTGAAGTGGCGATAACTCGCGTTAAGTGGAATTGCGAACAGACTCTTCGGGCCCCATTCAAATGAGTGGTGGCTGTTGCCGGGCCCCTGAATTGCTGTGCTTCCGTACCCATCGAGCACGTATATGACCTCTTCAAACAGGTGGCGCTGTGGCTCGGTGGAGCCACCTCCCGGAATTTCGAGGACATAGGTGTCCAAAAAGTCCCCACGCCCTGCCACGAGAGCTATCGCTCCGTTCACTCCCAGCCTCGACCAGGGTTTGACATCCATATGCAAGAGGTCGAAGCCGAATCCCTCGTTTACCGGAATGCCCTCATTTTGTGCCCATTCGAAATAGGAATCTACCAGGATGCGCGGCTCACTCATGTTTTGTCTCCCCCTCAGAGCTGAATCTGTTGACCGCGTCGATCGACGCTTTGTAGGGCCTAGTCTGCTTCAAAAAGGCAGACAAATCAAGGAGGTCGGCTATCCAGGCGGTCGGCTATCCAGGCGGGTACGCGCCAACACACTTGAAAGCCTTCCAATCTCATCCCTGGAGCCTGCCGACAGCGCAGTGGGGCAGGGTTCACAACGGCCAGGTTGCTAGCTTTGATGGGGAAAGAAATAAATTGAGGTGCTCACATGGTACTTACGATCTTTGGGGTCTTGGTGCTCGCATCGATGATGATCTTCTACGCCTTGGAGAATCGTCACCGGCACTTTGTTCTGGCGTTTGCCGTCTCGTGTATTCTGAGCGGGCTCTACGGTTTCGTCTCCGGTGTCTGGCCTTTTGGTGTTGTAGAGCTGATCTGGTCTGCCATCGCGTTCAGGCGGTGGAGGAGTTCCGTGGAGGCGTAGCGCGTTCTCTAAGTGGCGATCTGGTTGTAGCGCCGGCGCGCCGGCGCTCATCTCTGCTCACATGGGCGTTGCGCGTGGTGGCAGGGTTGTCGAGGTGGTAAGGTGCAGCGCATGAGATCACGGGGGCTAGGGCGCTTCTTTGGGGGTGTACTCATGCCGCTGCTCGGTGTGGTCGCTGCTTGCTGCGGGGGTTCGCACCTGGCAACGCCAACTTCGAATACGACGCTTGCCGCAGGTACAGCGCGAGCCACTTCGTTCCCCGGCGCTGGGTGCCCTCTGGGCGCTTACTCAGCACTGAGTTCACAGGAGATGAAACAGTCAATGGATGGAGCGATATCTGGGTGCTTCAGGGTCGCTGCGCTGAGTCCGGGCCACTACTCGGTGGTCGTCGAAGCAGTCCAGTCTCCAAAGGCGGCGGCTTCAGAAAAGAGCCTTTCAGCGCCGCGCAGCACAGATGTTGGGCCTTCGGTCCAGTTGAAGCTTTCCCCTGCTGAAGGAGGCCCCGGGTCGCTGGTCGAGGTGACTGGCTTGCTCTCCTCCCCTCCATCAAAGAAGGTAGGGAGTGTTCAACTTTGTTGGGATGGGTGCGAGAGGGGACTCAACTACGAGGGGGTTCCCATTAAATGGGTGAGTCCGACAGAGTTTTCCGCTTCGATGATCATCCCTGCGGCGCCATGGTTCATGGGCGGGGGGGATCGGGTGGCTCCACTTGCCTCAGGTGATTACAAGGTTTCTGTCGAGTGTCTCACAATGATCTCCGGATGCGGTCTCGCCGGCTCAGAGGGCTCGGGTACCTTCCATCTCGATGCCGGTTCAAAAATCACGACGTGGTGTGTCGACACCGCTGGTTGCGCCCGCCTAACGGCATCGCCGACCGCGGTGCTTCCCGGAGATGTCGTAAAAGTGACCGGATACGCTCCTCTTCAATCGATCATCGGTTCGAGCCAGCCCTACCAGTTCGAGTTGAAGATCATGCCAGGAGTGCCTCCATCGGAGGAGGTGAGCTACTCCCGGAGCCCAAATGGCAGCACCATGATTCTGTTGGGTCACGGGAGATTTACAGTTGGGACCCCGCCTTCACTGGCCAGCCTGGGGAAGATAACTCCTGGTGCACCGGCATCTGATGGTGGGTTATCGATTTCGCAAAATCCGGCGAATCCGGGCCTGGTTGTCTGGTGCAGCCAAGGCCGGATCGAGGTTAGCGGGCCAAACGAGAGCCAGTGGATCTCGACAGAGGCTGCGGCGAGGGAGCTTGCGTTGCTCGGATACGGTTTGATGGGTGCCTCGGCGCCAAGGTGCAGTTCAGTGGTGCTCGCCGATGGCGGATCCGTTGGCAAGATAGTGCTCGCATCGTTTCTTGTTGCTCCGAAGTCTGGAGCACCACCTTTTGTGAGCGTAGCTCTGCAGACCTTCGATGGGGGGGCAACGTGGAAGCTGGTACCTGCGCCTTTTGGTGCTCAGACTTCGGGCTTCGCTGGATTCAGATACTACGGGAGTTCCGTGGAGGCGCTATTTGCCCCTATGCCGTCCAAGACAAGCGGCACCTATGACGCGACTGGTACACCGTTGGTTGAGACGCTGAAGAGCGGTCAATCAAACTGGGTTGCGGGACGCCTTGGGTGTGCGTTACGAGGGCCCTGCGTCACGTTCGGATCGTACATTCCCGGCAATTGCGCCATGAATGGAAGTACACAGAGCATCCTCTATTCAAACGACCAAGGCGTGACGTGGCTCCGCCCTTCGTGGCCGGTTCAAGCACAGGCATGCTGGCCCAGCGAACTGGTCCCCATCTCTTTACGAAAAGAGCTCCTGATTTCCACAGGATCCCAGTATTTTGTACGTGAGTCTGTCGACGGGGGCGCAAGTTGGAGGGTCATCGGCATCCCTCCGATTCCTGGCGCCACCCCCGGCAGTGGGTTTTCCGGGTCTAGCGCAGAACTGCAGATGCTCACCAACGGGTCGCTACTTGTCACAGGTCAGCGGGGTAGTCGATACCAGTGGTACCTGTTGGTGCCTGGATCGCACAATTGGTGCTCGCCAAAGGGTCTTCCGGTGGGATTACAGAGGTCGGCGCGCTTCGCACCGGTGCGTCAGGTTGGAGACGCGCTGTACTGGATTCCACCCACGAACGGATCAGCCGCGGTCTTGCGCAGCGTACCCGTTGCCTCGGTCAAGTGCTGAGGCATTTTCCGCTGCTTATGAGGTTTACTAGCCGATTATCAGATCGGGAAAGTCGTCGCCTGGCACCGCATGGCTGAAGCGGTATCCCTGTCCGAAGTGGCAGCCGATTTCCAAAAGTCTTTCTACCTGCGCGTGGGACTCGATGCCTTCGGCAACCAGGGTCAGATGTAGCCGATTCGCCATGTTGACAATAGCCTCGATCGTGAGCTGGTTCTTGGTTCCGAGCTGATCTGTGAATGACTTATCGATCTTGAGTATGTCTACTGGGAGAGTGGTAAGCATGCTGAGCGAGGAGTATCCGGTTCCAAAGTCATCGATTGCAATGAGTACCCCGAGATCGGAGAGCTTGTGAATAATCTGATTTGCTGCGCTTGAGTCGCTTAGGAACGCTGACTCAGTTATTTCTATCGAAAGTCTATGGCTGTCCAATCCGAAATCGTCGAGTGCAAGGCCGATATCTCTGATGATCTGATCGGACCGGAGCTGCACTCTGGAGACATTGAAATGCAGAGTGAAGCTTTCATCCACCGCCCCTTCGTTGATCCAGGCGGCCAGTTGCCGCGAGGCTTGACGCAAGACCCAGCTCCCAATGGGGATTATCATTCCTGTTTCTTCTGCCACCGGTATGAAGTCATTAGGACTAACTGCGCCCCGGTCAGGATGGTTCCACCTCATCAGAGCTTCTGCGGAGACGATCCTATTGGTCCTCATGTCGACTATCGGCTGAAATTCGAGATGGAACTGCTGCTCTCTAAGTGCCCGGGCCAGATCATCTTCAAGCTGCAAGCGCATTTGAGCGGCGGTCTTTTGTCCTTGTTCGAAAAAGGTGATCCTTGACTGGCCGGAGGTCAGGCCCATGAGAAGTGCGCTATTCGCCCTCTGTAACAGAGTTTCTGCGGTCGTTCCTGGTGTTGCGAAGGAAACTCCGAAGGTGGCCTTGGTACCAGCCGCTTTACTGTCAATGTACACAGGGCTGGAGGCGCGGCTGAGTAGACGCTGGACGTAGCTCAGGGTGCGTGCCTCCGATAGGTTTTCTGCCAAGATGGCAAATCGGTCTTCGCCTATCCTTGCAAAAAGATCGGTTTCTCTGACGCAGCTCTCGAGGTTGTGTGCTATCGATACCAAGGTCCTGTCCTTGTCCGGAACTCCCCTGGAGCTGGTCAAATATCTGTAGTTGTCAAGCTCGAAGATGATCAGAGCCACCGGGAGATTCGTGCGTGAGCCTCTCACAACGGACTTTCGCAGCTCCTCGAGAAGGTGCGAACGGTTTGCAAGTCCGGTCAGCGGGTCGTAGTTGGCCCGGTCCAATAGCTTTGCTACCTGCTCTTTCTGTTCGCTGATATCCCTAAAGTTGACGGCAACGAGATGCTGATCTGCTGGGGAGCCTCCTCTAGCCGCCGTGACCTCTATCTCGAGTCGGGAGTTGTCGCCGCAGGTCACCACCGTTTGAAATTGGATAGGTTCCATCGGCAATTGGCCGTTGATGAGCAGGCGGATCGGCTCTGGATCATCTAACAGGTCATTGAGCCGCATGCCAATCAGATCCTGCCTCTCGAATCCGAGCAGGAGGTCTATCCTTCTGTTTGCGAGGATGATGACCCCATCTTCGTCTGTAACTATTGTCGGATTCGGTGAGTCCTCGATCATCGCGTTGTACTGGGCAATCTGGGACATGAGCGAGCTGGTGACATATCGATGCTCCAAGACGGAGCTTCCCACGGCTGCCAATAGTTCGAGAGCGGTGAGCTCGTCCGCGAAGATGTCACGATGTGACAAGCTTCCGGCGACAAGGACTGCGACGACCTCGCCGTTGTTCCACATAGGTATGCCCACCGCTGTCCTGACGCCTAATTCGTGAAGGATGGGCAAGGCATGCGGAAAGCGCTGATAGTCGAGGATCTGGGTGTTTCGACTCTCTAGAACCTGGAAAGAGACCCCAGCCAGCGGGAGTTCTTTGTTCACCAACTCGGCCGGCAGTGCGGAACTTGGATGAATATATCTGAATACGTTATGTTCCTTGTCGAGCAGCGTGATTGCGGAAACCTCGTATCCTAGGGCTTCAGTCGTCTCCACCACGACCCTCTGTATGTCTGAAGGGTCTTCCATCTCGGCGATCTGATGAGCCTTCCTGGCTATGTTGCTCCAGAGCTGCGCATTTCCCTTCATGGTGTCCGCATATTTCGATTTCTTTAGCATCTCGTCATGGATGCTATTGGCAAGAAGGCTCATCACTAGGCCGGTTACTCCGAATATTACAAGATGGATTACCACGCCAAAGACAGTTTGGAGGTCGAAGACCTTTTGGAAAACGGCAATGGAATAAGCAGCTGCGATAAGGAATCCGAGGCTGATTTTCTCGGGGTTCTTGTGAAGTGTGCAAACAGAGGTGATCTGGCATATGTAGAGAAAGGACAGGCCGGTCCCGACCGTTGCATCAATTCCGAGCGTCGCTCTACCGTAACTCAGATTTGTGCCTATACCTAAAATGATTGTGCTGACAACCAAGTAGGACAAGGCAGGTGCGGCGGAGACCCTCACCCAGTAGTTGGATAGATTCTCTGATGCCACCTCCCTGAGTGCCAGAGCAAGAAGGTTTCCAGCTGAAGACGATGTCACGGCGACTGAGAGCGAGACCGTCAGCAGATCGCCGGCGGAGTCCCTAGTGGCCGCACCCAAGAAAAACGCCAGCACAATTACAAGTGATGCAGCTAGGCCGAAGGACGATATCCAGACAGACCATAGCGGAATCGCATGGACGATGGTATTGGCGCCACCTTCTGCCTTGCTGGTGAGTTGTGTCCTGCGGTCGGCTCTCATGAGAGAATCTCTGTGGGTTAGATCATCTCGAGGACGGACGCCGTTAGAAAAGACGATGTTGCATGTGCCGGGGCAAGTATTGTCGAAAAGAACCAGACTGCCAAAGCCGTTACTCCATTCTGCCTTGAGAAGCCATCAATCCGATTATCGCAGAGTGAACCCGTGCCAAGCCGCCAGGCCTAAATCGCAAACCCAGTCAGTTCACTGATAATTAACCTGGAAAAACTTCAGCAGAACCGCCGGAATCGGGGACTGTGATACAAAAATATCATACTCGTCCACTTGTAATTATCCCATGAAGATTCGATCCGTACTCAATGAAATAGATCGGCCATCCAGAGGGGGTGTCATTCGACTACCGTCCATTGGATGCTTGGAGAATCCGGGCGGTCCACGAATTTGCGGAGGGCATCCGCTGAAGGTATGTAGTAGTACGATCCACTCATTGGGGTTGAATAGAAGGTGAGCGCATCCCGTGTGCCGTCGGGGATACCGGACATCCTCTCCAGCATTGTATGGAGCCTGCTCTGCTCCATAGAGAAACCCACAAAGACAGTGCCGTTCTCAGTGGGAGACCCGTAAGCCGTATTTCTCCGGAAGATCGGTCGCTCGATGCCATGCCCGTCTACCAGCGTTGTCCGTGCGACGTGGGAGTCCGGTGGAAGGAGCTCCTCCTCGAACTCCTCACTGTATTGCTTGGTGCGTCCTATGACTGCCTCTTGCGCGTCGACGGAGAGCCTCTTAAATGATTTGAGGTCATGGCGCCACTTTTGGAAGAGGAGAATGCTGCCGTATGCTCCGGGACTGCCAGAGGGAATCAGGGTTACTTGGGGGGCTTCTAAGAGGCTTGGGTTTGCAGTTCCATCGATAAAGCCGATAAGGTCGCGATTTTCGTGGTAACTCCAGGCGACAATCTCTTCTGCCAAGACGGAATGTGGCGCCAGGGCGTCGATAGCAGCAACTGCTGCGTCAAATGCCTGGCCGGGCGAGCCGCTGGCGATCCATATCCAGAGGTCACGCTGTGTGGCGGGAATTGTGAACCCGTCAGGCCCAATTATTGGTTCCGAGAAGTCGAGAGTCTGAGGAGGGGTTTGGTTCGGAGCGAGCAAGGCCCAGATAGACGGGCGGATACCGATGACCATGTTACTGCCGCTCACCGTCGAGCGAGGCATCTCTAAGTTCGCGGCCGCCTTGACCAATTTTGCGGGATTGGCATTCGGCACTAGAGCGAATTCCAGGTAGATATGTGAGGAAGTCCCCATGGCGAACAGCCCAGCCTGCGAATTTTCCATCAGATTGTTATCATGGGTCATCGAGTCAACTTTAGCTGAAAAGCGACAGCTTAGGAAGACATTGCCGCGCTGTGAAGAAATCATCTTTGGTGATGCGGGCTAATCTGGTTAGGTCAGCTGACATGCTCTATGGCTTCTGTCGTGGTATCAGGCCAGTCCGCTCGACCCGAATAGGAGGGTCTCATGCAGGTAGAAATTTGGTCGGACGTTGTCTGTCCTTGGTGTTACATAGGCAAGCGCAGGTTCGAAGCGGCACTGGACCGCTTCGATGGCAAAGAAGATGTCGAGATAATCTGGCGTTCGTTCGAACTTGATCCGTCGGCACCCAGGGTGATTGGTGAGGACATGGCGACCAGATTGTCGAAGAAGTACCAGATGAGCAAAGATGAAGCGATGGAGTCAATGGCAAGCATTACCGTGTTGGCTCGAGCGGAAGGACTCGATTATCACTTGGAGTCGGCGAAGCAAGGCAACAGCTTCGATGCACACCGGCTTATTCAGCTTGCAGCGCTGAATGGGTTGGGGAGTCAAATGAAGGAAAGGTTGTTGAAGGCCTACTTTACAGAGTCTTTGGAGATCTTTGATCCGGAGATCCTTGCCGAACTCGGCGGCGAGGTCGGGCTCGATGAGCGCGACCTCCGGGAGATGTATGCCAGCGACTACCTGGCTGAAAGCGTTCGAAATGACGAGGCGCAGGCGTCAAGGTATGGAATCAACGGGGTTCCCTTCTTTGTCTTTGACGCAAAGTACGGGGTCTCCGGTGCCCAACCGACCGAGGTGTTCCTGGATGTTTTGAACAGGGTCGACGAAGAGGCCTCATCGGCCTACTCAGACGGCGGTACCTCCGCAGCGTCATGCAGCGACGATTCGTGCGCTATTTAGAACGTCTTTTGTGGGCGTCGCAGCTTGATCTAAGTGGCGTATTTCTTGGTGTGTGGTCAAAGGAGAGCTTAGCTTGCAATCGACCCTGAGCTGCCCAAAAGTAGGTCCGCGGGGATGATATGGTTGTAGGGTACAACTAATCTCATAGAGACAGATGAATTCGTGCACCGATCGTCACAGGAGTGTGAACATGGAAGAGCGTCAGCTTGGGTCACTAGGACTGAAGGTCTCGGCACTGGGTCTTGGTTGCATGGGGATGAGCGAGTTCTACGGTAAGTCGGAGGCTGGCGAGGCTGTCCGTGTCATCAACAGAGCGCTCGATCTAGGCGTAAACTTTCTTGATACGGCTGACATGTACGGGCCATTCACCAACGAAGTTCTCGTAGGGAAAGCCATTGCAAATCGGCGCAGCGAGGTCATTCTGGCTACAAAGTTTGGAAATTCTCGGGGACCGAATGGAGAGTTTCTGGGTGTCCGAGGAGATCCAGAGTATGTGAGAAAGTCCTGCGATGCGTCCCTCAAGAGGCTCGGGGTGGATGTGATCGATCTCTACTATCAACATCGAGTTGATACCAAGGTGCCGATTGAAGAGACGATTGGAGCAATGTCCGAGCTCGTCGAAGCTGGCAAGGTCCGTTTCCTGGGGATGTCTGAAGCAGCTCCCGCGACTGTCAGACGGGCTCATGCAACGTTTCCTATAGCCGCCCTCCAGACAGAGTACTCGCTCTGGAGTCGGGAGCCCGAGGACGAGATCCTGCGGACAGTGAAGGAACTGGGAATTGGCTTTGTTGCATACTCACCTTTGGGCCGCGGCTTTCTGACAGGGCAGATTCGGAACTTGGAGGATCTCGACGAGATGGATGCGAGGAGGCGATACCCACGCTTTCAGAGCGAGAACTTTCAAAAGAACCTGGAGCTGGCAGACAAGGTCATCGAGATCGCACAGCGAAAGGGCGTAACGCCTGCACAGCTGGCGTTGGCCTGGGTCCTGAGGCAGTCGGAGAATATTGTTGCAATCCCGGGAACTCGCAAGATCAGCAGACTAGAAGAGAATGTCGAGGCTGTCGCAGTCACTTTCGCTCAAGAGGAACTCGATGCCATTGAAGCCGCGTTTCCGAAGGGCGCGACTTTGGGCGACAGGTATGCAGTAATGGATTCGGTAAACCGCTAGCACATAAAGCCGGAGAGCTCCCTAAGTAGCACTCGCGTTATCGTCTGCCAAAATGATCGACAGCAGAGTCGTCATCTTCCTCCGGCTCTTGCGGTGAGGCGCATAGCGGGATCAGATGTCGACGTCGGCCGCGGCCGGTCGAGGTGCCGCTTCTCTAAGAGGTAGGTTCTCGAAGAACTCCGGCGGATCTCTCCAGATCGGTTGAGGCTGCCCCTTAGACGCGGCATTGAGGGCCGTCCAGATTCGCTCCGGCGTGCATGGCATATCGATATGACTTACGCCGAGATGCGAGATCGCGTCTATCACGGCATTATGCACTGCTGGCATCGCTCCTATGGTGCCGGATTCGCCGATCCCCTTTGCTCCCAGCGGGTTGAGTGTCGTTGGAGTTTCGGTGTTGAAGACCTCGAACGATGGGAACTCAGCAGCGCTAGGTATACCATACTCGGCCAAGGTGCTTGTGAGCGGATTCCCGTATTCGTCGTAGACGAACTCCTCCCAGAGGACCTGTGCGATGCCCTGGGCAATCCCTCCATGCTGCTGCCCGTGCACCAAGAGCGGGTTGATGATCTTCCCGCAGTCATCCACGGCGATGTGACGCAGGGGGATTACTTTTCCGGTTTCGATATCGACCTCAACGACACTGACATGCGATCCAAAAGGATACGTAGCACCTTTTTGCACGAAATCAAGGCTTGCAGCGAGTGGCTTGCCCTGCTCATCGGAATAGGCGGCAAGCTCGCCCCAGGAGACCTGGGACGATGGCACGCCTGCGACGGCGAGTCCACCGTCAGAGAGAACGATGTCTTCCAATCCGGCTTCCAAGTAGTTCGCCGCCAGCTCCCTTGCTTTTTGAAAGAGTGATTCACTAGCCGTGGCCACTGCCGAACCACCGATCTGCAGTGATCTTGACCCGCCAGTCCCCCCTCCGGTGGGGATCTGGGCGGTGTCTGCCTGAATGAATCGGATCTTATCGATCGGGATTCCAAATCTGTCCGAGACTATCATCGCGAACGAGGTTGCGTGTCCCTGTCCATGCGCCGAGGTTCCGACCTTGATTGACGCTGTTCCGTCGGGAAAGAGTTGAATGGCGGAGTATTCCGACGTCCCTCCTCCGGCGGTGACCTCCACATAGGTCGAAACTCCTATGCCAAGGAGCTTTGTGCTTCCCCTTGCGATGCGTTCTGCCTGTTCAGCGCGGAGCTTCGCGTAGCCGGCCTTCGCTAATGCCATGTCGAGGGTCGTCTCGTAATTGCCACTGTCGTATATGGCTCCAGGCAGCGTCCGTTTCGGAAATTCGGAGTTAGCTATGAGATTCTTCTTCCGCAGTTCGACGGGTTCTATGCCGAGCGTGTCCGCTGCGATGTCCATGATCCTTTCGAGGAAGGCGGCAGCTTCAGGTCGTCCTGCACCGCGGAAAGCCCCAACTGGAGTTGTGTTGGTCAGCGCCACCGCGACGTCGTATGCTATTTTTGGGATTTCATAGACCCCTTGGCTCATAAGTCTTGTCGAGCCCATTACCAGGCCGCCGCCAAAGCCGGCGTAGGCGCCTGCGTCTCCCAGCATCCGGCATCGCAAGCCGGTGATTCTGCCATCTCTTTTGAAGCCCATTTCGACATACTGGACCTGCCCACGGCCGTGGGGGAGTGCCATCATGTTCTCGGATCGGGTCTCTGTCCATTTGATTGGAATCTGGAGCTTGATGGCCGATGCCACTACGACCGAATGCTCGGCTGTAATTCCAGCTTTTCCTCCGAAGGCTCCGCCTACGTGCGGGGCAATCACTCTGATCTTCTCGGGATCGAGGTTCAATACCTTGGAGATAGCTTTGGCAAAGTTGTGTGGCATCTGCGTCGAGACAAGAATCGTCAAGTCTCGATCACCGTCTTTGTCGGGTCTCACGGCAATAGCATTTCCCTCTAGTGGGACCACTGCCACCCTTTGGTTCACGAAACGTCCCCGAACGACGATCTCTGCATCTTCTAGAGCATTCGCAGGAGTTGTCTCCCTCGAACCAGCCGCCAGATTTGACCCGAGCTCTTCGAATTGCAGCGGTGCGCCAGGTCCGAGGGCTTCTTCTGGGTCAGTTGCAGCGGGAAGCTCCTCATAGTCGACGTAAACGGCCTCGGCTGCGTCGACTCCCTCCGCCTTCGATTTGGCGATAATCACTGCGACGGCATCCCCCACAAAGCGCACCTTCTCAGTAGCAAGGGGCGGCCGCTTGCACGCATCGTTCAGTGAGAAAAAGGCGTGGTGGGGCGGAATCGAGAGATCCTTTGCCGTGAAGACTGCGATAATACCCGGCATCTTTTCTGCCAGGGAGGTGTCGATGCTTTTGACTCTGGCATGGGCGAATGGGGATCTAAGAAATACCGCATGAGCAAATCCCTGCTCGTTTTCGATGAAGGTTCCCTTGCCAGTGAGAAGATCCGGATCTTCTACACGCAGGACTGAGGTTCCAAGAATTGAAGTGGCCATATCTCCAGCGTATTTCATTAGGCAGGGCTTTGGGTAGAGCTTGCCTGGGTTTGGGTTCCAATTCCCTAAGACAAATCCTGTGATTACAGGTTCTGTGCCTCAAACGCTAGCTCTGGAGTTTTGTGTAGCATCGGTTGCTGGGCCAGAGTTCCGGCGTTGGGAACAGCTGGGCTGAGATCGAGATCGAATTTTGGAGTCGAATTACTTTCAATTGCCGCGGGTTAATGGTACGGTGAGGACTTCCCACCCCGAAATACTAGATCGGAGCAGTCCGTTCATTTATTAGGGGAACGCAATGAAGACGAAGGTGGATCTCATCGAGAGGTATGGGATTGACCTCGAAGGAGCGGTACGAAAGCTGACGTATCAGGGCAATTGGACTCAGCTTTTGGATCTTTCAGCTCGGTTCAGAAGCTACAGCCCGCTGAATCTCCTTCTTCTTTTTTCGCAAGGGTGCAACCGTGGTTTCTCTCCCACCCTTGTCGCTGGATATCGAGGTTGGCAGAAGTTGGGCCGCCAGGTCAGGAAAGGGGAGAAGGCTCTATACATCTTCGCTCCGAGCATTAGGAGAGTCTCACAAATAGGCGGGGATGTGCCTGGTGACAGCGCCGAGGAGGTGCTGGTGGGTTTTCGCATGGTGAGCGTATTCGATCTGTGCCAGACGTTTGGCGATAATCTGACTTTGCCTCCGGAGCCGCAGCTGCTCGAGTTGGATTCTTCAGAGATTTCTGTCTTTGTGCAAAGGTTGAATTTCTTGTTGACTCTCAGAGGTTACCGCGTCGAGTTCGAGCCTCTTGAAGCCGTCAACGGCTTTACCGATTTCGAAAATCGCCTGGTCAAGGTGAGGTCGGACGTCTCCTCGGCCCAGTGCCTGAAGACGCTACTGCACGAGACGGCTCATGTCATCCTGCATCAGGAGCGGTACGTAAGCCGCGTCCAAGCGGAGCTGGAGGCTGAGAGCTGTGCATATGTTGTCTGTAGGGCATTAGGATTCGATAGCTCTTCCTATTCTTTTCCTTATGTGGCGCGATGGTCTAATGGGGATCTTGACTTGGTAAGCCGGGTAGCCCAAAGTGTTCATAGCTGCGCAGGGGAGATTCTTGATTGTCTGGAGGTGACGGATGAAACTGGACGAAGACCTTCTGAAAACCTGGAAGATGTCTGTTCTTGAGATTCAACGTTTCTGCAAATGGGTGACTTTATGGGACGGGGAGCGATACTACTCTAGCGCTATCCCCAAAGAGGTCTCGGGGGAGAGCCTCTACATAATCACCGCTTACAACCCCGGAAGCGAGCCTCTTTCGGACCAAGAGAACGCAGCTCGCGACAAGGAGTTGTTCGATCGCATATCCCGTCTCGGCTCGGCAGGAATCTTTGTCAGCGTAGGTCGATCGCTTTCTGGAAGTCACACCGAGTATGGCTATGCGATTTACAGGGTCTCGAAAGACGAGGTCGAGAAGTTTGCGAAGGAGTTCGGGCAGATCGGCTACTACCGGCTGACCCCGAAATCGATGGAGATATTCGCCTTGAACGATGAAGGCGAGTTCGAACAGATCTAGAGGGCTCACTTGTTGAACTTGTGAATCAGGTGATCGATGAAGACGGCCACCCCGTCCTCGGTATTTGCGGGCGCGAGCCAGTTTGCTGCCGCCTTTGCTTCATCGCTTGCATTGGCGGTTGCTGCTGAGTAGTTGGCCCACTCCAGCATCGGAACGTCGTTCGATTGGTCTCCGATTGCCGCGCACTCCGACTGGTCCCAGCCAAGGATCTGTCCCACATGGGCCAAGCCTGAAGCCTTCGAGATGCCGAGTGCTTGAAAGTCGACCCAGTCTCTTCCGGCGCTTGTTGTCGAAACCAGGTTTCCGCAGGTGCCAACTGCAATATCGTTCAGGTCTGCGTGAGAAAGTTGTGGATGCTTGCAGATTATCTTCGTTACGGGTTTGTCGATCTCGGTCAAAACGTCTTTGATCGGTTCCTCGAAAAGGTCTGGCACCGACATTGCAAAGAAGTCATGCTCCGGGATGAACCTGTCGAGCTTTTCAATCGCGAAGATGACCCCAGGCACCTGCTCTCTTATGTTCAGTATTATCGAGATGGCCAGGTCTTTCTCGATTGGGGTGTGGGAGATGAGACGGTCGCTGCCCAGATCGTAGATGGATGCTCCGTTCTGACACACAGCCAACGGACCAAGTCCCCCCGATGATGCAATCTGTCTGACCGATTTGATCGAGCGCGCGGTTGAGATGACGCTAGTTATCTGGTGCTCTCTCGCCCTTGCTATGGCCTTGAGATTTGATTTTGAGATTTGGCCCAGTTGTAATGGAACGGCCGGCTCCCGTTCAGCAAACATGACGTGGGTCGTGCACTATTGAGGTGCAGGTTGCCACAAACAGAAGGGAGCCAACCGTGTCAAACAACAATTCTACTCAAAGAGGCCTGATA
>JAJZIP010000230.1 GCA_021810525.1 Actinomycetes bacterium | reverse complement strand
GCGGGAATCAGGTGAATACTACGCAATTCAGTGCAAGTTCTACGATCAGAATCACACATTAGATAAAAGCGACATCGATTCGTTTTTCAATGAATCAGGTAAAAAGCCATTTTCACAAAGGATGATCGTATCAACTACTGAAAAATGGTCAACTAAAGCCGAACAGTCACTCGAAGGACAACAGATCCCAGTACAACGCATCGGCGTTGCAGATCTTGAAGATAGCGGAATCGACTGGGACCAGTTCAGAGTTGAAAGACCAGATGAACTGATACTGACTCCTAAGAAACAACTCCGTCCCCATCAGCGTGAAGCTTTGGATGATGTAGTAAAAGGACTCGAAGTTGCAGACCGGGGCAAGTTGATCATGGCCTGTGGAACCGGCAAGACCTTTACTGCACTGCGCATCGCAGAAGAAATTGCCGGAGTTGGCAAAACAGTTCTGTTTCTAGCTCCTTCTATTTCACTGGTATCTCAGTCACTTACTGAATGGACTAAAGAGGCTAAAGTTCCTCTCCGATGCTTTGCCGTGTGTTCTGACACAAAAGTCGGCAAAAAGCGAAACGACGAAGACATGGGAGTGCATGATCTTGCATATCCTTCGACCACAGATCCTCTTCGGCTAGCGAATGCAATAAATAGTCAAAACGGTGATGGAGTCATGACAGTTATCTTCAGCACCTATCAGTCAATCGCCGTGCTCCATGAGGCACAAAAAGACTCTGGCGTTGGAAACTCCGGGATTGGAAGCTTTGACCTCATCATCTGCGACGAAGCGCACCGGACGACCGGGGTCACTCTAAAGGATGAAGATGCGTCACAGTTCGTAAGAGTGCATGACGAGAACTACATTCACGCCTCAAAACGCCTCTATATGACAGCGACTCCAAGACTCTATACCGACAGTGCTAAGACCAAAGCTCAGGAAAACGATGTAGTTCTCTGTTCGATGGACGATGAGAAGATCTATGGCAAAGAACTGCATCGGCTGGGTTTTGGTGAAGCGGTTGAGCGAGACCTGCTATCAGATTACAAAGTTATGGTTTTAGCGGTCGATGAGAACACTGTTTCAAAAGCATTTCAATATCAACTTGCAGACAGTTCAAATGAACTCAGCCTTGAAGATGCTGTAAAAATCATCGGCTGCTGGAATGGACTTGCCAAGAGAGAACCGGTCTCAGTTATTGGCGGCGCTGGATTCGGTAATGACTATGAACCAATGAAGCGAGCCGTTGCCTTTTCACGCTCGATAAATGACTCCAAGAGGATAACCAAGCTCTTTTCTGAGATACTTAATTACTACGTTGGTGATAGCGAAAAGACCAGCGAGATCCTGCGCTGTGATGCCGAGCACGTCGATGGCACCTTCAATGTACTTGTCAGGAACGAAAAGCTTTCCTGGCTCAAAGAAGATACCGACTCAGATGGTGAGAGGGTTTGTCGAATACTTTCAAATGCCAAGTGTCTATCTGAAGGGGTAGACGTTCCTGCCCTTGATGCAGTGCTGTTTCTAAATCCCAGAGACTCGATGGTTGACGTTGTGCAATCAGTTGGCCGAGTGATGAGAAAAGCTCCGGGCAAACAATACGGCTACATAATCTTGCCAGTTGGAATACCAGCAGGAATAGAACCAGAGCAAGCACTCAAAGACAACAAACGCTACAAAGTGGTATGGGACGTGCTTCAAGCACTTCGTGCTCACGATGACCGCTTTGACGCTCACATCAACAAGTTAGAACTCAACAAATCAGGATCTGACCAAATCCAGGTGATAGGTGTTGGTGGCGGAAATAGTGATCCAGAAGACTTACTCAGTCCAACTCAACTTGTCATGGACTTGCCGGTGATTGAAGAGTGGCGCAATGCAATCTATGCCAAGGTTGTAGAGAAATGCGGTAATCGTAAGTACTGGGAGACCTGGGCCACAGACGTTGCAGCAATTGCCGATCGTCAAAGAACGAGAATTACGTCGCTTTTAGCTAGCGCTGATTCAGACCACCGCCAACTATTCGATGACTTTCTAGAGGGACTCAGGGAGAATATCAATCCTTCAATCAGCCAAGACGCTGCTATTGAGATGCTTTGTCAGCACCTGATCACCAAGCCGGTATTTGATGCGCTTTTTGAAAACTACAGCTTCAACGAGCACAACCCGGTTTCAGCCTCACTTGATGCAGTAATTGAACTTCTACAAGACCAGGAACTAGAAAGCGACATCCTGCCACTTGAGAAGTTTTATGAAAGTGTACGCTCCAGAGCCAAAGGCATTGATAATGCTGAAGGCAAACAAAGGATAGTAATTGAGCTCTACGATAAGTTCTTCAAAACCGCGTTCCCTAAGACTGCAGAAGCTTTAGGAATCGTCTATACACCGATTGAAGTAGTGGACTTCATTATCAAAAGTGCAGACGCTGCACTGAGGGCTGAATTCGGAGCGAGTCTAAGTGACCCTGGAGTACACATACTTGATCCATTCACCGGTACCGGAACATTTATCGTGCGACTTCTACAAAGCGGACTAATAAAGCCAGAGGACCTGGCGAGCAAATACTCATCCGAGCTTCACGCCAATGAGATCGTTCTACTGGCTTATTACATAGCGGCCATCAACATCGAGGAAACCTACCACGCTCTGAGGGGCGGTGGTTATCAACCATTTGAGGGAATCGTCCTAACTGACACTTTTCAGATGAGCGAAAACCAAAGTGACTGGGATGCAATCTTTCCAGATAACAGCGAACGAGCCAAGCGACAAAAGGCCACCGACATACGGGTAGTCGTTGGAAATCCCCCGTATTCAGTTGGACAGAGAGATGCCAACGACAATAATCAAAACCTCAAATATGAACAGCTCGACTTCTCAATCCGTCGCACTTACGCCGAGCTTTCAACTGCAGTAAATATGAACTCACTTTACGACTCTTACGTCCGAGCCTTTCGATGGGCCAGCGATCGCATCGGAGATAGAGGGATTGTCTGTTTTGTCAGCAACGGGTCATTTATTGACTCCAACGCCATGGACGGACTTCGGAAAACCTGGGCAGATGAGTTTTCATCTATCTATGTCTTCAATTTACGAGGAAATGCACGTACTTCTGGCGCGCAGCGCCAGAAGGAACGGGGGAACGTTTTTGGAGAAGGTAGCCGCACCCCAATTGCAATAACGCTCTTGATTAAAAACCCAGACAAAGATGGCTCTTGCAAGATCTTCTACAGAGACATAGGTGACTACCTAACTCGGGAACAAAAGCTCGGAATTTTGAAAGAAACAGGCAGCATCGAAAACGTACCCTGGGAAACGATTACTCCGAACGAGGCCGGAGACTGGATCAACCAGAGAAATGACGAGTTTGCGAGCTTTATCCCTCTCAATAATGCTCCAAATGCAATCTTTGCACTTCGTTCTCGCGGGGTTGAAACCAGTCGTGATGACTGGGTCTACAACTTCAGCAGGCCTCAGCTTGAGGCGAATATTTCCCGAATGATCGAATTCTATAATTCACAAGTGGACATGCATTGGCCAACAACTTATGCAGCAAGAAAGAACGCCGAGAAAAAGGCGCAGGAACTGATCGATACAGACCCAAAGAAGATTAAGTGGACCAGAGGGCTGATCGCTAATCTGGTGCGTAATCGCAAGGGCTATTTTGATAATTGGCGAATTGGAGCTGGGATATACCGTCCTTACTGTAAGTCTTTCGTCTATTATGATCCTCAATTTAATGAGTATTACAAGGAAAAACTCTATCCCACGGTTCATCACAAGAACCTAATGCTCATGATCCCGTCAGTAGGGATAAGTAAAGATTTTTCATGTCTCATTGCAGATGCGCTCCCTGATTTGAATATGTTGCAAGGAACACAGTGTTTTCCTCTCTACTATTACGAAAAGGCAGATGGTAAGTCCAACGCAGACACTGGTCTATTCGATGGAACTGCCGAGGCTGAGGTAGATGCGAGCGGTTATGTGCGCAAGGAGGCAATTACAGATGTAGCGCTCGATGAATTTCGCACTCGTTACCAGGATGCTGCTATTAGCAAAGAGGATATCTTCTACTACTGCTATGGCATCTTACACTCACCAGATTACAGAGAGAAATTCGCATCAGATCTAAAAAAGATGCTCCCGAGATTACCGTTAGTCGAAGATTTTTGGGGATTTTCAAAAGGCGGAAGAGAACTTGCATATTGGCATCTCAATTACGAAAGCGTCGAACCATATCCCATAAACGATCCCTCGGCATCGGATTCGGGCCTGGACCTTCGAGTTGAAAGAATGAGGTTTGCAAAGGGGAAGGATGGGAACTTTGACAAATCTGTCATTATCTACAATTCAGCGATAACGCTATCTGGAATTCCACTTGAAGCTTACGACTACCAGGTAAACGGGAAATCAGCAATCGAATGGATCATGGAGCGCTACCAGATAACAACCGATAAAGATAGCGGGATTGTCAATGACCCGAATAGCTATGCCGACAATCCTCGCTACATAATTGATCTCTTGAAGCGAGTCGTTCGGGTGAGCATGGAGACGGATCAAATCGTAAAACAACTTCCAGGACTTTCCATTCATCGAAGAGCTAGTTAGGTTAACGATATGTTTGATGGTTGCGAGAAATGCAATGTTTCAATGTTGTGATGGTAT
>JAJZIP010000229.1 GCA_021810525.1 Actinomycetes bacterium | reverse complement strand
GTCGATTACCAACCCATCCTCTCCTTCATCGACCAAATACACCGCCGAAAAGTCATAAATGTTCTTCCAGCGCCCGCCACAAACATCACAGGTAGCAACCTGGCTTGCTATACCGTCACCAGTTTCGGTAAACGCACCAGTAACTTCGCTACTCCCACACTTCGGACAAGTGCTATCGTTCATTTCCTCGACTGGAATATGCGTAGAACTCTCGCTCATCATGACTATTTCTCCTTCTAGGTGCGATGTTGTACTTAATATGTATGCACCAACATCACAACATTGAAACATTGCAACTCTGAGTCGAAATAAGAGACTTCTGTAGCTCGTGCATACGATCCGATAATAAATCGAGAACGACGTGAAATCCGGTATCAACTCTGGGATTCTCACTGACCGTTTAAGACGGAAGGAAACGACCCAACCATTTGAGAATCAAGCTCATGTATTCAGCACCCTGCGCAATTCAGTGGGTGCTAACTATTTCAATGGTACGCTTACAGAGTGAATCCCCCGTTGAGTCTCATAAGCTTCTTTATACCTAAGAATCCTGTAGAGTAGATGATGTTGGCCAGCTTGATACGCAAACATTCGCTTCTTTTTACCATAATCCTTCTGGCATCTGTTATCTTGAGTGCCTGTGGCCAAGCTGCTGCCATAAAGAACCCGACAAAAACCTCAACGGTAGCCATTCAAAACACCTCATTTTCAGGCGCAGGCTGTAAACACGCCATATACGACGTTGGACGCAACTACGAAATAATTCAGGAAATGAACGGATCCATTTCTGCGTGCTTGCGTGTTGGCGCTCTTGCAAGCGGCAAATATTCAGTAGAACTCTATGATATCCCTCTGCTGAAAGGTCAAACAGCGCCAAATAAAGGAGTGGCTACCCCACCTTCTACACGCTCGCAGCCTCCAGTCAAGATAACCCTGGCACCAGAATCTGGTAAGCCTGGCAACCTAGTCCAGGTAACCGGTATATTAGGTTCACCTCTGGCTCGGCAACTTCACCATGCCAACTTGTGTTGGGACTCTTGTAGCGGTGGACTGCCGTATCAGGGAGTCACACTGAAATGGCTCTCACCTACTAAATTTCAGACTCATCTGACGATTCCTGACGCACCGTGGCTGGCCGGAAATCCTGCCAAAGTCACTCCCCTTACTAGTGGTAACTATTCCATAGGTATTCAGTGTCTTGACACAGCAAAAGGATGCGGTCTTGGTGGGTCCCAGGGTTCAGCCAAATTCCATCTGACTGTAGGTTCCAGCCAGACTCCTTGGTGCAGGTCGGACCAAAACTGTGCAATTTTATCAGCGTCACCCAATTCTGCTTACCCTGGTGATGTTATCAAAATAACCGGATTTGCACCGCTACTGTCAGTACTTGGTTCGAACTCGCCACAGCTATTTGAGCTAAAAGTAATCAAGGGTGCTCCAAAAGGTCCTGAAATTATTCAGAAGCCACTAGCAAAGGTCGGAAGCAATTCGATATACATGGGGCACGCTTTACTCAATATTTTGCCTCCCCAATCCTTTAGTTCACTCGGAACGTTTCAACCAAAAGTCCTAGCGAATTCTGGAATATCCCAGATCGCCCAAGATCCTTCTAACCCCGCTGGCGTCGACTGGTGTAGTGCGGGGCTTATTCAATTAGCTGGCCCAAATGGACCACAGACTATATCGACAGCGTCAGTCAATTCAGTCCTCCAGCAACTTGGTTACACGCTTTTCGCCCATAACAGCCCTAATTGCACTTCGTTGGCAGTTGTTGGCACAGGCTCAATCCCTCAACTTATCGCTGCCAGCTTCGAAGCCCAACCTAAAATGCAAAGTCCGCAATTCGCAAATGTCGCCTTGATGACCAAAGACGGCGGCAAAAGCTGGGTTCCTATACCTGTTCCAGCAGGTGCCAGCATGAATGGATTTGGTGGATTCAGACAGAATGGAAATTCTTTGGAAGCACTGTTCAGTCCAAGTTTTAGTGGATCTAGCTATCCGTCAGGATCTCCTGTTCCTTTAGTTGAAACCACCAGCAATAGTGGCACAAGCTGGAAACAGCAGTCACTGGCATGTCCATCTTCTGGACCGTGTGTAACATTTGGCTCCTACCTGGCCGGAAACTGCGCTGGTGGTGTCGGCGTACATCAGTCCGTCTTATATAGCTCCGATGATGGGAAGACTTGGTCCACCCCCGTTTGGCCGAAATCAATTCAAGCCTGCTCACCTGCACAATTAATTGAGCTGCCAGGTAACAAAGTTTTATTAGTGACTACAAGCTCTCAACATATTGTCAGGATCTCCTCCAGTGGTGGGAAAACCTGGAAAGATTTAGCTGTTCCATTACCAAAAAGCTCTCAAAGCGGTTATGGTATAGGGCCAGGACAAGGCGGTTTTCAAATACTTCCCGATGGATCTCTACTTTTGAGTGCTCAGATTTCAAATGGTTACAATTGGCAGCTACTCAGTCCAGGTACCGACAAATGGTGTTCGCTCAACAACGTTTCTTCACAGTTTATAGTAAGTTCGGTCTATCAAATTGGCAACAAGTTGTGGTGGCTCTCAGCCAAACCAACTGGGCATACGTTCAGCCCCCAGAGCACCATCGCTAGCATCAGCTTGCGCAGCATTCACTGCTGACGCTATCCTCGCCAGAAACTGAATTGCCATTGACTGGCACCAGATTCATATGGTATCTGCAGTAGAAGCTGACCATAAGAAAGCCGAGCCGAGTTAAAACAACAATGAAGGCAATTGTGAGATCGAACCAATGCCTGCATCTCGCAAGGATTATCTTCAAGCTGTCTTTAACTTATCGGCAAAGTCTCAGCGATAGATCCGACCATGGAAAAAGCTTCGTCAGCGGAATGATAACTGCTTATCGAATAGAGACTATTGCCGTATGTCCACAACCAAGGTGTGATCGCCATCACCTGCTGTTTGAATTACCACTACCCCATGTTTTTGCGGCATTTGGACTTCTCCCATCAATCCTTTGATTCGTAGCGCTTCATGTTTTGCCGCAGATAATGAATTAAGTGTCGCGCCTCCGCCAATCACAACACTCCACCCATTTAGATCAAAAGTCACCATGCAATAACCAGTTGAACCCCCAGTACTAGTCATGGTGACTTGAGTGCCTTGGCTCACCCCAACCTTAATCGATCTCATAGCGATGGCTCCACAAAATTGTGTTCGCTGGCCGTCGAGAATTTTCAGCCAATGGTCAGCGCTGGCTGAGGTCGAATATTGGGTGCCGTCAAAATCGCCAAAGTAGTGAGCTAATCCGGAGCACCAAGGAGGATTACCAATTTTGGAGCTGTTCAGCGGCAAGGGCGGCTGACATTGGTAAAGACTTACTTTGTAAGGAGTTTGAGTATATGAGGTTTTAGCGGATAATTTGGTGGGGATTTTGCTCGGGGCCAGTACTGGGAATGAATTCTTGCCCAATAAGTATCTAAGTGCAGTTGAGACTGGAGATGGGAATGAGTCGGTGCTTATAAGTTTATAAGGAAGCTTTGGCTCAGAAGTCGTGTGAGCGCGTTTGGAACTGGGCGGCAAATTGCCACATGATGGAGTTGCAAAAACTAGTAAACCAATAATAGCTCTCCTAAACCATGGACCCAGATTTCCAAACGTTTTGGTCATCATCTCAGCTTACAATTTCGGAGGACCCAAGTTAGCTGTTGGCTATATTGCCCTTGATTTGCCAGTGCGCACTTCATGAATTGAACAGCGACTCTATCGGCCCAAATAATTATGATATGTCGGGAGAAGGACATCTATCTTTGCGAATTAACCCAACTTCTCTTTCTATCTTTGCTGTTCATGGAGCTGAATCCTGTGTTTCGACATGTGCAATCGCATCCAACACTGGTGCTCCGTTTCTCAGATCAGACTCGCACAGAGTTCTAGGGGCTCGACTTTAGGCCCATGCTTTGACAACTTTGCGCCTGAAATGAATGACAAGGTGGAATTACGCTCGAAAAATGCACTCCTGCGTCACGAGTCAAAAGTAAGGTTTCGGACCTAGTGATAGCCCAGCCGCTATTTGGGGAAGAAAATTGCAGTGGACCAGAAGCGCTCTGATTGCCAACAGTCCCAATCACAGCCGAAGCTGGACTGGTGCTGACTGAAGTCCAGCTTTGTCCTCCATTTGTAGTCCGATATAGCGTTCCGCCCGACCAGTAGACGAAAGTGGTAGGGCTAAGTACAGAAAACGGTTCCGCTCCGACAGAAACACATGTTTGACAAATTGGGCTATTTGTTCCAGGGGTCACTATCGGCTGGCTCCGAAATGGTGCAGCTAAAGGGTTCCAAGTTTTACCACCATTATTGGTTATTTCAAGGAGTGCATTACCCGATGTAGGTTGTGTCAAAAAGACCCCAGTTTGACCTAAGAAGGTCGGTAACGTAAGTGACTTGAAAGAAGCGACTGATCCCTGACTCAATGATAAAGTGACTTTTTGCCAGCTGACTCCGCCGTCTCTTGTCAGGTATAGTTCTGTTCCGTTGAGACTAAGACCCCAGCCGATACTTGAAGATACAAATTTCACTTTACCGACTGGAGCCTTTTGGTTTACTATCGACCAACTTGAACCACCATTGGTGGAAGCGACAACAACTGACGTATTTGCATCCGATGACGAATACGGTTCAATTGTTATTAATCCATCACTCGGGTTGGCAAAG
>JAJZIP010000027.1 GCA_021810525.1 Actinomycetes bacterium | reverse complement strand
TGTGCTCTGACCTCTGACAGTTGACTTCACCAGGAGACGCTATACCAAGCTCACAATCCCGGATATGAATGACCAGGCCTGCTCGCAATAGTCACGGTCAACCCAATAGAACTCAGGTTTCTACTGAGGCTTCAACCGACTCGATGGAGGCAATTTCAAGCTAAATGAGGCGGATGCTGGCATAATTGCACCATACATTGCATGCACTGTTGCACGACAAAGGCTACATTGAGTTTGTGGGACCTTACTTGACCACCGCGAGTGGTTAATGAATCCGAGAAGCTGCACCTATGCCATCCCCGTTTATTGGAAGGAGTAGAAATGGCCGACAAGTATCATATGATCGCAGAGGAATTGCGTGGTCCCGCCAGGGAGCTAAGGTCAGAAATCCCTGAGGTGTTAAAGGGTTATGCCCAGCTGCATGCAGCTGCAACTGCAGAAGGGGTTCTTTCGAAGAAAATGAAGGAACTCATCGCACTCGCGATCTCCGTCGTGAACAAGTGCGACGGCTGCATTTCCAGCCACGCGCGCGCCGCAGCAATACAGGGAGCGTCGAGAGACGAGGTAGCTGAGGCCATTGGTGTAGCGATAATGCTCAGTGGCGGTCCGGGAACCGTCTATGGCCCAAGAGCGTTTGAGGCGTTTTTGGAATACCAGGAGTCGCGGTAATCGACCAGCTCTGATAGAACCATCAATTATAGGGATCTTGGATTAGAGTCATCGGGAATTGCCAATTCAGTGTAGCGGTATCTTGCAATTGTGCTGGATCAAGCATTCAAAACGCGCCCGGTCAGAACGGTGGGTGAGAAACTATGGAAATGGACGCGCTTAATGACGATCAACGGCAAGCCGGAACGAAAAGGTTCGAGAAGTATCGGCTTGCGCAGGCGTTTGAGCGCCTTCCGGTGAACTCGCTGGCACGCAATCTGCGCAGGACATTTCTAAGAATCGCCGTGCTCTTAATATTGATCGGAATCATCGGAACAGGTTCGCTGATCTACTCGAACAGTTCAACATCAGACGTGCTCAACAGGCTCGAACCGCTTATCTCCTACAACAACGGCATGCTAGTCCAGGTATTGGACATGAACACGGACGTGCGCAACTACCTTCGAACCGGCGAAAGCTCGTATATAAGCCGTTATCAATCTGACAAGCAGTCTTACCAGCAGATATTTCAAAATGCTGCGGCCCTTCTTAGCCGGGGTGAAAAAGACTCAAGAATCCTTCAAAATGAAAATTCTGAGGCACAGGGTCTTTTTAGCGTATATGAACAGACTGCTCTGGCGCTTCCACCTAGCCAATTCTCGTCCCAGCGAATTGACGAAGTACTTTTTAGCGTAAACCAACATCTGCAAAGCTACCGAACTAGTAACAATGCTGCCAATATCTATCTGACCAAGGAGCGGAGAGCCGCGCAACATCGCCTTGGAATCCTGGTCTTTCTTACGACCACATTTACGATCATAGCCATATTGCTCGCCCTTATCGTGGGATTCCGCCGAGCCATAATCGTAAGAATCAGGATGCAAGATCTCCTGGGCCGGATCACCAACACCCTCTCACGGCTTGAAGCCGGCGAAGGGCATGTGAGAGCACCACTAACCGGATTGCTGGAGGAACGCGTTCTCGCCACCGCGATCAACAGCATGGCAGAGCAGAAAGAAGCCCTGGTAGCTGAACTCGAGAGACAGTATGTCCAGGAAAAGGAGTTGCGCGAAAGCTTGGAGCTGGAACAGAGCATTCGGGAAGGGATTTCAAATACGCTATATCGGGATCATGACGTGGCCTCGGCGTTGCAACGGACCGTGAATGGGCTGGGCCCGGCATTACGTGCCGACCGCGCGCTTGTGCGAATCATGGAGAACAAGAGTCCAGGGACTATTATTTCCGAGTGGTTATCACCGACTGTAAAAACCGCCCTGGATACTCAGGTCGGTCCTTCATCTATTGGAGAGCTCCGCACCTCCGTCTATCTAGATCCTGGCCCAATACGGGACAGCATAAAAAAAGGCACAGTTGTGACAATAAATGATGTCTCCCGCGACGAACGCCTTTCGGAGAAGAGCAGAGCCACTGTCATGAGAACCGGCTTAGGCGCATTCCTCGCGGCTCCGGTTATTGGGCCGTTGGGAACAGAAGCGGTTCTGGTGGCCGCAATGGAAGGACACGCTAGAAACTGGACGGACCGTGATGCGCAAGTAGCACAGACTATGGCAAGCGGTCTGGCCGCGACGCTCACAGCTATACGCCTGTATGAACAGGAGCGAACGAACCTTGCCGCAATGAAAAAACTTGATGAATCAAAGGACTTCTTTCTCGCGGCGGTTTCGCATGAGCTAAGAACCCCACTCACCAGCATCGTTGGCTACCTTGAACTCCTTCAAGAGGAGATGGAGGAAGGCAAGATTTCCCGTACCTATTCACGCATGCTGGACGCAATCGATCGCAACTCCAAAAGACTCATGTATCTGATCGAGAACATTTTGACGGCATCACGCATTGAATCCGGCAACCTTCAGCTTTCAAAGGCCCGGACTCACATCACGCCGATACTCATGCGAACGGCAGAAACCGTAATGCCTCAAATCAATAGCAAGCACATCAACCTGAAGATGAATGTGAGCGACAGGCTTCCAGATCTTGAGATTGACACGGGCCTCATCGAGCAGGTAATCCTCAACATCCTTTCGAACGCCATAAAGTTCACACCAGACGGGGGTACAATTTCAATAGCTGCATCCAGTGAGTCAAAGTCGCTGGCTGTGTCAGTTTCCGATAGCGGAACCGGTATTGAGCCTGACGAGTTGGAAAAGTTGTTCACAAAGTTCTATAGAACCTCTGCTGCACGAGACAATGCAGTACAAGGCACAGGACTTGGCTTGGTGATAGTAAAGGCGATCATAGAACAACATGGAGGAAGTGTATCGATGGCCTCTAAGGTGGGCGAAGGGACTACATTCACAATTCACCTGCCCACGATAGAAAGTGATGCGAATCAGGAGAGTTTTGTTTCGGCCCCAACATCCCACCATACGCAAATGTAAGTGCCGCCACAGAAATATCAAGAACCCAAGGGAGAAACCATAAACGAATAGACCGGGCACAATTTTGATCAGACAGGCCAAGCAATTAATATTCCTCCTAAAGAAAAGATACTGGCCAAAGTGGCGCTTTGCCACAATAAGGCCTCAGTCGCCTATGTGTGCGCAAAGGATACGAAATGACCACAATTCTTGTTGCCGATGACGACCCAGACATCTTGGAATTGGTCGACTATAAACTCAGCCAGTCAGGTTATGCGGTGATCGCCGTTTCGGATGGAAGACAGGCCATCGAACATGCTCGCAAACATCACCCAGCTCTGATGATCTTAGACGTGACGATGCCGTTCCATTCTGGGATCGAAGTCACGCTGGAGATGCGCACCGATCCAGATCTTAAAAACACACCAATCATCCTCCTCACTGCCAAATCCATGGAACAGGATACGGAGCGAGGATTTGCCGCCGGCGCAACCGACTACATGACCAAGCCGTTCAGTCCCAGAGAGCTACTCAGCCGGGTCCAAGCGGCACTCGGAAGGACAGTCTGACCTTAGATGCGCCTTGCACTGGTCGTGAGCGTCCTTCTTCTATTGATCTCAATTTTTGCCATGCTGGTGACGACTGTCATAATTCGGCTGGTAAGAACGAAAACGGAGGCACGTTCCGCAGTACAGGAAGCCAAGCTGCGAGGCCTACTTGTCAGATTCCTCAGCGAGGACCTCAGTCTTTTCGAGCTGCAGGAGTTGAAAAGAATCGACTCCAGTCAATTCGACGAAATATCGGAAGCAATGCTCAGCAAAGTCAAAGGGCGTGCCAAAGACATATTGGTCTCGTTCCTCTATTCCCGCGGAGCCATCGATAAGGCGATCGAAAGAACGAGAAAGCTCGGCTGCTTGGGCCGCTGCAAAGCCGCAGCGTTTCTCGGGAATGTGGGAATTCCCGAGGCGCGCGAGCCGCTGGAGTCGATGCTCCGTGACCGTCGACAAGATGTGAGAACACTTGCGATCCGCTGCCTAGGACAGCTGGGGAGTCCGGAATCGGTTCCGGCCCTGCTCTCAGCAGTGGACGATCACAGGCGTCCAGTACCATTTGGCGCGGTGCTTGTCGCACTAATGCGGATTGGTTCGCAAGGCAAAGGGTCAGTGAAAGCCGGATTGGAATTTGGAGGAACCCGGTGCAGGGCGGTGACGGCAGAAATACTGGGAATGGAGGGTTCGACTGAGGATACCACAGTTCTGATCTCTCTACTGGAAAATGACCCTTCACTCGAGGTGAAGCTACGTTCCGCCAGAGCTCTAGGACGCATTGGCAGCCCTAAGGCAATCCGCCCCCTGAGTGAGTGCCTTGAATCTCATAAACCGACTGCTCTGCGAATTGTCACCTGCGGAGCTCTTGCGGCAATCGGCGACAGGGACACAGTGCAAGAGATCATCACTCTGCTAAACGACGAGGACTATCAAGTGGCCCGCGCTGCCGCGAAGGCAGCCTCGCAGATGGGGCCTGCAGGCATCGAACAGCTCAATCTCATTGCAGCTTCCAACTCCAGGGGCGCTGCCTTCGCCAAGGAGGCCCTGGCTAGACTTGCCGCCAAGGCTCCATCTGCGTCATAGGGGAGATAGGGGGTCATCTTTTGTCTGTCGCAGGCATGGCTCCGATCATCGCAACAGTTTTACGAATATTGAACTGGTTTGGGCTGAGCTACTTTCTTGCCCTCAATACCATTTATCTAATCCTGATAATTCTCGCTTCCATAAATCTTGGAAGCTACTTTCGACGAAAATCACTTACTGGACTCGAGGATGCCCTCTCTAGCCCCGCTACTTTGCCGGTCTCTGTTCTCATGCCGGCGCACGATGAGGAAGCAGGCATTGTCGAAAGCGCAAGGGCAGTGATGTCGCTTCAGTACCCACAGCTGGAACTTATAGTTGTCGACGACGGCTCCAGTGATGCCACATTCGACAGACTGCGTGAGGCATTCGATCTGATCGAAATACCGATGCAGATCCCCGAGCTGGTGCCCACGCTCGGACAGATCGATTCTGTTCACATTGCCAGAGGACTGAACGATCTGACAGTGATTCGCAAACACTCAGTTGGAAAGAAGACAGACGCAGTAAACGCGGCCATCAACGTGGCTAAGTATCCTCTCATTTGCGTAGTTGACGCCGATGCCATTCTTGACGCGGACGCTTTGATAAAAGTCGCTATGCCTTTTATTGACGATCCTCAGAGGGTAGTGGCAACTGGGGGAGCAATACGACCGTCCAATGGCTGCTCCGCTTACCGAGGACGGATTACCGAGGTACGCATGCCCAAGAAATGGCTTGCAAAAATCCAAGTGATTGAATATCTCCGGGCATTTCTTTTAGGTCGTACCGGATGGTCGAAGTTGGGAGCATTGCTCATAATTTCAGGCGCTTTCGGGGTCTTCCGCAGAGATGTTGTAATTGCAATAGGGGGGTACGACCTATCTTCGATTGGAGAGGATGCGGACTTGGTGGCTCGCATACACATATATATGAGAGGCCTCAAGACGCCCTACAAAGTCACCTTCGTTTCCGAACCCGTCTGCTGGACTGAAGTTCCAGAGAATATAACGGTACTCAGACGACAGCGCAGGAGATGGTCACGAGGACTGGTAGACACCTTGTGGAGCAACAAATCCCTATTCATGAATCCGAAATATGGCACCCTTGGCCTTCTAGCCGTTCCTTACTTCTTTTTCTTTGAGGTTCTCGGTCCAGTCGTGGAGCTCACAGGATTCTTCCTGCTGATCGTGGCGCTTTACTTTAATTTCGTAAACGTCCTTTTCGCAGGACTCTTCCTCGCGGTTGCAATTCTTTACGGCATTCTCTTGTCAATACTTTCGCTACTCATAGAAGAAGTCTCATTCCACCGTTACAACAAATGGAAATTTCTCTACCAGGCGGTCGTATCTTCGATCATCGAAAACTTTGGCTTCAGGCAAATGCATGCTTACTGGAGGCTCGAAGGGGTTTTTCAGGCTTTGCGGCGTACTGACCGAAGCTGGGAGGCGATGCCAAGGAAGGGATTAGTTTCAGATCAGAGCGGCTCAATCTCGTAAATACGCACAACAGAGTTCCCACTCCATGACTTCTTTCGTGCTAACCGTCGCCTTCTTTCGAACCCAACGCCAACTCCTGGAAAGTGTGAGAGGAGAGACCAAAAGCAGAAGTAGCGATTTCAATTGCTAACTTGACATAATATCTATTTTCGGCGCCCGCCGAGATTGGTCGACTCCATAAGGATTGTGTGGGCCCCGAATCGACCTGGATCCATCCTTTCAACGTTGCTGCCGGGTCATCTCACAAATAGGTACTTCGTCGCGTCCAAAATACACCGGAGACCCCACAACGGATCAAGTTGTGGCGAAGACAGCGATCCCAGGTTGATGCTTGGTTATAATGAAGCCAAGCGGCAGGATATTCGCATTCGTCAACGAATGCTTTCGCTAAGAACAAATTGCGGCTAATGTGCCTTCGCGAATCGTCCGCACTCACTTATCGACACTCATTAGGCAGACAATGAACCGCTTACCCTATTTTCGTGACATCAGAATGTAATTGCTGGCTACAAGATGAAACCCTCCCCTTCTTTCGGCTCTCCCCTCTTCCCGTGCTTTCAGTTTGAGCGCGCCTGCATTTGAATCAAGCTGGCGGGTTGTAACTTAGAAAGTCCTGGTGAGAATGATTTAGAAAAACCTGATCGCGTTTCAGATCGTGATTTTCTGTAGAAGGGAAATTAGTAGTTATGGATTTATTAAGTGGTCCGCTAAAGGTATAAACTTTGTCAGCTTCTGGTGTGAGAAATCAGGTCATACCTTACGCAGAATTGGGGGACTGTCTCGTGAATCGATATACAAGATTGCTCTATCTGCCCAACGGCTCGTTATTTCCGCCATCATTTAGCTTGAGAGACCGTCAGAACTTCTTTTGCTTCGATCCGCAGCTCCTAAAAGTTGGCGATGACGCAGCCAACCACATTGAAAGCCCCATTAAGCATTCGTACAAGGCTTCTGACCCATGCTTTGGAAGCAGCTGCAACATGAGCTTTCAGACCTAGGAGAGGTTGCCCGCTGGAGCACAAATTGCTGTCCTCCGGCAGCATAGGTGCGAGATGGCTGTCCTAGGAATCGTCCCCAACTATGCCCCGATAGCCATCTTGCACCGAAAACTGACCCGAACTTTTTATAGATGAGCCGAGCCAAAGTACTCCCTCATACGGATTCGAAGGACGTCCAGCACTGATCTGGCGCTTACAACGCGGTAGATCCGGAAGCAGCAGGCAATGGACGATGTCGGTCCGCACTGCTGGAGTTCGGAACGGAAAGGACCTAGCCATCATAACTACGAGCAACTCCTTCAGATCGGACAGCACAAACCGAATATATCTGAGATCCGCTGCGATGGCGATGGCTTCAGCCTCAAGCCTTGGTTTCGCACGCTTTTCATACTCGTTGATATTGCCGGCAATGGAAAGCACCCTGCACTGGGACTACCAAAAACTGGGAACGCTTAATACCGTCAACGCGTTTGGTTACCTATTCGGAGCATTTACAGCAATTTCATACACAAGCAAATTCGGTGCAAAGAAGACCTTCACCTTCGCCATTTTGTCACTGGCTGTCATGGGCCTGCTCACCGGAGTCTCGTCGAACTTCGAGATCCTAATCCTTGCCCGGACCCTTTCTGGGCTTTTCGGCGGGATAACCTTTGTGGTGGGTGGAAGCCTCATATCTTCTACAACCTCTCACCTCGGAAGCAAGGCGGCTGCCACCGCGTCTGGAATCTACTATGCAGGCGCCGGCACTGGGATTCTGGTATCGGGTTTGGCAATACGTCCGCTGCTCTCTGTATTCGGACAGTCGTCTTGGAAATTGGGATGGATTGCAATGGGCACACTCTGCTTCATAAGCGCGGCCCTTGCCCTGCCGCAAACTAGACACCTGCTGGAACCCGAACACCATTCCAAGAAAGCCTCCCTGAAATTTCCAATAAGGGGGCTTGAACCGTCAATCATTACCTCCGCGCTGTTCGGGGCCGGATATATCTCCTTTGTCACCTTTCTCATAGCCTTCATGACAGCCGAGGGAAGCACGGGTGCCACAATTGCCTGGTTCTGGGCAATGCTTGGCATCTCCGCGATGATAACCGGGCCAATCTGGGGCAGAGTACTGGCTCGCCTCAAAGGCGGAGTTGGCTTGGCAGCGGTGCTATTTGTCGCGACAATAGGCACGGCCTTTCCCTTGATAACCAAGAACTTCTTGGTCCTGATGATCTCTGCCTTCCTGTTCGGCTCCTCGATAATGTCTGTGGCGACCTCGTACACGATTCTTGCTCAGAGAAACCTAGAACAGCGCTTCGTGGGCAGTGCGATCGGCGTTTACACCACTGCAATAGCTTTCGGGCAAATCGTAGGCCCCATAAGTGTGGGAACTCTTTCTGACTCGTCGCACGGCATAAGACTTGGAATCCTTGCCTCACTTGCAATGCTGTTGGCAGGTACTTTGATCTCGCTGTTGCAAAAGGATCAGATTGGCGCAAAGAATGTTTCAGTGAAGGCGACCAATTAACCAGGAAGAAGTTCTGCCGCAAGGCTCGCCACGGTTGGAATCCCTTGCAACTATCCTGGAACCAGTTCCCAACACGGAGAAACTCACATGTCAGTAGAAGACGCGATACGCAGCAAACGAGGCACAAGCACCAAATGGATGAGATACCCGCTGGATGTCCTCCCAGCGTGGATCGCAGATATGGATCTCGGCATTGCACCCGTAATCGCACAGGAATTGATCGAAAGAATCGACAACGGTGACCTAGGCTACCCGTGCGCACAGGTGGAGTCCAGGTTAATTGACGCCTTTTCCGATAGATATCTTGAGCGCTTCAATACCCCACTCGACCCGGCGTTGGGAATCGTGTCGACCGATGTTGTCCAAAGCATCGTGATAGCCCTCATGACTCTCACAAAGCCAAATGACGGCGTAATAGTGCAAACGCCAATCTATCCCCCATTTCTCCAGTCGGTGAACGACACTGGACGCAGGCTAAGAGAAAACCCGCTTGTCCAGACGGACAAAGGCTGGGAGATGAACTTCGACGAACTTGATAGGCTTGCGGGCGAACCAGATACCTCGCTTTTGCTTCTTTGCTCTCCTCACAATCCCACCGGGCGGGTGTTTACCCAGACGGAACTCGTTCGAGTTGCGGAAATATGCAGCCGCCATGAGGTGCTGGTCGTTGCTGACGAAATACACTGCGATATCGTCTTTGAGCCGAGCTACCACATCCCGTTCGCCTCTATCTCGCCGGAATTTGCCGCACGCGTCGTCACACTGACCTCGGCTACCAAGTCGTTCAACATTGCAGGGCTGAGGTGTAGCGTGGTCCATTTCGGCTCCACCAAGCTCAAGGACCGCTACGAGTCCATCAATCCCCACCTCAGAGGATCAGTTTCTACACCGAGCATGTTGGCCGCAACTGCTGCTTGGGCAAAGGGCGACAACTGGCTGAAATCGACTCTGGCGCTGCTGCGAGAGAACCGCGACAGCCTCACCGGCTTCGTTCTCGAAAGTGGACTTGGCCTGAAGTACAGCCCTCCCCAAGGGACCTATCTAGCATGGCTGGATTTCCGAGAGACCAAGGCAGCCACCTCTCCGCAAGAGTTCCTTTTGAGCGAGGCCAAAGTCGCATTAAGTCCTGGACCTGACTTCGGACAGCCCGGAATTGGCTGGGCAAGACTCAATTTCGCCACGAAGCCAGAGATTCTCTCGGAGATACTCGAGCGAATCGGCACAGCGCTGAGCTGATCTTGCGCTTCCGCACGCGCACCACAGCTGGCGTCTCAGGAAAACAAGTCCTGAGACATTATGGACAATGCCGACCGAGTCAACTCGACCAGCGAGAAGGTCATCTCCGCCTCCAGCCAGGAAAACATGCTCGCGAGAGAACACGCTACAACCCCAGACGATGCCGCTCGCAGCGTCTGGTCGTCAGGATCGACTCCACGTTCGAGAAGAGCCTTCCATGCAACAAGATACAACTGAGATCGACGAGCCAGATTGAGCTCTCCGAGACTCGGTGTGCTGTTCACAATCTTGTAGCCAAGAAGCAGAGCGTTGGAGAGGTTCGGAGTTCGGGACACCTCGTCGAAAAGTTGGAGAATTCCGTCGGCCAAAGCCTCTAACGGATTGAGCGAAGCTTCAGCTGTGCGGACTCTCGAACTAAGCGATCGTCCCAGATATCCCAAGGGGAAAGAGACTATTGACTCTTTTGTAGGAAAATAGTTGAAAAGTGTCCTCTGCGTCACGCCTGCACCGCTGGCAATCTCTTCAACAGTAGTTCTGTCGAATCCTTGCTTGTCGAATAGATAGAGCGCAGACTGGTAGATCGCCCGGAGGGTGTGAAGTTTATTCCTCTCGCGCTTGCCTAGCGCGAGAGCATCGCCTTCCGTGGCTCCAGAAGTGTCCAACAACCTCAATACAGTAGTACCAAGAGGTTCTTGACTCTTCTCAAACTCTTCCGAATGAGTGGCCACTAGCGCTTTCTGCTGCAAAGAGGTGAATGTTACAATTTTGGCAATCGGTACTTCCAACATCCATTATGCAACAAAATGACCCGGAGACCGGCACAATTCTTTCACTTATCAAAAGTCTAGGGTTGTTAGGTTCCTGACCGAACTGCAACTACGTTGGACAACACCACTCACTTCGAAAGTAGCAAAGATTTGAAATACGGCGACGAAACCGACTCTGTCGGGAACGACAAAAACGAAACTCCACTCCTACTCACGCCGAACACCCGAGAGACAGATGATCAGAGCGACGACACCAGCTTGCTTAGCGACGCAACGCGCACGGGCGAAGAGCCCGACGCGCTGGCTGAAGAGTCCGCGAAAGGAGCTGAAATTCCCTTTGCGGCCAAAGCTCTCGCAATCGGGCTAGCCGCCGGGATACTGGTCGGAGGCATTGGCCTTTTGCTTCACGACTCCGCCCAAAGCGCGTTCGCAAACAAATTGATCAAACAGGATACCTGTCCCACTGCTGCGAGCTCGCCCTCCGGATTCTGCTTCGACTCAGCGGTCAGTGTCGCATTCCTCGCAAACAACCCCGTCAGCCAGATTGCCTCCTCTCAGGCAAACGCAGTCATCTCAGCTCCAAAATCACGAATCGGCATATTCGGCCGAGCGGAACTCAATATGCGTCTCTCCGGTTTGAGTGGTGCCTCACCCGCTAGCAACGCCCCTTTGAGCAATACCCGGGCATCTCAAGTTACAGGAACGCTGTCACTGGCCTACTCCGCTCTTACAAGCACACTCCAAAGCGGGTCAAACAGCAAAGCTTCAATCTTCTATGTAAGCAACAATCAGATAGGAACCTCGAATCAGGTCAGCTACCAAGGCCAGCAGATAACATTGACCGTGGTTTCAAAGATTGAATTGAAAAACAACCTGCTCTATTTGACCCCTCAGACTGTCGACGCTCTGAATCACTCCGCACCTGCGTCTTCAGTGTTCAGTAGTGTCGCACCGGTTCCCGTCGATATAGCCGCGCTTCCAAAGGGCATGCACTATACAGGGCTGACCCTTTCAAAGTATCTCCTCACCTTTCAGTTCTCAGGTCAGAACGTCGAACTGGGATCGCTCTTCAACCCGAAGGCTAGCTAGCCCCAGGGCAGAATCGAAACGTGGATGCTTCTGAGCTCGGTCTCGCCAGCTGTGGCTCTTATCGCGGTGTCGACGTCGTTTAGCCCAAACGAGCCGGTCGACAGTCCAGAAAGTAGCTCAGAGTTGCTCTCTATTTGGCCTATCGCCCACTCTACTGCGGCGTAACTGTGTCCCCTGACCCCCCTCAATGTGAGGGTCTTCCATTGCGCATCGCTCAACGGAAGCTCTGCCACCTGCTTCTGAGCAGTAGCATAGAGAAGAACACCACGCTGTTTCAGCATTGCAATGCCACTGGACAGCGTGCTGGCGTCTCCCCTTGCAGTGTCTATAACCAGATCCGCCATCGCTCCCCTGGTGAGTCCGCTCACGACAGCTACAGGGTCCTCGCTTTCCACATTAACCGCCACGTCAGCACCGAGAGCAAGCCCGATGCTAAGGCGATGGTTGTCCTTGCGGGTTCCGAGCAGAACGACCATTTCTGCTCCAGCTTTTTTGGCTGCATAGACAGACGCCAGGCCCTGCTGACCGGGACCGTATACGACGACTGTCATCCCTGGCGCCGACCGACCCTCTATGCATGCCCATTCGAATCCGTTCCCGAGTGGAAGAGCCAGCGTTAGGGACTCAGCAGAAACGCCGAGCGGAGCCCGGTGAAGGACTGAGCGTGGGTGGAGATACATGTATTGTGAAAATCCGCCCCACAGACCCGGATTGATCGAGATTCCGGTGGATCCGTAGCGTATCCCACCTCCGGAGGGGTCGCTTTCAGAACAGAATCTGAAGTCAGTGGTTCGGCAGATACCGCAGCGACCGCATGGCAAATACTCCTCGACGACAACCCGGTCGCCAACTTCCAACCCCCATCGATCCGCTGCTTCGGCACCGAGCTGCTCGATGGTGCCAACATTCTCATGACCTAGAATCCGCTCCGGTGCCGGAGCGGAATGCGCACCGATGTCACTTCCACAGACACCGGCCGCCTCGACCCGCAAGAGTCCAGAATCCCTCGCTATCGCGGGCACGGAGAACTCCCGTATCTCACTGCGAAATGGCTGGTAGGTGACACTCGCCTGAAAGACCTTCTGAGACACTTGCCGTTCCATCCCCTAAACACTTCGTTTCGTCCGCCTCTTCCAGCACAGCCTAGTCATGACGCCTCAACACAACCCGCACAGTCCAGGTCCTCGAAAAGGATGGCGCCGCCTTTGGAGCGACGCCATCTATACACATTGAAAGGGGTACGACTATCCCAAACCCCAAAGCTGCTTATAGCCGGCGACATAGGCGCTGCCAAAGACATTTGTCAGGTCGGTGAGATTAACGCCCGCCAGATTCGATTTGTCAAGATACCTGATCGGAACAAATGGCGAGCCCGGCTGCATGCCGCTCATAGCCCTCAAGGCCTGGTCCATCGCCTCCCAACCGGCCCAGGGTGCAGAGTATCCTGGATCCGCAGAGAAGATCGGCCCTTTTTGTACTAAGCCAAGGGTACCGGGACTTGAACCGTCATCAGAGACCACGTTCACTTTTCCACTCGCTCCAGCCTGATTCACCCCCGCTGTCGCGAAGATTCCGATGGTATCCGCGACCGGGAAGATGTAGTTGAGACTGGGGTTGGATAGGATCATCGACGAGACCGCGCCCGCAGTCTTTGTGGGCCAGTTCTGAGGCTCGATGTCCTGGGTAGTAGTTACTTTGCAATTAGGACAGCTGCTGAACACCGACTGGACACCTTTTATCACTGCCGGTCCAATCGGGTTGTCAAAGGTGATCACGGCCGCATTCACGGCACCGCCGTTAGTATTCACTATCGCGGTGTCCGCCACAAGCCTTCCCAGCGTCTCATAAGACGGGCCTGATGCCCCGTAAAGCCCCTGCCCAAAGCCTTGACCAGGTAAACTGGTGTCAGGCTGCCCGGTGATAACCCCAATAACGGGTATCTTTGCAGCATTGGCAGCGGCAACTGAGGACGGCACCAAGGATGTAGCTACTCCAACAAGTATGATTGCGCCCACCTTTTGGTTGATGCCTTGCTGGATTCCCTGCTCAATCGTGCTTACCGTGCTCTGCCCGTTGAAGGTGTCGACCGTTATGCCCAGAAGCTGTCCCGCACTCTGAATGCCCTTGGTGATCTCAACCAATGCGTTGGCAACAGTGTCGTGCTCAACGACCAGTATCGTCTTACCCTTAAGCTTTGCAGCGTCAATCGCTGGCCCGGGAGCCGTGAAAGTGGGCATTGCTGAGTATTTGGCAATCTCCGCCTTGGCTTGAGCAACAATATCTTGCTTGGCCGCTGCCGTCGTAGTCGCGCCACCGCCCGATTTTGCCGTAGTCGAAGTTGACGTAGAACTGCTCGAACTTCCACACGCGGCTGCCAGCAACGACAACGCAGTCAGGCTGCCCACAATCGCTAATGGCCCTTTGCGGTCCAATTTCATATCCCCCATCCTTTGTCAATCATAAAAAATCCCCTACCTTGCTCTCCCCAGCCATCGCTGACCTGAAAACACAGCCAGGTGATCCAGTGCATATTTGCATACTTCATCCGCTGTTATGCGGCTCATGGCACATTAATATAAACTCCATTGACGGACAAGGCATACCCTGGCTCCAAAGTGCGAAACCAAGAATCCCCAACCCCGCCATCCAAGGGGAGCCTGCCTTTCCCCTACATATCCCTGTCGAAAACCCCCTTTTCAGTCCACAAATGCCACATCACAGTAACCGCTCTCGCTCACTGAATCAAAATGCAACGCCACAACTTACCCTGATCACGGAATCTCAGCACTCTAAATGCGACGGCGCCAAACTTAGCCAATTTCGTCGGCAACGCTATCCAGCCGCCTTTGCAAGGGTCGTCACCAGCTCTACGACCGCGCCAACATCGGAGGAGACAACTACCATGTCTGATATCCCTCGCAGCCACGTCAGGCTCGAAATCTGCCCAACCTCCCCCGCTGCCAGCGCAGTTGCGCGCGCGACATCGAGGAAGATCCCAACAACCCTCGTGGAGGGAAGCATCGCCCTAGACAAATCGGGAAAAGCCACCGCCGCGTCCATAGACCCAGATACCGGATTAGGCCAATATGTCACAACCAACGTGTCCATTGCGGGGTTGACACCCCCAAGATCCTCGCCAGAGCGAACAGCGGCCAATCCCGAAAGTTCATCTGTCCAACGTATGACCTCGCAAGCCGGTGCGCCGAGCTGGATCACCACCACCTCGCCTCTACCTGGCCCATCGCCCTCCGATAGTTTCGAATTGATCTCTCCAACTCCTGAGTCGATGACGCCGTTCACAATGTGGCCACCATTACGTCGGAACGAGCGGCGAGCACATTCTGAGCTCCCTCTGCAAAGGGCTGACCTTTTGGAAGCAAGATTGAGGCGGCCCTGACACTCTGACTCTCCGCATCCAATGCAGGTGGCTGCACATTCTCCTCATGCATCGCCATGGCTGCCTTAAAGAGGCGTCTGCGAGCCATGATGATCCCGACGTCGGAAGTACCCAGATGCTCCCGCGACCTGTCCTGAAGCCGACCGATGGTCTCCTGGAGCGCGGAATCCTGCATTCCGACTCCAAAGATGCCGCTGAAAGACCTCTTCTCCTCTTGGGAAACCCGGTCTACCAAATAGTCGTTGTCCCTGTTGGCCACGGTGCGAAAGCTACCCGGGATCAGAGCAGCATGGATCCCGCTCCCGGAGTTGATCCCCTCTATCTCATGTTGGTTCAGCGGTCTGTGCGGATGGAAGTTTACGCTCCACACGATGCAGTTTTCATCGTCAACGGGAACCCAAGCGTGACCGCCCATAGCATGATCGCCAAAAGGTGGGATAAGGGTAAACCAAGGTAGAAGGAATTGGGTTATTCTCCAGTAATACTGATCGTTGTCAGCATTCCTCCTTGCACCTATCAGTAGTCCTCCGGGAGATTCGACAACCTCAAATTTCGGATGCGTATCTGCTCTCAGATACTCGTTTCCCTTCGCCTGCATGAAGAGCGGCTCACGCTCGAGATCGTATCTGTGAAGAAAAGAGACGTGGCTGGAATCAATTCCGCCCTCGAGAGCTTGAAGGTAGTTGCACTCCTGGAGCCTCTTGGAACAGTAGCGATGTGTCCCCGGGAGAAGACTCCACTCCAACGCGGGCATCGGTGGCATCAACTCTTTTGGCCCCATATAGGTCCATATGATTCCACCACGAATTTCGCAAGGATACGCAGTTACCTGTATACGCTCTTTGAACCTGCTCTGTTCCGGCTCCGATGGCATTTCGATGCATTGCCCTGTAACGTCATACATCCATCCGTGAAACGAGCATCTGAGTCCGCAGCCTTCATTTCGACCAAAGAATAACGAAGCTCCCCTATGCGGGCACCACTCCTGCACCAAGGCTATGCGGTTGTCTTCATCACGGAACCCAACCAGCGCCTCACCCATGACCTTCACGCGCACCGGTGCACAACCCGCTTTGGGTAGCTCACTTTCCAACATCACCGGAACCCAGTAGCGCCGAAGGTAGTCTCCCATAACGGTGCTCGGACCAGTTCTCACCAAGGTCTCGATCCTATCCACATCTGCCATTTCATGCCCCTCGTAGTCCTTATTTCTCTAAAGACTATCACTGAAAAACAAGGCAGAGAGTGAGGCGTTCGGGTGGCATTTCAAGTTCTGACCTGCCAACTGGACTAGCCGCCTAAATATGTGATGGTGGCTCTATAGGAACTAATTGCCCTTTCCACCACGGCTCAGTGCAGCACCTGAGATCAGCCCTTAATCCCGCTCGAAGCTTGCGTGTCAGCCTTGCCATAACTATTGGCGACGATGTTCTCTGGGGTAACCTCCAGGCCGGAAAGAACCGAAACTATCTTCCCACCCCTAAAAACGAGGACCCTGTCACTCAGACTTGCAACGTCCTCATACTGCTCTGAAGAAAAGATGACCGTCCCACCATTTTCGGCAAACTCCCGAAGGATAGCAATGATGTCCTGGCTCGCTCCAATGTCCACGCCGGCGGTAGGCTCTTGGAGAATCAGGACTTTCGGAGTACTGCCAACCCATCGACCAATGAGCGCCTTCTGCTGGCTTCCCCACTCAATACAGAGAAAGGCAGGTGCGAAGAGGCTAGTCGGATTCGGAATTGGCTCAAGACCGACTGAACGATCGACTCCTCCCGCCCAGAGCGAATCCAGCCAAACCTGCCTACCAAAGTGTCAATAACCGGCAGAGTCACGTTCTCGCTGACCGAAGCGGAAAGTACTCCGCCTGCACGAATCCGATCGCCCGACACAAAGGCCAATCCCTTCGACCTCGCTCTCACGGGATCCGGTACATAAAGCTCGCCATCCACGAATGCTGACCCGCCCACCGGCTGCTGTGCACCGTAGAGCAGAAACGGCAGTTCTTCATGGCCCGCCCCCATCAAGCCTGTTAGACCTAGGATTTCGCCTCGATGGGCCGAAAAGGTTACGTCGCGTATGATGAGACCTGAGAACCCGATTACACGAATTATTTCATCTTGGTTTGTCAGGTCCCTTATGCCAGTCTTGACGCTTCTCGCAATGCTGCCGCCCACAACAAGTTCTGCCAACGTGTCATAGCTGTGACCTTCGATGGCGCCGGTCTCCACCAGTTTGCCGTCCCTCAGAACAGAGACCTTGTCCGCGAACTGTAGCGGCTCTTCCAAATGATGGGTCACCATCAAGACCCCCACACCTCTCGATGCCACCTGCTTGATAGCATCAAAAAGCCGCTTCTTTTCCTCCTCAGGAAGGGCGGCAGTCGGCTCGTCAAGGATCACAAGACCACCCTCATCCGCTGTAGTATCCCCTCCTGTAACGTCTTGAAAAGCACGTACAACTCCGATTACAGATCTCTCAGATGCCGAAAGACGTGAAACCGGCATGTCGGGACTGATGTCAAGACCAAAAGAATCCAGCAACCTTTTAACGGTTCGTCGTTCGTTGCTCCAGCGAATATGTCTAAGGAGCCCCGTCTCAAGCCGCCCAATTCGAAGATTCTCAAGAATGGAAAGACTCGGTACCAGACCAATGTCCTGATGCATGAAGCTGACTCCGTAGTCCTTCAAAGAAAGTGCGCTCGTGGGGTAGTGAACCTCATGACCGTTGATTTCAACGCGACCGCTATCTGGGCGGTGGTAGCCGGAAATTACTTTGATCAGCGTCGATTTCCCAGATCCGTTATGCCCCAGCAAAGCATGGACTTCACCAGCTGCCACGCTCAGCGATACATCCCTCAACGCAGCAGTCCCGCCAAAAGTCTTTGTGACCTTTTCCACATTTAATGCCAACTTCGTCATCGTCGACCCCCCAATCATTGGCCTCACTACTCAAACCCCTGGTAACAGAGCTGGATCTCTCTGCTCCTCTCCCTATCTGGCCTATCTACCCACCAGCGTTGCAAGGCCGATCGCAACAATAAGTATTGCACCGTCGAAGACATTAGTTACCCAATCGGTGAGACCAAAAAGCTGGAGACCTGTGGTGCCCACGGCAAGTAACAGCACGGCAACGAAAGTTCCAACTGGATTGAACCGACCTGGCTTGATGGTAGCTGCACCCAGAAACGTCGCGGCGTAGGCAGGTAAGAGGTATGGGTCTCCGGTTCCAGCTTGAGCGGCACCCGTCTGTCCAACCAGGATGAAGCCTGCAAACCATGCTCCAACGGCAGACACAAAAAGGGATGTGGTTCGTATTCTGTCCACCCGGATCCCTGCCAGTCGAGCTGCTTCCCTTCCTTCACCGGTGAAGTACAAGAATCGGCCGCTCTGCATGTGGTGAAGCACATACCAGATGATCACCCCGACAATCATCGCGTACCAAAAGGGCAACCCAACGCCCAGGAACCTGCCCTGCATGATCTTGAGAATACTGCTTGGGATATTTCCAATAGTTGACGAATTGGATACAGCCTGAGATAGACCGTCAAGAATGGTCCCCATAGCCAGGGTTGTAATCAGACCGTTAACGTGGATCTTTACGATCAGGTAACTGTTGATAGATGCGATCACCAAGATGACCACAAGGGAGATGAGGAGCGAGAGTCCGACAGAAACATGCTTGACTGAGGAGAGATAGGCGATCAGCACGCTGCTAAACCCTAGAACACCGCCCACGGAAAGGTCGATCTCACCTGCCCCAAGCGCAACTGTAAGAGTGAGAGCAAGAGCAAAAAGAGCAGATTGCCCTGTCAGTATTGTCTTTACATCGCTAAGAGCCAAAAAAGTCGTTGGCCTGAGTATTCCAAATACGATGATCGTGACTACAAGCGCAAGCACTACCGTGTAGTGCCTGAAAAACTCCTTTGGGCTGGAAAGCGCCATCCTGCGATGGCTCGGCAATGCACCTTGGAACTCCTCCTCAACCCCGCCCCCGAGGCCGACTGCGGCATTGCGCGAAGACTTATCTTTTTTGCCTTCCTTATTTAGTGAAATCACTGACCTTAGCTTCCCCTCGATAGACTTCCAAACCAGGTGTCCATTGTTGTATCCTCTAACAAACTCTTATCATGGTTACCCTCAGCCGACCAAATTAGCTTCCCGCACCTACACTACCCCCGCAAGCATCCGCCTTTAATCGCAACGAAATCTGATCTGGTGAAACTGGGAAAAGTCGGACGAGCCGCAGAGCAGGAACAGCCCTCTTCAAAAAAGCAGATCCCACAATACACCCCCGCTCAGTGCCGCCGATGATCTCGCGATCGCGGATTTCATGACAGCCAATTCATAAGATTACCGCTCTGAGCCAACCTCGACGCACACTGCTGAACACTGGGTCACTCAGAGAATCCTCAATAAGCTCGATCCAACGTAGCCGATCATGAGTTCGGTCCTTTATTCAGCCCATAGACAACAAAAAGAACCCCCAGAAGACATACCGTGAGAGCCAAAACGAATGCCGCCCCGCCGACAACGAGGAACGGAAGGCCGAAAAGCACCAGTATGAGCACAACTCCTGATCCCACGGCGACGGGCATGCCCAGCGGTTCGCCGGCACGCACCGCTTTGAGGGCAAAGGCTACGGCACCTAGAGGCGCAATAAGAACTATCACCGATAGCACCGCGCCGGCCAACACCTTGTCCACGCCTTGACCACCAAGAAAGCCCGCGAGAAGCGCCAATCCGAAGATTACAGGAGTCAACCCAACGGCTATCAGCGCGCGTCGGGCCAGTGGTCCACCGGCAGACGAATGACTGTACTGCGGAACCGGCATATTCACCTCGCTGAAAGCCACGCCTAACGCCAGCATACAGATATGTCGGATCCCTGAAAAGAGCCGTATACCACGTTGTCCGCCAGGACCGCTGCGAGAATGAGGACCTGACGATGCCAAATGCGTCGATGAAAGCCTTCTCAGGGTTACTCCGAAGGAATGCTTGCGGCAACGTCCAGTGCAGGGCTATCCGGCTGGCGCTAGAGCTGCGACGGGTCAGCCTTGAAATTTTGCAGTAGTCACTCTCGCACTCTTATCTAATGCGAAGAAGGTTTCGAGCGCTGTGGATCTCGCTCTCGATAATCGACCTTCCGAATGCAAGTGCTGACAGGCTTTCTCTGCTCAGTGCCACATCACCTACCAGAGTCCCTTGTTCTCCGGAAAGCTCACGTGTCAACCTGGCAACATGGTCAAGTCAGCCGTCACGGAGGCCGCGCCACGGTCGTAACTCCAGCCACTAGCCACTTGACAGATGAGCGACTACTTACAAAAATTAAGCAATGGCGATAACTCACATTGCACTTTTTTCTCTCCCAGTGACCGACCAGGACAGGGCCCTGGCCTTCTACTGCGACGTGCTCGGTTTCGACCTGGTGCGTGACAACACGATGGGACCGGGCAGCCGCTGGGTGCAGGTCGTGCCCAAAGGCGCTCAGACGGCGATCACGCTCGTCACCTGGTTCCCTGCGATGACCGCAGGCTCGGTCAAAGGAACCGTTTACGAGACAGATGATATCGATGGCGATGTGGCAGATCTCCTGGGCAAGGGCGTGGTGATCGAGGGTGGAATACAGGAACAACCCTGGGGGCGTTTCGTCACCTTCAATGACCCCGACGGCAATGGCATAGTCCTCCAAGAGACGTCAGCGAATCCGCGGCAAACTTGATCTATACACATGTTTTCGACACCCTCTCCACTCCACGCGCCCGCCTGGCTTAGACGGGATCTGCCAGTCCTCGATTTGGCCCCGCCCAGCTGCACCGGATCTGCTGGGCAGGCGAACGGATCAGCACCAGAGTAATCTTTCGGCTGGCGGCCGAACAAAGTTGTACGCATCCGTTCCTGGACCACGAGGCTTCATCGAGCAATTCAGAGTTAGCCAGACGTATCATCGAGGATCCCAAAAACACTGTCATCTGATATTTGCTGCCAAAGTACAAACGACATGACGTGGCGGTGCTCGCCCGACTCCTTTCGCATTCGACCCCATCTCCGCCAAACAGTGCGATACTCGCCTACCGGCACCTAGATCTGACTGGTCCGTAAAAAAGTCAGATCACGGCCAAGAATTAATCGTGCGAGACGACTCGAGGAGTTTCAGCTCGCCTATCGTGTCAAACCCTGTAATGCCAGCGTCACCGCGTACCAATTGCTTGACCGGTCTCGAATCGATCACAATATTGTTTCATACCGACTCACAAACCAAGGAGTCAGCTTGCGTCGCCAACCTCTAACACCAACAGAGTTGAGGAGATTGTGCAATTTAAACATCAGGCTCATCGGCTACTAAGGTCCGCCACCTATTAGGTGTTCTACGACGCCCATTTTAGATCACCTAAAACACCATGATAACCGTCCGTAAACCCGGCGGTCCGCCCGAACTCGTACCACTCGGCCATGAACTCCGCTTGAGTTCATGTGAAGTTGAATCTTCGGGCTAAGTCCAAGCTGCCAAAGTAAAAGCTACTCGTTGCAGGCGGCAGAGTAGTCCGAGTTATTTTGGCCTGTGATACGTCCCTGTGCCTGACCGAAAATGTAGCCTCCTACACCACCTTGCGGGCCAGGCACGATGTATAAGTAGGGCGAGTCGGGACCGAAGCCGCCGGGAGCGCCATGCCATGCGTTACAGCTCGTCCCATTGTCACCAGGAAAGTTGGTCGGAATACTTGTTGCAGATGCAGGAGCAGAAAAGCCAATCGTTATCACGATGGAGGCGACTGCGCCTAAAATTCCTAAAACAACCATCTTAGTTTTTAGTTTTGCTCGCTCCACGCCTTTGTTTACGTTGCCCTTGATCATTGCTACCCCCTTTTAGATTGGTGATGCCGATTTGCACCGCAGTGCCCATAGCACAGATTGTAGTGCCAAACCAATCCAGCCAACAAACTGGACTTCAATATTCCAGCACCCGGTCCTGAGCCTTTCGATGACCCCAACATAATGACTGGCCACCACCAACGGAATTCGTCTCAAGTCTCAGGCCCACCGAGACCGCTTCACATCTTCGACACCCCGGTGTGCAAGCGACTCGTGGGGCATCGACGCATTGCGCGCACGAGGGTAATGGTCCGTACACAATTATGCATTCGCATAAGGGTTCTTGCCCCCATATTCTTGCCCCCAATAATTTGCCACAAAATGAGGCTGCACCAGACTACATCGTAATCTGAGAGCGGCTCGTCGGCATAAGAGTTGACCTCTGACATAGTTGGCCTGAAAGCTTCTCATGGGGGCGGCTTGGTGGTCCTAACCTGTCATTACACGCATACGTATCCCCTGGTCACGGGCTCACCACTCGCTCTCAACCCGGCGAACACGGGTGCTGTGCAGAGGTCCTGGTAATCGCCGAGGCCCACGGCAGATGGCGGTTCAAGTCTCCTCACCTGGAGTTGCTGCCGCCGGATACGAACCGGTGTCCCAGAATCGCTGGCCAGGCCATTCGCCTAGGAGGACATGCCCCAGCAGCTAATTCGTGCAGGGATACGGTCCAGGCCGCCCTTTCGGGACTCGGCGACAGCAGCGGTCCCCAGACGTTCACCATCTCAGAGGTCTACCGAGAGATGGTGGCCTCGGCGTACGTCGCACGCCGAGGCCACTGCGTCGATGACCATGCTACGTGACCGAGTTGCTGGACCTGGCCCAGTCCTATGTGCAGTCCCCGGCGCGGATCGTGGCGGCTGGCACGGCCAGCGCGGTAGCAACCGACTGGACGCTGGCCCAGGTCTGAACCCCCTATGCGTGGGGCGGGGAGACTCCGGATCTCAGTTTCCACTACACGGGGCTCGCCTAGGCGGCCCGTGGGACGGTGGGGATACACCTGCCTCGGATGCCCCAGGACCAATACGACGCCGACCCACACCTCCCCGCCTGCGCACCTCGCGAACCGAGCGACTTGGTGTACTGCGGCACGCCCGCCGCAGTGAGGCATGTCTGGATCTAGGTTGGCAGGACAGTTGGGCAGGCATTAATGGTCCACGCTCCTCACAGCGGCGCCGACGTCCGAGTCGAATTGTTTCCGACTACGATCGGCGCCTCGTGGGGAACCGACATCTACCTGGGCGCTACCCAACCCGGCAGAGTGTAGTGTGGGGCGGCTACTCCTCCCTGGAGAAACGCTCCCACGCTGACTGGCGCGTCATCCCGAGCGCGTCGCCGATCTGCGCCCAGGTCGCTCCCAGAGACCGGGCCTTGGTGACCCATGCGGCGAGGCTATGGTCGACTTGGATGCTCGCCGCCGCGACCGGACCCAGATTGCCGAGGACTTCCTCGAGAGTCACCTCGTGTTCCCAGGGTGCGACTTGGGGAACCGATGCTGGCTTGCCGGCGATGACTTGTGAGCACAGTGCGACGCACTGGTCACAGATGAAGACGCCTGGTCCTGCGACCAGGGTGCCAACTTCGGTGTTGGCCTTCAAACAGAACGAGCACTTGGCGATCACCGCTTGGCTTTGACGGCTGGCCATCCCTCCTCCTTTCTTGGGCTGTCAGGAGAGACCTTACACCTTCAGGACTGTTTTGACAAGTGAGGAGGAAGGAAATGCGAAGAGGATGGACCGATGATTAGAGCGAGGTAATGATGCCGGGCCCGTTGGCACGTCTGGCTGTCGGGTTCGTGACGGCGCTGATCAAGGCCGGTTACGTAATGCACCCGGTGTACAACCACGTGTGGTTGATCGCGCATCGGGCTGTTGGATGATGGACGCCTTAGAACGAGGCACCCTGCCCGAAGAAGCTTTCAGCGACTGGGTCCGCGAACTCGGTCTCAAGGCCAAAACCTTACATGCCCGCCGAGCTGACCTGAAAAAGGTCCCCCATATCGGCGATGGCACAAAGCTCACCCTCGCCGGCCTCGAACTGATGTACCGCTATCTCAAGCGCCTCAACGAACGCGCCCCAGGCGACATCCACAAGAACGTCACCCAAGCGCTCGTCCACGACCTCCACGTCGACGACCCCACCCACATCACCTCCGCCTACGGCATCATCGCCCCCCACCCGCGTCGCCTGGCCCAAAACCCCTCGACAGAGACGACGTGACGAGTGTTCGTGCAACAACAAGTTCGGTGGACCTTGAGTCACACAATACGAACCGCAACTCCGCCCGTTCCAGGCCTGCCCAAACCTGATTAGTCCCCCCACGTATGCGACGAGGGACTCGAATCTTCGACCTCAGCCATGCACATTCACTCGAACATTTTGTCTCCAAGCGAACCGAATTACAGCGCCCGGTTCAATTGAGGAAAATAACCATGTGCCGAGACAAAGCCGAAAAGCCAACAATTCCCCAGGTAGGACAAGCAATGGGACTAGTGGCACCCTTTGAGCGCTTATCCAGCTAGCCCATTTGCAAGGTCGTCAAAGAACGCTCGCCAACCCAATTCAGCTTGAGCATAATTCTCTGGTGGCATGTTTCCGCCGGACTGCGTGAACAGCATCTCCGTTCCTTCAGCGATCGCCTTGAGATCGACAGTCACTCGTTCAAACAGGTCGCCAGGACGATCGCTCAGGCTAAGTGCAAGTCGATGCGGTGGCGCCAGTTCGAGATAGGAGCCGTGCCAACTGATCTCATTACCGTCGCCTAGAATCATGCGAGCGCTCCACTCACCCCCAACCCTAAGATCCATGGTGACGTCTGCCACACTCGTGGACTCTGTACCAAACCATCGGCCGAAATCAACTGGGTTGGTCCACGCAGCGAACACCTCTTCCGGGGAAGCGGCAAATGTACGCGTAATAGAGATATGGGGGATCAGATCAGGCATGTGATGAACCTTTCTTCTTTGTGAGGTGTACATCGAGACGATCAAAAGAACTTTCCCAAAGTTCGCGATAATCACCGAGCCAACCGCCAGCCGCAACGAGCGGTTCAATACGCAGTTTGCACGGGCGCTGCTGAGCTCTGCGACTTCTCTCGACGAGCCCGGCGAGTTCAAGCACACGCAAATGTTTTGAGACAGCTTGAAAACTAATGGCAAATGGTTCCGCGAGTTCACCAACGGTAGCGTCACCCGACGCCAACCTGCGCACGATCGCACGCCGCGTTGGATCAGCAAGCGCCCCGAAAACCGCGTCCAACTGCTGTTCCCTAACTTCTGGACTTCGTTGCTCAACCATTAGGTTGAATAATAAACGAGTTGGTCTCATTTTGCAACTGATTGGTTGAATACGTGTAATTACTCTCGTCGACCGTAATTGACATGTCAAAACACTCTGGTCGACGAACGAAAGCAGTAGGAATCAAAATCACGCTCGGCAAAGCAGGGTGTCAACCGCCAAACATTACGCACAACTTCAGTGGGCCTGCCGACATTGTTCTCGAACTCAGACATCGCTGAGGTACAGGGTTCTCATACGAGTACTTTGGTGGGCGCTAGAGGACTCGAACCTCCGACCTCAGCCGTGTGAAGGCTGCGCTCTAACCAACTGAGCTAAGCGCCCGACGTTCATATACATTAGTGCT
>JAJZIP010000228.1 GCA_021810525.1 Actinomycetes bacterium | reverse complement strand
GAAAAAGGCTTTGATCGCCATCTCTACCGATCGGTACAGCCCGCCAGGGCAGAACTGGATCTCGGAAGCTTTTGTTCTCGGATCAGTGCGTGAATCAGTCTATGACAGTACCAGTCAATCCTGTGACAATGGGATACTGAGGATTCATGAGTTCCAGACGGTCGAGCAGGAGCTTCATAATGGAGAAGTCTCGGGACCAGCGATGGTTTGCGGGAATTACGAACCAAGGTGACTCGTCTGTGCTGGTAGCGGCAATGGCTTGGGAATAGGCATCCTGGTACTCGTCCCAACGCCTTCTCGTGTCAAGATCTGTTGACGAAAACTTCCACCGCTTCTTTGGATCATCGATCCGCTCCTGGAACCGCTTACGCTGTTCAGCCTTTGAGATGTGCAGGAAGACCTTGACGACGTCTATGTGGTTCCTATCGAGGTAATCTTCATAATGCTGAATCTCTTGGAAACGTCGTTTTCGCTCTTTGTCATCGATCTCCTTGGTGACAAATGCAGCGACAACGTCCTCGTAATGGCTGCGGTTGAAGATGCCGATTTCGCCTTTGGCGGGGAGGGCGCTATTGATCCTCCACAGAAAGTCGTGGGAAGCTTCGATAAGTGTGGGTTGGCGAAATCCAGTTACTCTGACGCCCTGCGGATTGACTCCCTTGAATACTCTTCGTATGCTTCCGTCCTTGCCGCCCGAGTCTAGGGCTTGAAGAACTAACAAGATTGACCGGGAGTGTTCAGCCCAAAGCCTTTCTTGGAGTTCTGAGAGCTTGTCATGCAACTCTTCGAGTATTTCCCCGATGGTCGCCTTATCCTTTTTTCGCAGTCCGGGTGTCGCGGCGGGGTCAACGTCATTTAGATGGAATGGCTTTCCTGAGGGCACCCGTAGGTGACGTTCTGAGTGGGAGAGGGTCATCTTAGCCATAATACCTGTAGAGGAGCTGCGCCACGAGTGAAGGCTTGGAACTGTTTTCGGTTTCGATCGTTGCCTCAACGGTCAATTGAATTCCTCCTTGAAACTCTTCGACTTCGGTAATTGTTGCGCCAAGGCGTATCTTTGAGTTCGAGGGCACGGGAGCGGGAAACCGTATCTTGTTTGCACCGTAGTTGACGGCAATTCCAGTTTGGTTCACCGAGAGGATCTCAGGCAGGAGTCTTGGTATGAGGGAAAGCACGAGATATCCGTGGGCAATTGTCGTGCCGAATGGACCGGATTTAGCTGCTTCAGGGTCCACATGAATCCATTGACGATCTCCCGTAGCCTCTGCAAACTGATCTATCTGATCCTGGGTCACCTTGAACCAGCTGGAGTATCCGAGATGTTTACCGACATGTTCCCTTAATTCCGCAACGCCGTTTATCTCAATCGTCATCTACGTCCAATCATGATCGAGCCGCGCCTTTTCGCGGCTGTCTCCATCAGTGAAACCAGATCTTCTGATGCTCGCGTGACTGTGGGTGGAGCAAAAGAGCCAGCAGTGCGATCTCGAAGATCAGCGTAAGGGGCGATGAGAAGATCAAGGATAAGAAGCTTGTGCCGAACGATGCCGCCTCTATCAGGAGAAGAAGCAGCGGGATTGCCGCTCCTATCACCGCAAGAATGTACCCCCAGCGTTTCGCGTTGGCTATGCCGAAAGCCCCGACTGCCTCCGCGACTGCCGGAAGCAGAACGAAGGGAGACGCCGGCGAGAACAGGATCGTCAGAATCGCGTTCATGTAAAGTAACAGGGTCGCGATCTGCAAAGTCTGCGGTAGCGACCTGTCAAACCATCTGGGTGAGTCCATTTTGATCCTCTCGAGTTAGTTCAATAGTCAAGTAAATCACCTACATCTATATTTGCAGAACTATCTGGATAAAATCTTTCACCGGAGTGCCTGGTGACCATTGTTCCAGCAAGTTGTCCGCAGGCGGCGTCTATGCCTGTTCCCCTGTTGTCTCTTATCGTTGCCGAGATGCCGGCATTTTCGAGAATTTTCCAAAACTCGTCCACCCGTGTCTTCGGCGTGCCCTTGGTTGGCCAGCCCGGAGTTGGATTCAGTGGAATCAGGTTTACATGTGCTTCAAGTTGAACGCAGAGGGATATGAGTTCTTGGGCATCAGCATCGCTATCGTTTACACCGTCCATCATCGCCCATTCGAACGAGATCCTTCGTCTAGTGGCCCGGAAATACGAGTCAAGCGTCTCCATGAGGAGTTCTATAGGGTATCGCCTGTTGATCGGTACAAGGGAGGAGCGCTTCTCGTTGTTTGCGGCGTGTAGAGATACAGCGAGATTGAATTGGGTGCCAAGTGTGGCGAACAGCTGTATGCCCGGGACGATCCCAACGGTGGAAACGGTTATGTGGCGCGCGCCTATCCCCATGTCGCTATTCATTCTGGCGAGGGCTCGAAAGACATTGCGGGTGTTTGCAAGGGGCTCTCCCATCCCCATGAAGACGACGTTGGACAGCCTTCTTTCACCGCGGGTCGCCCGTGTACGTGAGATCGCCCAGATTACCTGTTCTACGATCTCTCCTGTCGTGAGCTGGCGGAAATACCCCTGCTGGCCTGTGGCGCAGAAAGAGCAGTTCATCGCACAGCCGGCCTGTGACGAGACGCAGACGGTCGACCTCTCGGGGTAGTGCATCAGCACTGTCTCGATCACTCTTTTGTCTTCGAGCTGAAAAAGTGCTTTTTCGGTCAGTTTGTGGTCATCTGAGCTGAGTCGCATAAGCCTGAGACCCGGTGACAGCTCGGGTGTTTGCGACAGAGTGTTTCTGAGCTGCTTTGGCAGGGAAGTGAGCTGCTCCGGTCTTATGGCGCCCTCATGGATAGCTCTCCAAATTTGCCTAGATCGGAACAGCGGTTCCTTCGGGAGGAGTTCTTGCCAATCGGTTATTTCAAGATCGTAAAGTGACATGAGCGGGGCTAGTTTAACTACTGTGACTGGGCAAAGATTTAGCATCTCTGAATTTGTGCATCGTAGCTCTAAGGCTAGTCGGGTTGAGTTTCCTATGAGCGACATGGGTGTTCGCCATAGGGATATCACCGGTGGTGGAGCCAGGGCGGCGGTCTTTGGTGTCAGTGACGGCCTTGTATCCAATGTGGCTCTGATCCTTGGAGTTGCAGGTGCTCACCCATCGGCCCCTTTCGTCAGGGTTGCTGGTATAGCTGGACTGATAGGTGGCGCACTCTCAATGGCTTTGGGGGAGTACGTCTCCATGAAGGCGCAGAGGGAGTTGTTCGAGAAGGAGATAGCTCTCGAAGCTCACGAGATCCAGACTAGGCCAGACTTCGAACGGCGGGAATTGGTGCAGCTATACCGGAGAAAGGGTGTGCCAAAGGAGCTGGCTGAGGATTTTGCCGAGCACATTATGGGAGATCCTGAGCTAGCACTAAATACTCATGCCCGCGAGGAGTTGGGTATCGACCCCTCTTCTATTGGTTCGCCTATTCAGGCCTCCTCGGCCTCATTCGTTTCTTTTGGAATCGGTGCCGTAGTTCCCCTTGTGCCTTGGTTTTTCTCCACCGGGACGACCGGAATATTGCTGACGATCGTCTTAGGGTTCATTGCGGCAGCTTCCATAGGAGCACTCCTTGCAGTTTTTACAGGGAGATCCTTGTTGAGGACAATAGTGAGGCAGGTCCTGCTCTCAGGCGTTGCAGCTGGAATAACCTATCTGCTTGGCCATCTTGTTGGTTTGGAAGGCGGCTGATCACCTCTCTGAGGCTGGCTCCAAATCTGCCACATATGCTCGGTCTATGTGGTCGATCGAGAATCCAAGGTGCTCATAGAGCTTGTTCGCTGGAGAGTTGGTCGCTTCAACGTAGAGCATCGCAGTTTGGATTCCCTTGTCGGCGAGGTAGTTCAATCCAGCTAGGCAGATGGCCTTTCCCAGATGCAGCCTGCGGAGCTTGGGATCGACAGCCACCACGTAGATCTCGCCGATCGCTGGCTCTATGTCCGAGTGAATCTTGGTCCAACAGAAGGCCGCAAGATTGCTGTCGATCTCATGGAGGAGGAAGCCGTCGGGATCGAACCACTCCTGTTCTTCGCGATTCAGAAGCGTTGCAAGGTCCCAGTCGCCCTGCTCTGGATGCCATGAGAACGCGTCGTTGTTGAGCTGGAGCCACCTCTCCTCGTCTTGACCGATCACAAAGGGCCTGGTAGCTATGGGTTCAATCTGGAGGTCGCTTTCGATCGGAAGAGATCTTCGCAGCTGGTGAAGATCTCGGCCTTTGGCCAGCCCGACGGATCGGCATAGCTCATCGCTCTCCTGAGATGGCTTGGCTACCCAGGTGTGGATGTGACCTCCGCCCTGACGCCTTATCTCTTGAAGAGCGCAGCGAAGAAGCTCTCTGCCCACCTCCTGATTCGAACGCGATTTCGGGTGTATCACGTACTCGATTGCCCAGGAGTTGCAGCTTCCCTTCGATATCTGGGCATATCCAAGTATGGCCTCGGAGCGGTGAGATTTTGCAACAAGGCCAAGCACTCCCTTGCGTCCCCCTTGAACCAAATCGATCCAGGCGTGGTCCTCCAGCGCTTTGTGGTGGTCTACAGCTTCTGCAGCTTTTACCAGTTCAACGATCGCGGATATGTCCCGTTCGCCTAGTCGACGATGAATCTCAACATTGGGCATAGTAAGAAACCTAATCACTAGAAACTAATTTGTGATCTTTTCCCAACTTTTCTTCCCCAAGTGACACCTCCTGTTTAGTTAAGTATTAGATTGGTAGATCCCAAGTGGAGCTTTGAGCTGAAAGTGAGAGATCACCTAGGTCAGGGATATACTTGAGAACTGGATC
>JAJZIP010000026.1 GCA_021810525.1 Actinomycetes bacterium | reverse complement strand
ACGCGTAGAGCCAGATTGAGCCAAACAGTGGGATCGCCAAATGGAGTCAATGATTTTTCGGCTTCAAGTCCCAACGGAAAAGTATTGCAAGGCAACTGCGCCTTGATCGACAGAGGAGCGCAAACCCCTTCCGTCAGGGAGGGGTCAAGCGAACAATATTGTAGCACCCAGGAATTAAGCTAATATCATGATCACCCGCGAGCGCCTATACCCAGGACCAGGACAAGAAGAGATTCTCTCCCGGCACTGCTCCGATGCCCGCTTTGTCTACAACCTCGGTCTCGGCCAGAGAAACCTATAGCACAAGGACAGAACTGCCAAGATCACTTACCTCACCCAGGCCAGAGAGTTAGCAGAACCAAGGAAGACTTTCACTTGGCTGGAAGGGATCTTCGCCAGTGCAGCAACAGGCCCTTAGAGATCTGGACCGCGCTTTTAGGAATTGGTGGAATGGATCTCATCGCAAACCCACGCGGAGAAAAGCTGGACAGAATGAGGGATTTTACATACGAGACGTCTCAGCTGGGAAACTCAACCGCAACTGGGGAGAAGTCCAAGTCGCCAAGTGTGGATGGGTCCGATTCAGACTTACTCGTAGCTGGGCAGAGATAGATACATATCCATCCGCTCGTGTAACCCTCGACCGCCCGAATAGGTGGCACGTGAGTTTCACAGCCCCACAACCGAGCATCGCCCATGAGCCCACAGGAGCTCTAATAGGTCTCGACATGGAAATAGCCTCGAGCGTCACGACTTTCGATCGTACAGGGCTCCATATGCCAAAGCTTCTTAGCCCCGGAGAGGCGCTGAGAAAGCGAAGGTTGCAGCGCAGGCTTGCCAGGCAGAAGAAAGGCTCGAACGGGGGGCAAGAACGTAGCTCAGAAAAGAGGCTTGAACTGAGCAATATCGTCTCAGTCCTGGTCCCTCAAGGAAAAGACTTGCGGACAAAGCTGGTGTATCTAAAGTAGTTATAATTCCGCTAAATCCTAGGTTTACGTCTCAGACCTGTTCGCAATGTGGAAACGCCAGGGCCGAGAACCGCGAGAGCCAAGCGGTATTCGTCTGTAAAGCTTGCGGACATGACCAACACGCGGACGTAAATGCCGCCAGGAACATACTCGCCGCAGGACTTGCGGTGTAAGCGCGTGAAGGAATACCCGATTGCGGGCCCAGTGAAGCGCGAACCACCCGAGTGGCTTAGGTTACTCGGGAATCCCCTTCCGCAAGGGAGAACGTCAAGCGTCCACCCTTTTAGACAACCAAATATTGTTTTGCACCAAACGATTTGCCAATTGGGCGTTGCGCTTTAGTGAATACCCCGCAACGTGCAATTAGAAGTACAGAGCGCGAGTTTAGACCACCATTTACTGTCGGATCGAGGGAAACGTACAAAATTAATATGACCTCTACCTGGACAATCGCCTTTCTTTTTGAAAACAGGAAAACTTCTTCCTTACCTGTTTTGATTTACTTTACGTTAACCGCTAAAGTTACCAATAACTAGAGGCGCTAGGAGGCTGAAAAATGGCCCAGAAGAGTATTGATACTCAAGTACGGTCAGATAAAAAGTCGGAACTGAATAATCCAATCTTGTCGTCGATCAGACTGCGAGAACCCCAACAGGTCGGTCTAAAAGAGCACTTCGTCAAGACAGATCCGGGGATTGACCTAACCGAGAACAGGCTGTTTGGACGATTCTTGAAGAAATCGCTCCATAATAGGAAGTTCCAATTCTTTCTGATCCTTCCGAATCAGATCATCTTTTGGATAGTCATAGCAACGGGAATCTTTGGTATCACCGATCCCGGCAGAAACTTCGGGCCAGCAATCACGTGGTATCTCTGGTTCGCAATGGTCTTCGTTCTCATGGCTGTGATTGGGCGTGCGTGGTGCGCAATGTGTCCATTTGGTGGTTTCGGAGAGTGGATTCAGAGAAGAACCTTTTTCCAAAGGACTCAAAAGAGTCTGGGGCTCGGAAAGAAGCTTCCAGAGTCCTGGGCGGGACATGGCTTGCTGATTTCCTCGATCGTCTTTGTGATCCTGACTTTCTTAGAGGAGTTCTTCAACATCGCAGGTCCAGGCATTCCGATCGCAACATCTATCATGGTGCTTTCAATCGTTGCCTTCGCGTCTTTGAGCTTCCTTCTTTTCGAGAGGCGAACGTTCTGCCGATACCTCTGCCCTCTCTCATCGGTGATCGCGACAGCGGGCTCCATGGGAAGTGTCGCCGGATTCAGGTCGAAAGATCGCAACGTATGTCTCAATTGCAAGACAAAGGACTGCATGCGAGGCGGCGAGGATGGCTTCGGCTGCCCATGGTACACCTGGCCAGGAAGCGCAGATTCGAACGCATTCTGTGGTTTGTGCTCTGAATGCTTCAAGTCGTGCCCCTCAGACAACATCGGCCTCTTTGTGCAGAAGCCGCTTACCTCCGTCATCGCTCCCACACGCAGGCGTTTCGATATCGGAATCTCAGTTGCTATTCTCTTTGGTCTGGTGCTTTATCAGCAGTACAACGCACTGAGCTGGTTTGGAGGTATTGACAACTGGCTGAACTCTCACATCAACTTCCCACACTACCCGAATCCAGTTGACTACCTTGGAGGAATCGCGCTTGCAGTCGGAATCGTCTGGCTCGGCGTCATGGGAGTTCAAAAACTGGGTGGTCTCAGAAAGATCGCCGGCCAAAAATCAAGCTGGTTCGTCGCATTCGCGTACGCTCTCATTCCTATAACAGGGATGGACTACTTCGCCAGGCAGCTCCCCAAGTTCTTCAAGCACGTCGTCCGTGTTCCATCAGCCGTTGTCTCGCCCTTGGGAATACACCTTGGGATCTACAATGTCCGCCTACTCACCGACCCGAGGATCGTGACGGTTCAGGTTGGAATAATGGGGCTCGGGACCGCTTTAACGCTCTGGTCGACCTACCGAATTGCCAAAACTGACATCCAGCTCAACGCCAGCCGTCCGAAGGCCGCGTTAGTCGGAGCCATGGTCTTCGCTCTTGCGATCTCCGTGCTCGCCAGCATCCTTTACATCCCGATGCACGCGGCGTCCTAGGCAAGCGACACAAAAGAGACTGAGGAAGAAGGGAACATAAAAGTGGTTAGCATTCAAACTCCAACTGAACCAGCAAACCGTTCGTCAGGCGCTGGACCAAGTGTTCATATCCTAAAGGATCGCTGTGCCGGCTGTCAGGAGTGCGTAATCAGGTGCCCGGCGGGGGCCCTGTCGCTGGACTCGGAAAACTGGATCGCCGTTGCAGATGACTCGCTTTGCGTCGGATGCAGGCAGTGCACCCGCACCTGCCCATTCTCCGCAATATACGTTGAGGGCCCGATGATGGTCACTCCATCCCACCCCACGCACTATGAGGTGAAGGGTCCTCTTCTCGGACAGGCCGCCGAGGTTCTCCCCGGCTTTTCTAGCTTCGCAGAGATGGCAAAAGCCGCAGAGCGGTGTTTGCAGTGTCCTGACCCGACTTGTGTGAAGGGCTGCCCTACACACAATGACATACCGGGATTCATCCGTGCCGCGCATGACGGCGACCTCGAGCGCGCCAGAGAGATACTCTCGCTGACAAGCTGCCTCCCGGCAACGTGTTCTCGAGTGTGTGACTGGAACACTCAGTGCCAAGGCTCCTGCAGCTGGACGCTGGCGGGTGGAGACGCAGTGGAGATCGGAAAGATCGAACGCTTCATAGCCGACAACACGACAGCTCCAGCGATTGCGCCGGTAGCCAAGAATGGGCTCAAGGTAGCAGTTGTCGGAAGTGGCCCTGGAGGATTTGGCGCCGCTTACCAGCTGCTCAAGGCAGGAACACAGGTGACCGTCTTCGAGCGCGACAGCGAGCCCGGCGGGATTCTTCGATGGGGCATTCCAAGTTACGTCCTTCCTTCGCAGGCCTGGCGTCCCACAGTCGAGGACCTGAGGAAGGCCGGGGTCGAGTTCAAATTCAACGAGGGTGTCGAGCCCGCTTCTGCAGCTCAACTCTTGAAGGAGTTCGACGCCGTGATCCTCGCAGCCGGAGCGGCTCAGCCTACGATGCCTCGGATCGAGGGGCTCGACCTTGCCGGCGTAGAGGACGCAACCGCCTTCTTGGACGCAGCCAAAGCGCAGATCGGAAGCGAAGGCTTCCGCCCCACGCTGACGGGCAAGAAGGTTCTCGTACTGGGAGCCGGAAACACCGCAATGGACGTGGCTCGATCCGTCCTCCGATTGGGCGGGACCTCCATTGCCATCGACTGGATGGATGAGCGCTTTGCACGAGGACGTCCGGACGAAATCGCCGACGCCCGCAAGGAAGGCGTCGACGTGCGCTTCTTGACGACCGTTTCCAAGCTTGTTGGCGACAGCTCTGGTCACGTCGTCTCGGCAGAGCTTCTTACAACTACGCACACTTCGGCAGACACGCTGCCAACGGTAAACGCCGGCTCCGGAAAGATGGTCGATGTCGACATGGTCGTCCTGGCCATGGGTTACCGCGTCGAAGAGGGATGGAGGTCGGTCTCGACTTCGGTGAGCATCGGGACCCCTCCAAAGAAGGGTGGCTATCGTTTGATCGACCGGCGCTGGCTCGGAAGCGGCTTCTTCGCCGGCAAGCCAGCTCTGGCCGCGCTCTCATATGACCGTGAACACCTGAGGGTGGAGTCTGCGTTTCCAGTAAGCGACCGCGTCTGGGCCATTGGAGACCTTCGCATAGGCCCATCCACAGTCGTGGCAGCAATGGCCCAAGGAATGAGCGCCGCGAGAGGACTCTTGGCTGAACATGACAAGAACTTTTGGCGTGACGCAATGTCAACGAGCAGCGACCGTCCGACCTACGTTGGTTCTGCGCTGATCGTCCACGACGGCGCCGGTGAAAGCGTCAAGGAGGCAGCCAATTACATAGGCGAGTCCCTCTGGGGCAGCGGATGGGACATCAAGACCTCAGACATCGCACACCTCGACGATCTGGTCATACTCGGAACGGACCTGCTGATATTCGGTACCCAGGTGCAGGGGCCGGCTATCGGTGGAGTTCATCCTTCGCGAAAGGCACGAACTCAGTTTCCGACCTTGCCCCCGCTGCATGGCAAGAAGGTGGCAACGTTTGTCGTCCATTCGCTGTCTGCCGGAAACGCCAAACAGGAGTTCACCGAGCAGTTCAGTTCCAAAGGCGCGCAGATCCTTTCCGCTGGCCAGATTCGCGGCAGAAGCGTGGCTCAAGACTCGCAAAAGTTTGCAGCCGAAGTACTGCACGCGCTTTACAAGTAGCTCTCCAAGCGCAACTGTAAAATCCTCGAGCGCCCCTGCTGGAAGTCCAGCTGAGGCGCTCGAGCTTTGCTGAGAAGACCTAGTGACAGAACGTAGCGACACCGGTCATTCGGCCAACGCCCTCTTTCTAGACTCTTCCAATGCTTTGATCATTTCGAAGTCGGCCGATCCATCGCTGTTCGGTTCCGGCTTGAGAGACCGCCCTGCCAACGCCGACAGCGTGGCAGCTGTACTCTGCTCAAGCGCGGACAAGTTGTATCCGCCCTCCAAAAAGGCAACGACCTTGGCCTTCGGCACGAGTTGCTTGATCCAGAGAGTGAGATCGCAGAAGTCGGCCGATGTCAGACCCATTTCGGTAAGAGGATCGAGCCTGTGAGCATCGAAGCCCGCAGAGATCAGCGTCCATGTGGGAGAAAAATCTTCAATCACCCGAGCGGCCATTCGCTCCAAAGCCTCAAGATAAGTTGGCCCGGTAGTATCAGCGTGAAATGGAAGGTTCAGCGTGTAGCCTTTCCCTGCACCTGAACCGACCTCTCGCGCCCTGCCCGTACCTGGGTACAGCGGATACTGATGGGCAGAGACATACAGCACGGAGGAGCTGTAAAAAAAGATCTCTTGGGTCCCGTTGCCGTGATGGGCGTCGAAATCGTAAACAAGAACCCTCTCTCCACGAGAAACGAGGTCTGCCGCGAGAACGGCGACGTTATTGATCAGACAGAACCCCATCGCTCGATCACTTACCGCATGGTGTCCAGGCGGCCTCACCGCTAGAAAAGCTGCCTCGGCCTCACCTGCTCTAATCTTGGCTGCCGCACCGATCCCAGCCCCGGCAGCAAGAATTGCCGCATCCCACGAGCCGACACTTGCTGAAGTGTCGGGATCGAGCATTCCTCCGCCCATCAGGCAGAATCTCCTGAGCGCTTCTATGTAAGAGGGCTCGTGAACCCGGGTCAGCTCCTCTTGAGTCGCCGGCTCAGGAACAAAGTACTCGATGGCATCTTCGACGCCGCTGGTGTCGATTCCGCGCCTTACCGCGAGAAGTCTTTCCGCGGATTCCGGATGCAGAGATCCAGTGTCATGCTCAGCGTATCTAGGATGAGTCCCAAATAAAATAACCATCTACGTATATCCTACAATCAATCTTCATGTAGCATTTGCAGGCTGCAAATACTCAGCGACAACTCAGAGCTGGAAGTCCATTGGATACGAAACCGTCGGAGATAATCGAGGCTTACGGTCAACACTTGAAAGTAAGTCCCTGGCACAACTCTTCTGAAGCCGCGATCATCACGCCGCTGACAGCCTTCCAGCGGCTCAACACCAAAGCTGTCCAGACGGGCATAGAGAACGTCAGGAAATCCGGATACCGGGTTATCTACACTAGCGCTCTGATGGACCCCGAGACTCCTGGATTCTTTCAATGCGGCTTCACTCTAAGAGAACAGCTCTATGTACTCAGGCATTCGCTTGCAGCGCTTCCTAAAAAGCCGTTAACTAAAGGGGTCAAGATACGCAAACCGAGTAGCAGCGAGATCGCAGAAGTAGTCGAAATTGACAGAAGATGCTTCGACAGCTTTTGGACTATGGATAGACAGGGCCTGCGCGAAGCGATCGAAGCAACGACAAGGGCGCGTTTCCGAATCGCCGTGCACCACGAGGAGACGAGACCCGACCGCATCGTTGGCTACGCAATTACCGGACTGGGAGATAAGAAAGGCTACCTTCAGCGCCTTGCGGTTGAGCCGGAGTTCCAAGGCAAAGGGATTGCACAGCAGCTTGTAGATGATGGCTTTGAATGGCTGCGTTTCTGGAGAGCTCGCGAGGAGTTCGTGAACACGCAGACCAAAAACGAGAGAGCTCTCAACTTCTATGTGAAGATGGGATTCCAGCTGCTAGATGAGAGGCTGAACATCCTCGAGTTCGACCTCGGTGCCTAGAATTGCGCAAGGAACTGTCTATTGCGGCTGCATTTCTGGCTAGCGTTCTATGTCATGGTATTCGCCATGCATGGGCTGAAATCGACACTCACTGGGCAGTGAACCAAAATGTCTGACCATCGTGTGCACGCCCGTCGAGAAAGGCCTAGGCGCATTCCTCCGTGGCGGGGACCGATGCTCCTGGCTTTGATAGTGATCTTGATAGGAGTCTTTGTACTCCAACAGAAGCCACACAAGCCCCAAACACCAAGAACCAGATCGACTACGACGACTCAGGCGAGTCGATCAACCGCCGCCAGCACCCCATCGGCGCATCAAGACTCCCTGCAAATCTCCTCGGGTCCGACGTGGATCCGCCTCCAGTCCCTTCAATCGCTGACCCTTTATACCTCCTCACTCCCAACTCAACAAGGCGTTGCCGTCTCACTTGAACTGTTCCCAAAGATCCAGTCGAGATCGCAATTCCAGGTGATCATGAAATATGGCCTGAAGTCCCTTCCGATAGCCTCATCGCCTCCAGTGGATCTGACTCAGCTCTCACATGATTCGACAGGTAATCCCCAACTCAGCTTCGAGGTGTCGGAGTCTGCGCGTCAAAGCTCGGCAAGCACCGCAGCCACCAGCTATATCCAAATTCCATACTGTTCCCCAAACTGCTCCGGCGTCTATCCCATGCTGGCTGTGTTCGTAGAAGGTTCGCAGATAATTGGGACCGCGCTGACCGAGATTGCATTAGAGCCCTCCACCCAGGCCTCGACTCCTTTGAACGTCGCCTTGGTTGTCCAAGCCCCGTTCACTGGCAATTCTAAGAACGATCTCAACGCATTGTCGCTGCTTGTGTCGGCGATAAATGCCAACCCAACGGCGAATGTGACTCTGAACATTCCTGGCGCCATTATGGAGGAAGCGGTGTCGGCCAACTCGCCAGTGGTCAAAAAGACTGTAACCCATTTGTTGAGCTGGGCGCAGAAGCCAAACCATCAGATCATTACCTCAGGCTTCGTCCCACTGAATCTTCCCCAACTCACGTCATCTGGCCTTGCCCGATTGATAGATTCAGAATTTGTGGCCGGGAGGAACGAGGCAGAGCAGGTCCTCCACCAGAAGTTCTCCACCTTGGGACCGATCGCGGTTCACGGCGGCCTCACCAGTCAGACCGCTGCCACGATTTTCAACCTTGGAATCTCCAAGATTGTGCTGCCGGACAAGTACTTCCAACCTTTTAGCGAAAAATTTACCCTTTCAAAGCCATTTCTGATATCTACCAACTACTCCCAAAATCTAACTGTGCTTGCAGAAGACGGCCAGCTTCAGAGCGATATCGCTGCCGGCACCCTCCCCTATCAAGGCGCCAACCAGCTCTCCACCGATTTGGCACAGATCTACTTCGACCAGCCGAACGACTCCACCCCTCGTGTCGTGAGCACCCTGTACCAGATCTCCAATTCAGAGGACGCAGCAAAGCTCGATCAAATTCTCAGCGATTTGACAACCTCCCCGTTCTTAAAGACCGTCGACCTGAACAGTGCCTTCGCTATCACCTCAAACGAACCGATGAACGAGGGGAGACTCGCCCACCCGGCGGCTTACTCCATTCTCGACACTACAAGATTTCAAACTCTCGCCAATGACATCTCGGCGCTCAGCTCTTCACTGGGCCAAAACAGCCAGCTCACTCAGGCCAATTTCGACCTGATGACCTCTGCCGCCTCGACACTTCGCCCTTCTGCATCGAACAGCTTCCTCCAAAAGAGCCAGGCCGCGATCTCCAAGGTCTCTAACATGGTCTCATTGTCAGCTAACAAGTCCTTCACAGTGACCGCGAGGAAGGTCCAGCTGCCAATAGCAATCAGCTCCCAGCTGAAGGTCCCGTTCAAAGGAGTCCTGGTCATCACCTCCGACAGGCTGTCCTTCCCGAACGGCAACAAGATCCCGGTGGTGCTCAACGGACCGAATACAACTTTGTCGATACCCATCTATGCCGAAACTCTCGGCCTCTATTTGATCTCTGCAAAGCTGGTCACTCCCAGCGGCCAATTTGTCGTGGCTCACACCTCGATTGAGATCCGCTCCACCGCCTTCTCCGCGGTGAGCATAATCCTGACCCTTGGCGCGTTTCTCGTTCTTTTGCTTTGGTGGATCCAGTCCTTCCGGCGCGGCCATCAACGCAACAAGCGCCTAGTGCGAGAAAAGAACTAGAAGTCGTGGTGATTCCGAGAAGAACGACGGGAAAGAACGCTTCCGGCTCCACAAGGGTCAATGCGCTTGCAATGGCATCGGGAACGCTGGCATCGAGACTGACCGGCCTTCTTAGACTGCTCGCCCTGGCCTATGCGCTGGGAATCGGACCGTTCTCCGACTCGTTCAACCTGGCTAACAACACCCCAAATATCATCTACGACCTGCTTTTAGGGGGGATCATCTCAGCATCTATACTGCCTGTGTTCGTAGGTCATCTGACGAGAGACGACGACAGGACCGCATGGGACTCGATCTCCTCGATCTTCAGCGTCGGTCTGGTTCTGCTTGTAATTGGTACGGTACTTTTCGAGTTTGCCGCACCTGGGATTATCCACCTCTATCTGGTCGTTAACCACTCTCAGATCGCTTCAGAGCAGCAGAGAGTCGCTACGCTCTTGCTCAGATTCTTCGCGCCGCAGCTACTCTTCTATGGTCTCATCGCGATCCTGACCGCCGTGCTGAACGCAAGATCCGTCTTTGCACCACCTGCATACGCGCCGGTCATCAACAACATCGTGGCAATAATCGTATTTCTGGCGTTTGCAACGATAAAGAAGTCTCTTGCTCTCGGAACGATTCATACCCTATCCCCCGCCGTTCTCCTTCTCGGAATTGGGACGACCGCGGGAGTGGCGCTTCAGTTCGTTTTCCTGATCCCATACCTTCAAAAAGCCAGAGCCAGGCTCAGCTTCCAGCCAAATTTTCGAAACCCGGCCATCAAAGAGATCCGTTCCATTTCAACCTGGACACTCGGTTTCGTAATTGCAAATCAGGTGGCGCTCTTTTCCGTTCTTGCCATTGCCGCTGGTTCGACGCCCGGAACCGTCAGCGCCTACTCCTACGGCTACATCTTCTTCCAGCTACCTTATGGCGTGGCTGCATACTCGATCATGGCAGCGATGATGCCCGAACTTGCCCATGTGCACAGTAAAGGTGACCTGGCGAGGTACAAAAAGAGGTTGGGGACCGGCCTGCGATCCTCGGTGACAATCATGATCCCCGCGGCGTTCGCCTATTTCGCCATAGCCAAACCGATGCTGACTCTGCTGTTAGCACACGGCGCCGTCCAAGCAAGTGGCGTAAATCTTACTGTGCAGACACTGCAAGGATTCGCTATCGGCCTTCCAGGCTTCGCCGGTTATCTCGCCGTCGTGCAGGCATACCAGTCAATAAAGAACACAAAAGTAGTCTTTTTCCTGTATCTATTGGAAAACGGCCTCAACATTGCACTTGCGATCATCCTGCACCACTTCTACGGCGCCTTTGGACTCGCCCTTTCGCTTTCGATCGGTTACTCAGTGGCATTCGTGGCAGGTCTTGTAACCCTTTACAGGCGGAACTTGGCGCCCAGCCGGTCTGCGATTTTCAGACCATGGTTCAACTCTCTGGCCGCGTCGGTGGCCATGTACGCAGCGCTTCGGATTCTCATCTCTAGAATTGGCGTATCAACCGGATTGCATCTGCTTTTGCAGGTAATTCTCGAGGTAATTGTGGGAGCAGCTGTTTTTGCGGTGGTGGCACTCATTGGTACCCAGATCGACTCATTGACAGACAGGAGTCACTAAGTGAGCGTAAAGGTTGTTGTGGACTCGGGCGCGGATATCCCCAGCGAGCTGGTCACAAAACACGGAATTGAGATCGTCCCTCTCAAGATCAGATTCGGAGACCGAGAGTACGTTGACACCAAGGATCTGACCACAGACCAATTTTGGGAGCTTTGCGAGACCTCCAAGGAGTTCCCCCAGACGGCGGCCCCGTCATCGGGAGATTTTGAAACAGCCTTCCTGAAAGCCAAGGCTGACGGCTTTGATGAGGTCGTCTGCATAACTCTCTCATCGGATCTCTCAGCGACCTTCCAAGCAGCGACTCTGGCCGCCAACAATCTTCAGAATGAGATCAAGATTGAGCTGATCGATTCCCGTCTGGCTACTTTTGCAATCGGCAACCTGGCGATTGCATCATCTATAGAGGCCGTCAAAGGCACGAACGCGGAACAGATCTCTGCGCTCGTTCGCAGCCGTATCCCATTCGTGCATGCCTTTGGAGCGTTGGACACCCTCGAAAACCTTCGCAAGGGTGGGAGGATAGGAAAGGCCACAGCACTGTTCGGCTCCCTTCTGTCATTCAAGCCGATAATCGACGTGCGAAACGGGATCATTGAAGGGGAATCGAAGCAGAGAACGAGGGGGAAAGCTTTAAATTACCTGATCGAAAAGACCGTCAGCTACGGCGCCATAACCGACCTGGCCATCATTCACGCCAATGCCCCAGACGTTGAGAGCTTCGCCGAACAACTCAAGACAGCCACCAAAATCCAAGATCTGATAGTCGCAAAGATCGGACCCGTCATCGGAACCCATGCTGGGCCTAGAACAATGGGTGTAACCTTCAGAACGCTCGAATGAGAATCGAACAGTTCGCAAAACGAGCCAGATGAAACCACGCTAGATTGATCTCAGACCTTGGAGGATATTCATACTATGGCAACTCCAGATGAATCTTTGGGACAGAGCAATGATTGGTCAGCCCGCACTGCGGACACAATCGAATCAGCTGTTGATGCACTCAGAGAGAAGACCGTAGCCCCTCTCGTAAAGATAACTCGAGCCATTGTCTATGGCATATTGGCTCTGATCGGCCTTCTTGTCGTCGGGATTCTCCTATCGATAGCATTTATCCGGCTTCTCGAGGTCTATGCCTTCGAAAACAGGGTGTGGATAGCATATTTGTTGGTAGGCGGAATTATGACAGTGCTGGGTTTGTTGGTATGGATGAAACGGACGAAGCACAGAAAATAAGCTAGTCGAGGTTACAGTGTCTGAAAATGTAAAGGTTGCAATAATTGGTTCCGGTCCCGCGGGTTTGACTGCGGCGATATATACCGCGCGGGCAGATCTCAACCCTATCGTCATCGAAGGCGAGCCTTCCTCCACCACGGACCAGCCGGGTGGCCAATTGATGCTGACGACAGAAATCGAGAACTATCCCGGCTTTGTGGAGGGTATCATGGGGCCTGAACTCATGTCCAGCTTCAGGAGTCAGGCTCAGCGATTTGGCGCCAGCTACGACACCGCAAAAGTCTTGAGGGTGGACCTCTCCGAGCGTCCTTTCAAACTCTGGACCACAAACCAGAGTGGCGAAGAGCCGAAATACCTCGCCGACTCAGTGATAATCTCTACCGGAGCCCGCTCACTCTTGCTGAACCTCGAGCGGGAGACGGAGCTTATTGGTCATGGAATATCGACCTGCGCTACATGTGACGGCTTCTTTTTCAGAGATCATGAGATTGCCGTAGTTGGTGGCGGAGATTCTGCTCTTGAAGAAGCAGCCTTCCTCACCAAGTTTGCGAAGTCCGTGACCATCATTCACCGGCGCCATGAGCTGAGAGCATCGAGGATCATGCAAGACAGGGCCTTCGCCAACCCCAAAATCTCCTTCATTTGGGATTCCACTGTGACAGAGTTGCATGGCGACACCTCGCTGACTGGAATCACAATCACCAACCGAGAGACCGATAAGATGACCGAGCTTGCGGTTACCGGGTTGTTCGTAGCCATCGGCCACTCTCCCAACACCGACATCTTCAAAGGCCAGATCGAAATGGATGAGGTCGGTTACATCATTACCCATGACGGAACCGCTACAAACGTTCCTGGAGTGTTCGCCTGCGGCGATGTCCAGGATCATATCTATCGTCAGGCGATAACAGCGGCAGGCTCGGGTTGCATGGCTGCAATAGACATTGAAAAATGGCTGAAGCAGGCTGAGAACTAGTAGTACCAAGTCGAAATAAACTAATCACAAGAACTTTTGGAGATACACTGTGGCTCAGAACATATTGACCCTTAATGATTTCAATTTTGATGAACAACTGGTTGCGTCCGACGTCCCCGTTCTCGTAGACTTTTGGGCTGAATGGTGTGGCCCGTGCAAGATAATAGCTCCAATTCTCGAAGAGATAGCGGAACAGAACAGTGGCAAGCTGGCGATAGCCAAATTGAACGTGGACGATGCGATGAACACCGCGCGTCGCTTCGAAGTGATGAGCATTCCGACTCTGATTTTATTCAAAGACGGCCAGCCGGTGACGCGGATCGTGGGAGCAAAACCCAAGGGACAGCTGATAGCGGATCTGGAAGTGCACTTATAACATCTGAGATCATTCGCTCCGACGCTACACTACCTGAAACCCTGCCAAACGAACACGACATCCGGGTTCGACTCGAAGCTCTTGGCTTCGCTCCTGTAAGTGACGATTTGAGCGAGCAGATCCTGGCATTCCAAAAGTCAAGAGCACTACCTCAAACGGCGATCTGTGATGCTCTGACATGGAAATCTCTACTTGAAGCCGGCTACCACCTCGGTGATCGCCTCCTTTATGTTCGCACACCGATGATGCGAGGTGAAGATGTCGCGGAGCTTCAGAACCGTCTCGGATCCCTAGGCTTCGATGCTGGCCGAGTTGACGGGATCTTCGGACAAGACACTCTCCGCGCCCTGAAGGACTTCCAACGTAATGTAGGACTTCCCATAGACGGAATCTGCGGGCCGACCTCGGTGGAGGAACTCCTCAGAGTGTTTGGACGATCTTCCACAAATATTCACTCTGTGAAAGAATTGGAACACATTCGCTCCGATATTCGCAGCCTTTCCGATCTCTCCATCGCAGTTAGCCATCAAGGCTTCTTGGATGCGCCGGCAGAACTGCTAAGGGCGGCCCTGGCCTTCAAGGGTGCGCGTGCCCAGGTCATCATGCACCCGGACCCCTCCCGACTTGCCAGCCTCTCCAACGCGCAGGAGGCAGACCTCTCCATTCATATTGAAGAGCAGCCCGAAACGCAAGAAATTCGCTATTACCAGGGATTTTCCTACACGTCCGCGTCTGGCGAGACCCTCGCGCATCTTGTCGCCCGATATATGAATGCCTCCTCAACTACCTTATACATCTCCGTAGTAGGAATGAACGTCCCGGTACTTCGCGAAACAAGAATGACTGCGATCACCATATCGGTCGGCGATCCCTCATTTTGGGTCCTCCACTCTCCCGAGACAGCTTTAGCTGTCACAAATGCCATCTCTGAGTGGACTAATAGTGACTTTCGTCACGACACATAAACTTAATCCACAAAGTTATCCACACCCTGTGCATTAACTAAAGAATGACCCTCACCCTTCACTCTTCATCTAGGGTCCCCGATAGCATAACCTTATAGATGCGCTCCAGATCCTCCAGACTAGAAAACTCGATGACAACTTTACCCCTTTGAATCATTGAGTCTCTGGAAACGAAATCGACCTTGACGCGAGTTGAAAAAAGCTCTTCAAGAATCTCCTCCAGTTCCAACACAACGGCAGGTCTGGGTGCCACCCTAGCTTGGCCCTTGATGCGTGACGCCTTGTCAGAGACGGACTCCGTAACCGCGTCCCGTTCACGTCGAATCTCTTCCTCAACCGATCTCACCGAAAGACTCTCCTCAACAATTTTCCGCGCAAGACTCTCTTGGAAAATTCGATCTGGAGACCCCAGCAGTGCCCTGGCGTGTCCTGCAGAGATTAAACCTTGGGCGATCATGCTCAATATTGTTGGAGGCAACTGCAAAATCCTCAAAGAATTCGTTATCGAAACACGTGACTTCCCCATTCGCAAGGCCAACGTCTCGTGAGTCAAGCCAAAGTCTTCAATGAGCTGCTGATACGCTGACGCCTCCTCGAGAGGGTTCAGATCCTGACGGTGAAGATTCTCTACAACGGCTCTTTCCAGAGAAGACAGCTCGTCGGCATTGTGAACCAGCGCCGGAATCCGATCCAACCCGGCGCGCTTGGCCGCTCTGAACCTCCTCTCCCCCGCTATGATCTCGTAACTATCTTCAGAAACCGCCCTCACAAGTATCGGCTGCAAGACACCGATCGCCGCGATCGATGCTGAAAGTGCGTTAAGACTCTCTTCGTCGAATGCCTTCCGAGGCTGATTTGAATTTGGCGAAATTGCAGCGAGCGGAAGCTCCCTGTAAATGGAGCTTTCCTCTCCCCTTTCGCCTATCGGCAGGAGCGAGCCCAGACCCCTGCCAAGGCCACCTTTACGCGACACCCAAGACCTCCTTCGCTAACTCTCTGTAGGCAATGGCTCCACGCGAAGTAGGGTCAAAGACCGTTATAGGCTGGCCAAATGACGGTGCCTCAGAGATCCTCACCGCCCGTGGGATCACACTGTTGCAAACCTTGTCCCCGTAGAACTTCCGGACATCGTCGACCACTTGCTCAGCAAGCTTCGTCCTAGCATCGTACATGGTCAACACCACCGTTGAGATATCCAACGAAGAGTTCAAACTATTTTGCACCAGCTTCACGTTTCTAAAAAGCTGGCTTAGCCCTTCCAGCGCATAGTACTCGCACTGAATCGGCACCATAACCTCTGTTGCCGCACACAGCGCATTGATTGTCAAAAGTCCTAGCGATGGGGGACAGTCGATGAAGATAAAGTCGTAGTCCTCCAAAATCGGTTCGAGAGCTTTACGCAGTCGAAGTTCTCTCGAAAAGGCAGACACTAGTTCGATCTCAGCACCTGCCAGGTCAATTGTGGAAGTGCAGGCGAAGAGATTCTTCACAGCTGTAGGTTCAATCGCGTCCTCGATAGGAATATCCTTCATAAGCACGTCATAGATCGTATAGTCCAGAGAACGTGCATCTATCCCCATGCCGGTACCGGCGTTGCCTTGAGGATCTAGATCTATGACCAAGATCCTTCTACCGATCTCTGCCAGGGCAGCAGCTAGATTCACCGCTGTGGTTGTCTTGCCAACTCCGCCCTTCTGATTTGCTATCGCGATTACTCGCACATCTTCTTTCACGTCCGACATTTACTTCCTTCTTCCAGCTCACCGCATAAGAGACTTGCTATCGAGCGTCACGGGGGCACGTGTTCCACGTGGAACATCTTCAGTTCTTCATTTTTTGTGTTCCACGTGGAACACTCCTAAAACAATGGCGTCTTCTCCGGTATCCCAACCCCTCGTGGAAATTTACCACGTGCTTTACGGCCCTTCACCATCCAGCAGTAGGAAAATTCAAATCTCCTGTAAACAGGGGGTGAGAATCCAAGTATTCTCAATCCGTCCTCTGGCCACCGGCTCTCCAAAGAGTCTGGCGGCTCCGAAACCAGTAAGATTCCGTCTTTATGTAATAAACCGCTAGCATTCTCCGCTGTAGCAGCTGGAGAGGCAAACCCCCTCGCCGTCACAAGGTCAAAAGACCGCATGTAGGCAGGGGACTGAGCACATTCCTCGCTCCTGCCACCATACACGCTAACTCGATCTCCAAGTCCAAAATAGCTCACCATCTCTTCTAAGAAGAGGTACCTTTTCCTCATAGAATCTACAAGAAGAAGCCTTGACTTCGGAAACCACCCGGCTAGTAGAAGTCCAGGAATCCCAGCACCGGATCCTAGATCGGCTAAATAGAACGAGGACGGGAGCGCTCCCGTCCTCAATATCTCATCTATGCAGGCTGCAAAGCCCAGACCGTGTTGGAAAGCCAGTTCAATTGGCTTCGGCCCTATGAACCCGCGCTCCTGGGCTTGTAAAAGCCAGTTCTGCTGCTCCCTGCTAAGTTGCCGAGAACCCGTCAGACCTGAACCTCCTCCGATACCTCTTCGGTAACAGGCTCCACGACTACATAACGGCGCGGCTCGTATCCCTCTGAACGAGTTTTCACACCCGCTATCTCACCGATCACGTCATGCACGATCTTCCTGTCCGAGGAGTTCATCGGCTCGAATACCTTGCTGACTCCGGAGTCGCGCACCTCTTCAGCAAGCTTCCGCGCAAACGCTTCCAAAGCACCCCGTCGCTTCTCGCGATAGCCGTCGATATCGACGACGATTCTTCCAGACCGTCCGCCGGCATTCCTCTGTACGACAGTTCTGGTCATATCCTGCACCGCGGCAAGTACTGCGCCCCGGGGCCCTATCAAAAGTCCAAGCTCAGCCCCGGTCACAGAGATATTTATGGTGTCGTCTTCGATGCCATCCACTGCCACCGTGCCCTCTAACCCTATCTCATTCAAGATTCCTGCAAGAAAGCTCTGCGCAACTGTCGCTTGCTCTGCTAGCGACATCGATTCCGTTTCCATCTCAGGTTCTTTCCCCTCATTAGCCTCAACTGAACCCCTTTTGGGACCTCTATTGCCATTTCTTGAACTTGGTTTTGCACCTGTGCGACCACTGACCGGCTCACCCCTTGCAGCACTCTTAGAAACAGTATCTACTGGCGGTTCCGCAGCCTTGGACACCGCAGGCGTGGCAGCTGCTTTCGGCTTCTCGGTCTCCTCTCGAACCTTTCGCCGCCTTGGCCTTCTTGTGTCCTTTGCTCGAGGAACTGTCGGCTTTACTCTGGCTTTTATTCTTGCGAGCTTCTTGCTGATTCCCAAAAAACCCGATTTCGGCTCCTCGAGAATCTCAAACTCTGCGTCGATGTAGTCAACTCCTAAAATATCGAGCGCCATTTCCTTTGCTTCTTCGACAGTCTTTCCTGTCGTCTCAACCCATTCCATAACCAAACCTGTCTATACACAATTTTCTTATCTGAACACCGCCCGCCACGAAGCACTACCCACTTCGCTTATCGTTCTTTCCTTGGCCCCTAGGTCGACTCTGGCCAGGGCGCTTTTGGCCACCAGCTCCTGGTTTATTAGTTCCATTATTGCTAGATTTCCGCCCGGCTGTACCGAAATTGCCACCGGGCTTTTGTCTTGGCTTCTCTTGCTCTCTGTCCGCGGTCTCTTTGATTGATGACCAGAAAGACTTGAGCGTTCCTCCCTCGGGCTTGGTATGTTCTATCTCCTCGGTGCCTGCCGCCCGTGCCTCTGCATTCGCCTGAAGATGCTTCTTGAGCACCGGATCATGACGATACATGAGCTCTTGCTGACCAATCCTGAACAAGCTCGAGACAATGAAATACAGGTTCACGCCGGCAGGAATCGTGATGTAAATAACCGCAAAAATAATCGGCGTATATTTCTGGAGCATCTGGGCCTGAGGGTTGGCTGCAGCTGCCTGAGGATTCTTGCTCGTCAGCTGTGCCATCTGCAGATACTGCAGAACAACGGCGATCGCGATCACCAGGTAGTAGGGGAGGGCATTCGTAAAACCATGAACCCTAGTTGCAGTCTGTGAAAGATTAATGCCAAGAGTCTGCATCTGCCCGTGCGAGGCTATCAGATTCTTATAGAGCAGCGTGGTATGACTTATGTACTTCGGGGACGCGTGTGTACCGACCGTATTGGTCAGACCCCTGATGACAGAATACATGACATACAAGAGCGGAAATTGGGCAAGCATTGGAAGGCACCCGCCTGCAGGAGAAACCTTGTTCTCCTTGAATAGCTGGGAAAGCGCCTCTTGCTGGGCGACTTTGTCGTTCTTGTATTTCGCCTGTATCTTTTTCATCTCGGGCTGGATTCTTTGCATCTCGAGCATCGAACGCGTGCTCTTGACGGTCAGAGGGGCCAGAACGATCATCACAGTTATCGTCAGCAGCGCAATCGCCACCGCGTAATTGTGAATCAGACCATAGTAAAAAGCCAGTAAACCTGCGATTACCTCAAAAATCGGGTTAAGGATCTGACCGAGAAAACTCATTTAGACTTCCTTAAACTAAAAACTTCCGGCACCGGATCTACTCCAGAACTCCCGAGCGGGTTGCACCTTCCGATACGCTTTACAGAAAGGAGCGAGCCCTTCACAAAGCCATACTTATCATATGACTCCAGCGCGTATTGCGAACAGGTCGGAAAGTACCGGCATGGGGATGGCTTACCGGCGCGAGAAAGCTGGTAAAGACGAATCGCGCGGATAGCCAAGGAAGTGGCCAAGTTCATAAGTTCAACCCACCATCTTCAAAGTCACTGCTTTCCCTTTAAAGGCAAAACTTCCCTCAACTCGCTCCTAAGCTCCTCGAAATCTCTCTCCACCGCCCTCGGTGAAACTATGACCAGATAGTCCCCGCAAGGCATTTGGCACGAGTACTCCTCAACCAAGGAACGAAGTCTCCTCTTCACCTTGTTGCGAACAACGGCCGTGCCGACCCTTTTCCCAATTGAATATGCCACTTTTACAGTGCCTTGGCTGTCGTCAATTCTATATACGAGACTCAAATTCTTCGACCTGGCTCTGTTTCCAGACTTCTGAAGCCTCTGGAAAGCTCGCCTCGAATTAAGTACATGAACCCGACGCGACTTGACCAACTAGCCTCCTAGGCCGATAAGCGAGTTCGGCCCTTTAGACGGCGTGCCCTGATTATCGCACGGCCCGCTCTAGTCGACATACGATGTCTGAAGCCGTGTTTCTTGGCTCTTCTTCTGTTATTTGGTTGGAAGGTCCGCTTCATTTACGCTCCGCTCATGAGGTCCGATACGCCCATGTACTCGATTTTCGGCTCTATCGGATCTTCGCAATACAAGTTCCCAAATTCTAGTCGGCAGATCAGCCCCGCTCGGCCAGGACATCGCTCAAGCCAGGGCGGGGGTATCGCTAAAAAACCATGAACTTTTACCAGTCTTCGGCACCAGTTCCGGCAGCTCGAACACCAAGCCCCACAAAGAATATTATGCATGCTATTGCATATAACAAATAAATCTCATGAAATTCAAAATTGCTTTATTTAGGGGAGATTCGCGTCTATGATAGAGGTTCCAACTGAGGGCGACAAACTGTAAGTGCTGGTAAATAGATAGTTTGGCGGAAATTGCGGAACGAATGACAGTTTCATACGAATTCACAGCCCAGAGGGTAAGCTCTCCGGATTTTGTGGAATTTCTCTGCTGTTATTCATCTCTGCAATCGTGTTTACCATTGGAAAAGTTTTACACAGATATGGAAAAGTCTGTGGATAACTTGTTGTCATCTTGGAGTTTTCGGCAATGAATGATGCATCAAGGCTGTGGATAACTTGTACAGAATCGCTCAAACAACAGTTGCCTGAGTCAACATGGAAGGCCTGGTTCGAGGCGATCGAGCCGGTGGAACTTCATGGAAACACCTTGGTTCTAAACGCACCCAGCCAGTTGGTGAAGGAGCGGATTCAGAATCGCTTCATGGCTCTTATACAAAGTTCACTCACTACGATCACTGATGACGAGTACTCAGTGGAGATTTCGGCGGTACCAAAGCCTCAGAATGAAATAGTGTTCTCAGACAATTATGACGGCGATTCGACATACCTCGAACTTCCGCTGCAAGATCACAAAAAGGAAAGCTTGGGTGCCTCCTCGAAAGAGTTCGCCGCCAACCTCTTCAACATCAGCGAATTTGGAACTAGGCGGGTGAAATCAAGGCGTAGCGAGTCGTCACCGTTGGATCCAAGATACACCTTTGATTCCTTTGTCATTGGAGCATCGAACCGTTTTGCGCATGCTGCCGCGCTCTCCGTCGCTGAAACTCCCTCGAAGTCCTATAACCCGCTGTTCATCCACGGGGGAGCTGGGTTGGGCAAGACGCATCTGTTGCACGCCATTGGCAACTACGCCCGAGAAAACTATCCAGATCGGCATGTCAGGTACGTCTCTACCGAGACTTTTTTAAATGAATTCGTGGATGCGATCAGGAACAATGCAACTCAGTCTTTCAAAAAGCGCTACCGGGAGTGCGATATCCTCCTTGTCGACGACGTACAGTTCATCGAGAACCGTGAGTCCCTCCAGGAGGAGTTCTTCTATACCTTCAACTCTCTCTATGGCGCATCCAAGCAAATAGTTCTCACTTCTGACCGGCCTCCGAAAGCTATCGCCACGCTGGAGGATCGTCTAAGGAGCAGGTTTTTGTCCGGGTTGATAACAGACGTGCAGCCTCCGGAAATCGAGACGAGATTGGCAATACTAAAGAAGAAGGCGGAGGGAAGCAGCTTCGCCATCCCCGATAAAGTCTTCGAGTTCATAGCTGAAAGCGTAAAAGACAACATAAGAGAACTTGAAGGCGCATTGACAAGGGTTTGTGCTTTTTCAAGACTCTATGGAACCGCAATAGACATTTCCATGGCTCAGGACGTGCTGGCCGACATCATCTCCTCGCAACAGGGCAGCGAGATAACGGTCTCATCGATCCTTTCGGTGACATCGTCAACCTTTGGATTCAGCATCGATGAGCTGACGGGCGTCTCCCGGAAAAGACCTTTGGTGATAGCGCGACAGGTTGCCATGTATGTTGTTCGCGAACTGACAGATCTCAGTTATCCCGCAATTGGGAAAGCGTTCGGAAATAAGGATCACACTACAGTTATGCACTCCGTTGAGAAGATAGAGACCCTTATGTCTCACAACAGAGAGGTTTACAACCAGGTTTCTGAGATATTGTCGCGGATTAGAGGCGGGAAATAATGTTGATAAGGATGTGTAAGACGTTGTGATAAAGCTGTGAAAACCATGTTGAAAAGCTCAAGGTTGATGTACCTCGTCCACAGCAGCGTCGCTTTAGTTTGTGAGATCTGTGGAAAAGCTATATTTTATTCAAAAGTATTAAAGGCCTTCTGTCAAGGATTTTCATTGTTTTATCCACAATTCACAGCACCTACTACTGTTACAAGAATTTTTTGAATAAATAAGAAAGGTTGAGTTGTGAAATTCCATTGCGAGAAAAATGCTCTTTTTGAAGCACTGAACATCGCAGGAAGGGCACCGTCTCGTTCCGGCATGACTCCTGGCGTGAGATTGTCGCTGGAGGAATCTCATCTGCAGGTCTCCGGAAAAGACTCCGATCTTTTGATAGAGGTTTCCTTGCGGGTGATGGGGGCGGGTGATGGTATGGCGATACTGCCAGCAGCTCTAACCACAAATATTGTGAAATCCTTGCCGGAGGGCTCTGTAGAGTTCTCGGCGGATGACAACTCGGCGGAATTTGTCGGTGGAAGATCTAAATTCATCATTCAAACCCTTCTCGATCTGGAGCCTCCGTTCGTGAAAAGTCCCGTTGGGGATATGGTCACTGTAAATCAGGAGAGCTTCAAGGAAGGGCTGCATCAAATTATACGGGCAGCTGCAAAAGACGACGCTCGAGATGTCATGTATACAGGGGTTCTGTTCTCGGCGATCGAGGGTGGTTTGCGAATGGTGGCCACAGATGGAATGCGCCTAGCTATACGAGACATTATCGGCATGAATGTTCTCGGCGCAGAGGGCGAGGTGATTGTTCCAGCAAGGGCTCTTGGTGAGTTGGAAAAGATACTTAGCTACCAACAAAGCCCGTCGGACCAACTGTCAGTGGAGATTGGCGCAAAAGAAGCCGTGTTCAAAATAGGCGATATCAGTCTTACAACGAGGCTCATCGAGGAGAAGTATCGGGACTATCGGCAAATTCTGCAGGCCTCCTACCCAAGAAGGTTGATCGTCGAGAAGAAGGCTTTGATGGAATCGGTCAGAAGACTCCGGATAATGGCCAAGGAGAATAGGGAAGTAACCCATCTCAGGATGGATCTAGATGACGGATCGGTGAAATTGAGTGTCAGGTCCCCACAGGTAGGTCAGGCTACCGAGGACATAGACGGGACATTCATTGGTGAACCATTCAGCATAGCGTTCGACCCAGATCTGCTTCTAGACGGTGCAGAGGGCGTTGTATCCGATATGATAGCGCTAGAGTTCACCGAGATGAACAAGGCTGCGTGCATCTCGAATGTGGATGACAACAGTTACACCTACCTTCTCATGCCAATTAGGTTTTGAAGTTTCGACGAGCAGTAGATGATACTCAAATGGCTTGAACTTCATGATTTTCGCAATTACAAAGAACTACTTTTCAAGCCAGGTCTCGAAGGCGTAATTGTAATTATCGGTGATAACGGGCAAGGTAAGAGCTCTCTTTTGGAGGCTATATCTTATGCTGCTGCAAAGAAGTCGTTTCGGGGTGCCGTAAAGGAAACCATCATTGGTTACGGAAGCGATGAAGCTATTGTAAGAGCAAGCTTTGAAAGCTCCCTTAAACGCGAGATACTGGTGGAAGCATCTATGGCTAGGAACGGCAGGGACCGTTTTCTCGTGAACAAGCAGCCGCTTTCAAAGGTGTCCGACATAAACAAGACAATCCCAATCACTGTCTTTGCGGCGCAGGACATCGAGGTGGTAAGAGGGGCTCCCTCCCTGAGAAGAGACTTTCTCGATGAGTGTGTTGCCATGATCTTCCCAAGAGGATCATCGACAATTTCCGCTCTGGAAAAAGTTCTTCGTCAACGCGGCATGCTTCTAAAGCAGAGCGGCGGGGTTCTGACATCGGAGATCGCTTCGACTCTCGACGTTTGGGATCAGCAGCTGAGCCTTTACGGTTCAAAGCTTGTCGAACTAAGACGAGGTCTTGTCGCGCTACTGTCCCCATATGTCAACGATGCTTACCAGAAGATCTCCGGAAAGGGGGAGCCCGTCTCGCTCACATACAAGTGCAGTTGGGAGGATGACCTGTATCTAGAGCTGGTGAAGTACAGGAAGGAAGATCTTCGTAGGCAGGCCAATAGTATCGGACCCCATCGCGATGAACTCGAGATCGATCTAGACAACCATCCTATTAGGCACAACGGTTCCCAAGGAGAGCAGAGAACCGCGGCATACGCCCTGAAAGTCGCATTTCACTCGCTGTACAAAGATCGCACCAGTGAAGACCCGATCCTATTACTCGACGACGTATTTTCCGAGCTTGATGAGAAGAGGAGTGAAGCGATTCTGAATTCCATATCTGCTACTCAGACGATCCTCACGACTACGGGCGCTATCCCCAATATTGTCGAGCCCAGTTCCAGAATATATGTGAAGCAGGGGAGGCTCGTTGGTAGTCTTGACTGAGAGAAATTCTTTCAACGATTGGGATACCGGTAGTTCATGTATCTGATCCGAAGACATGACGGAGATGAGACTCCGCAGATCAAAGAGACACTCCAATCGCTGGCGAAGTCGATGAGAATGCCAGCCAACACCTTAACTCACGAGATTTTTGAGAGATGGCCGGAGGTGGTTGGAGATTACCTCGCATCGCAAAGCAATCCCCTGGCAATCCGCGAGAACTCCATTGTTGTTGCAGCGGCAAACCCGATGGTTGCAAGAGAACTCGCTTTGAATGGTCCTTCCATCGTAAATATCATCAATGTTTTTCTAAAGATGCAGGTAGTAGACAAAATAGAAGTTAAAACGGGACCAAGTTATGCCCGACGGTTTAGGCGCTCAGACTAGAATGGACACAGAGCATATCTCCCTTTTTCACCGGGTTCTCTTATCTAGATTTATGCCGAAAGGTCGATTCGAATGGCGATGAACGCCAATCTTTCCGAAGATTCATCAGTAAATAACAATAGCTATACGGCGGATGCGATAACAGTATTAGAGGGCTTGGAACCAGTTCGAATGCGGCCTGGAATGTACATCGGCTCGACTGGTCCGAGTGGACTCCATCACCTGGTCTGGGAGGTAGTAGACAACTCGATAGATGAGGCAATGGCTGGCTACTGTGACTTGATAAAGGTCACATTGCTTCCAGACGGTGGTTGTAAAGTCGTAGACAACGGCCGCGGGATACCTGTAGACAAGCACCCGCAGTATGAAGACAAGAGTGCTGCAGAGATCGTCTTGACTGTGCTGCACGCAGGAGGAAAGTTCGGCGGAAGCGGCTACAAGGTGTCGGGAGGTCTTCACGGGGTGGGCGTATCAGTTGTAAACGCCCTTTCGGAGAGGCTGGTTCTCGAGATCGATCGCGATGGAAGTACTTATCAGATGGAGTTCAAAGATGGAGGAACTCCTGTGGCGCCACTGGCACTGGTCGCTAAGTCGAAGGGCAGGAAGCACGGCACCACAGTCACTTTCTGGCCAGATCCGGAGATCTTTGAGGAGATCGAGTTCAGAGGTCAAACGATTACAGAGAGGCTGCAAACCATGGCCTTTTTGAATAGGAGCTTGGAAATTCAGTTCGAGGACCTAAGACCCGGCAAAGAACACTCCATAACCTATAAGTACGATGGCGGTATCATCGACTACACCCGCCACTTGAACCACTCAAAAGAGTCACTTTTTAGGAAGGTGGGTTATTTTTCGCAGGCGGAAGAGGAGCAGGAAGTAGAGATCGCATTTCAATGGAACACCGGCTTCTATGAATCTATACACTCCTACGCAAACGGGATTGCAACGATAGACGGCGGGATGCATGAAGAGGGTTTCCGCAAGGCGCTCACAAATGTGGTCAACAAGTATGCGCGCGGAAAGAACCTTCTCAAAGAGAAGGACGAGAACCTCCAAGGTGAAGATATCCGAGAGGGGCTGACGGCGATCATAGCCGTGAGGCTTCAGAACCCGCAGTTTGAAGGTCAGACAAAGGGAAAGCTAGGTAACGTCTCAATCAGGTCTTTGGTGGAGCGCTCCACAAACGAGAAGCTTGCAGAGTGGCTCGAGGAAAACCCGCGTGAGGCTAGCCAAATTGTCCAGAAGGCTATCATCGCAGCGAGAGCACGCGTTGCAGCCCGCCAGGCACGAGACCTTACCAGGCGCAAGTCGGCACTCGAGGGAGCCGGCCTA
>JAJZIP010000227.1 GCA_021810525.1 Actinomycetes bacterium | reverse complement strand
ACAGAAGATTTGGAAGAAAAAGGTTGCGGAACGCAAGCGGATCTTCGCTGCACTCCACGAGTGGACAACACTTCCCGCCTTGGGACCTGTTCCAGAGGAGATCACAGAGCCTTTCACAGTTATGTTGTGGGGAATCACGACCGAGCGGGTCAGGTCCTGGCTCGGGCTCGGGGAGGCAGTCGCTGAAAACGAGATCCAGGGCGTTCCAGCCTCGCCAGGGGTTGTCGAGGGTCGAGCTCGAGTGGTTCTCAGTTCAGCTGAGATCAAGATGATCGAACAGGGTGAGATCATGGTCTGCCCGATCACCGCACCTTCTTGGGGGCCGGTGTTCTCGAAGATTAAGGCTGCCGTTTCTGACATTGGCGGCATGATGAGTCACGCGGCGATTGTCTCCCGCGAGTATGGTCTTCCCGCTGTGGTTGGCACAGGTACCGGGACTAGGCGCATAAAGACAGGTGATATGGTTCGAGTGGACGGAAACTCTGGACTTGTGACGATTCTGCCGAAGCACGAGCAGTAAAGGAGCACAAGATGGAATATATTCTGCCACTTAGAGATTGCCACTCTCACTTTGCCGAGGTGGTGGGAGGAAAGGCGATGGGTTTGGGTTCACTGCTTCGGCAGGAACTTCCGGTTCCCCCCGGTTTTGCTGTAAGCACCCATGCATATCGCGAATTCGTCGAAGTGACCGGACTCGAACGTGCAATCCAATCGAACCTCCAGCATGCCGACACGCTGGAGGATCAGCTCATAGCATCCGAAGAGATCCGCAGCCTGTTCGAGGAGTTGGAGCTTCAAGCTCCGCTCTTCGATGAGCTGGCCGAGGCTTATGAGCAGCTTGGTGAGCAAGGTTCATTGCCGGTGGCTGTTAGGTCCAGCTCGGTGAGTGAAGATGCTGCCGAGGCGTCCTTTGCCGGGGAGCACGATACGTATCTGTGGATCCAGGGCCCAGAGGCCGTGGCGAGAAACGTCTTGCGTTGCTGGTCGAGCCTGTTTACCCCTCAGGCCCTTGCTTACTTCAGGCAGTTCAATCTCCGGCCGAATGAGACTGCCATGGGGGTGGTTGTGCAGTCGATGGTTGCCGCAGAAGCGGCAGGAGTGATGATAACTATCGATCCAGTGACCGGAGATCGCTCGCAGATCTCGATTGAAGGCTCGTGCGGTCTCGGCCTGTCTGTGGTAGGCGGAGAGGTGACCCCGGATCGTTACTTCGTAGATAAGGTCACATTGGATATACGATCCAGGATGATCTCACCCAAGGGCATTGCTTACCGCTTCGACTCTGAGTGTGGCGAGGTGCGCCGGGTGGATATCCCGCCAGACGAGCAGATGACCCCTTGCCTTGAGGAGAAGGAGGTCATCAGTATCGCCGCCCTCGGCAAGCAGGTTGAACGAGCCCTCGGAACCGCGCAGGACATCGAGTGGGCGCTTGGACCAGGAGCGTCAAGTGAGAGAGAGATATACCTCTTGCAGACGCGACCTGAAACAATCTGGCGCAACAAGCAGGCAGTCCCGATATCGAACGCCAACTCATCCATCATGAGCCGCTTGGTGGGGAATATGAGCGTACCGATGAGGATTGTCTAGCTGACGAGATTGGGTGTCAACATAGTTAAAGATTGGCGATCGTGCGTGGTTCAGATTGATTGGGGACGGCACCACTCCAGTCGGATCAACTTTGGTCGCCAGGCATTTCCTCGGGCACCTTTCTCGCACATTTTGTTGCGGAGGTGTTCAATCCCGATTGGGACTTTTCAAGTCCATTAAGAGAGGAAGAGTTCGATGAGTGTAACTGATAGTGCGGAAAACCTTACGTCAGATGCCTCTGTCGCCACCCCCGAAGTCCACGAAGAGGCTGGTCAACGTAGCCAGCCCCTAGTCGGAGTATTGGGACTTTTGATGGTGGCTGTGGCATTCGCACTTTTGAGTATCGTGTGGTCGCCCCAAACATCCTTGGTGGTGTTGGGCCCCATTTCAACCTTTGCGCTTCCAGTCCTAGTGGTGAGCGCGATCTGGTGGGGTGGCTGGCCGTTTGCCAGGTATGGCAGGTCGGTTTCTGGGTTGGGCCACACCATTATGATCGCTGCTGTAGGAGTGATCTTGACAGGAGTCGGATTGCTCATAGTGGGGCATTTCAGCGTTCAGGGGATCTTTTCGTCAAATGCGTCCAAGCTCAATAGCAACGGGGTGCTGACGACGTTTCCGTTTACGATCCCGATAGCTGCGACCGTGTTTGTGACCATGCTTCAACTGACCTTTGTTTCCAACAAATGGCCTCTGCATCGCATGCGCACCGTTTCGTCAGGCATCTCAGCGTTTGTGTTCAGTTGGGTCGTAGGCACTGCGATCTATTTCTTGGTAACGAACTGGAATTCGGTCCCGGCCGCCGCACGCACAGCTTTGGGCATCCGCAACGGTATTGGTCCGATGAATGCCATCGATTTCACGGCGATGCTGCTTTGCATTGTTGTCTATCAGATGTCGTTCTTCGTATTGTTTCGGGGATGGCCATTTACAGGGATCAAGAGCGAAGGTGCGCGGCTCGTCGCCTCGCATATGGCGACCATCGGGGGAGGGTGGATTACCTTCTTCGTATTGCTCGACGGATTCAAATGGCAAGATCCGGTCATCGTAGGAGCGTGTGGCTCGATCATCGGATCAATCTTCCTCGTGGCCATGTTGTTTGAGACCTGGCCTTTCGAGCGTGAAGATGCTGCCAGTAACAGATTTGGTTCCGCTGTCCTGACTGTAATTGTCAGCTGCGCACTTTATTTTGGGTTGCGGGCGTTGGGGCACGCGACTGGTACTTGGAGTCAGGCTCCAGTTGAACTCTGGATTGGAGTCTGTGGACTGAACTACATCGCTGCCGTGATCATTTTGCATTACGCAGTGTGGGGGAGGTGGCCCCTAGAAGCGCCAAAGCCACCCAGCAGCTAACAAATCAGCGTGGCAGTAAAAGGCCATGGAAAGTGTGTTGGCAGGTGCTCATTGTTTGGAGTGGCTGTGCCGAACAGAGGTCTTTTAGACGGCACAGCCTGATTTCTCCACTGTGACAGTTTTTTTGAGGTCTGTTTCCTAGATGCTGGAGGTGGAGAGAACGTGCTGCGGGGTCAGGGTGACCGACGTGGCTTTCTCTCTTCTAAGGGAACTGTGGCTTTACAAATCGCTTTGGCATCCATCTCAAAGCTGTGACTCGAGCCGATATTTCTCCTTTCAGCCTTGATGGATAAGGCCGAAGAGGGTTCTGGGGAGATATCAGAGGCAATCGATTGAGAGGGGGTAGGGAGCAGTCCAAATGATAGTGGTTGATTTTTTGGTCTACGGATGTCCTAGTGGAATACGGGCGGGATGAATTTTGCGGAATTGGCGATGTTGGATGTTCTTGCCGCACATACCTGCGACCATTTTGGCGGTTTGTCTGTCCCAGTCAGCGAACAGGCAACCGGGGGACACGAAGACCTGGGGGCACCCTATCCGGAGGAGAAGACTCTACAGACCCCTCTAAGCGCCCCCGGGGGGACCAGGCGGGTCCAGACCGTTCGCGGCCGCCTACAAGGCAAGACTCACTCCTGCTTGTGTTTAGAATCGGTGTTTTTGGGGTGCTGTCCGCTTGCCAAGCCCGTTTGCGCTGGCAGTCCATGTAGAGCGCGGCCGCTTGACGGGCAAGTGGCTACTCCGCGGTCCAGTTAGATTTGGTGAAAGGAGCGAGGGTGGCCATCCAAGGGATCGTATTTGATGTTGATGGAACACTTGTGCTTGAAGAGAGGGTCTTGGATGGGGCGCCGGAGACCTTGGAGCTTTTGCGCCATCTCGGTTATCAACTGCTGTTCTGTACTCAGCAGAACCAGTACTCAGATCGAAAGATCAGCGACCGGCTGAAATCAGCCGGGTTGGATATACCCGAGCAAGAAATCGTATCGGCGGGAACAGTATCGGTGAGCGCAATAGCAGAAAGGCATCCTGGTTCGCAGGTTTATGCTGTCGGAAGCAATTCGCTTCGGGACCGTCTGGAGAAGGCCGGCTTGAAAGTGTTGACCGACCAGCAAGGCGAGAGGGCCGAGGTGGTGCTCGTTGCCAGTGATTACAACGTCAACCAGACACGGCTGTCCGCAGCGGCAGAGGCGGTGCGCAGGGGAGCAATATTTTACGTGACCAATTTGGATCGGGGCGAGCCGATGAAGGACCGGATAATTCCTGGGCCAGGCTCGCTAGCGGTTGCCATCGCCTATACAGTCAGGCGCCGGCCGATTGTGCTGGGAAAGCCTTCTCCGACAATGGTTGCAGCGGTCCGGGATCGCCTAGGGTTGGAAGCGTCGTCGATTGCGGTCATTGGTGATCAGCCTGCCCAGGATGTGAGACTGGGTCGAATGCTTGGTGCGGCTACAGTTTTGCTTCTCTCCGGGGTTACCACAATTGAGGAGTTGAACCGTACCCCTTCTTCGTATCTTCCGGACGCAGTCCTCGCGAGCATTCGTGAAGTTCCGCTTTGGCTGGACCAAATCAACGCTTGATTGGGTGGGGATTCAGCAAGGTGTTTTTGGGCCCGCGATACTCGAGCAAGATCTTCTCTTCAACGAGGTCCACGGTCTCTAAGCCGATTCGTCCTTCTCGGATTGCTTTCATGGTGTCCGCCCATTTTTCAGTTGCACCCTGATCCTCAACGACTGTTTTGCTTCGAATTCGGTGTTGGAGAACTTGGCGAAGCTTTTTGCCAGTATCGATTCTGCAAGGGATACCCCGGCGCTCTCCCCGTTTCAGTGCAGGAGTGTCGTTATTTGCCCGGTAAGGCCATTTGTTTGATGAGCCTCTTTTCCTTACTGGTGAATCGATCTTTTTCGCATTGGAGGATTTGATTTTCTTGGCTAACAAGCATCCCTGG
>JAJZIP010000226.1 GCA_021810525.1 Actinomycetes bacterium | reverse complement strand
GCGCGTGACGAAATACATCGAACTTTGAGAGAAGTGTCAACCGGTGGGTCATCAGTGCTGATCGTCTCATGTCAATATGAAGAGTTGCCAATGATATGTGACCGGGTGGTGGTGTTCCAAGGGGGAAGAATCGTCGGTGAACTTAAAGGCCAGGAAGTCACCGAGGAGGCAATATTGAGACTCTGCTATACAGATTCCCCTGTCGTGAGTACTTAACCAGAGTGATGTCAGCCCAAGCCCGCCGAGCTGGCAGCATCATTGTTCGCTCTTTGGCAAAGTCACAATTTTAGTGCTTGCTGGGTGGTCTTATTGGCGTTGCATCAGACTGGGTTTATTGAGACTTAGCTGGCTCTGATGATTTAGCGATTATGAGCCAGGTGGTGAAAAGAGATGAGATTTGTGGGAAACGAAATCCTTGATCACGGTGAGCTGTCTTTTCAAAATGTGATTGAGATCCTGGCAATCATAAATGAAAGTCGCTGGGGTGAAGTGGAAATTAATGCAAACGGCACCACCCTGAAATTCACCCGCTCCAAAGTGGGGGAGTCCCACCATCACGGTTCCGGAGGCCAGATATCTCTAGAGGATAATCAGTCAGAAAAAACTGATCAGGTAGAACAAGGCAGTCAAGTCACAGATCAATATCGTGCCGGCCCTGCCAATTCCTCACAGGGCGGGCAGAAGGAAAACCGGATAGATCTAGAGGGCGCCACCCCGGTCTATCCACCTATGGCCGGGATATTTTACAGTGCTTCATCTCCCGGAGCACCCAAATTTGTTGAGGTTGGTGACCAGGTGAGTGAAGGTCAGCAGCTCGGCATCGTGGAAGTTATGAAACTTTTCACTCCGGTGGTTTCTCCGTGTGCGGGGATGCTCAGAAAGATCCTTGTTGCAAATGAGGCATTTGTTGAAAATGATCAGGTCATCATGTTAGTGGAAGGGGACAGCAGATAATGGCTTCGGCTAAGTCGGGGTCATCGGCCCAGATCAAAGATGGCGGGAGCCAAGGCTCTGTAGGGGTCAGTGACAAGCCATTAGGGTTTTTGGACGAGACGCTCAGGAATGGTCAACAGTCGCTGTGGGCGACCAGGATGAAGACAAGCTCGATGCTGCCGATCGCACCGGTTATGGGTGAGGCCGGCTATTCCGAAGTATGCGCCATGGCGGGAGTATCATTTGAGACCTCGGCCATGTATCTGTACGAGGATCCGTGGCAGCGAATGCGGTTGCTTCACCAACTTATGCCTCAAACCCGGTTGGATGGACTTGTCAGAGCCAGGAACCTTTGGGGATGGAAGAGTCAGCCATATGACGTTCAGGAGCTGTTCCTGAAGACCTTGCTTCGCAATGGAATGGACAGCATAAAGGTATTCGACGGGCTGAATGACTATCGGAACCTGGAGTGGCTGGTAGGTAAGGCTAAAAGTCTGGGATTCAAGGTCAAGGGGTTGGTTGGGTTCGCATTGACTCCAGCCCATACCGACGAGTACCTGGCCAGGAAGGCCAAAGAGCTCATGGATCTCAAGGTGGATGCCCTGGTTTTTACCGATTCAGCCGGCCTTATGTACCCCGAGCGTTGCAGGACTGCGGTTAGAGCAATTCGTGAGGTAATTGGCGAGATTGAAATGCACTTTCACTCCCACACAATTACCGGACTTGCCAATGATTGCTATCGCGAGGCCATCCGGGGCGGAGTGGATGTTGTTTGGACCGCGGCAAGACCGCTTGCATACGGTAAAGCGGTTCCATGGACTCTAGACATTTTGCGCATGGCGGAGGAGCTGGGTAGAAAGACCTCTCTTAGTGAGGATAAGATCCGCGAGATTGATGACTGGTTTTATTGGGTGGCCTATCAGGAGGGCAAGCCGATTGCTGAGGAAGTCCAATACGACCCGGCTTTCTATCAACGCTATGCCGGTCACCAGATTCCAGGGGGAATGTTCTCCAATATGGTGAAGCAGCTTCAGGACCTTAAAATAGAGCATCGCCTGTCGGAGGTTCTCGAAGAGACGGCCCGGGTGCGGGCGGAGTTGGGACATCCTCATATGGTGACTCCATTTTCACAGTTTGTCGGGGTCCAGGCTGTTCTGAACGTGATGGAGGGGAAGAGGTATGTCAAGGTCCCTGAAGAGGTCCGTCTGTATGCCCGTGGATACTACGGACAGCCTATTCATCCACTGGATCCCAATGTTCAGGATCAGCTAATTGCAGGCATGCCACTGCTTGATTCACTTGAAGGCCTCGATGAGCCGATTCTTCCCAAGATTCGAGCTGAGCATGGGCCTTTCGAATCGGATGAGGACCTTTTGCTGTTTCTGTTCCTGAATCCAAATGCTTATAACAATTTCCGAAAGTTTAAAGAGCCGATCACATGGAATCCGGTCCGTTCTCCACTTGTGATCCTGATAAATGAACTTTCAAAACAGGATGAGATCAGCTCATTTCATTTTTCACGGGGCGGGCTGAAGCTGGATCTGTCTGCGGGAAATGATGACAGTAAGAAAGTAGGTATTTCCGAGAGCTGATATGCGTTTGCTGGCTCGGAATTTTGAAAGAGGGAGACAAAAAATGGAAATGATTGCCCGTTATGGTACACCAGGTACCCGCCTGATATCTCTGCTCGCATCGCTTGACTATCCATTGCGTGATGTGGGGGAGGGGGATAAGTTCGTGATCCTGACTGACGATGCCATGGATCCACTTATCTGGCAGGCGACTATGGCTGGACTGCATTCAAGGGGTGCCGAGGCGCTACTCTGTCTCTATCCCAGACGGAAATACCACTGTGCCGACCCGTCTCCTCTGGCGGTTGCAGCGGCTAAAGAGGCTGACGTGGTTATAGCCCTCACCACCACCGCTCTCAATAGTGGAACTCCCGGGCTGCGTGCGATCAGGTCTGAAGGCGGTGGCAAGGGGAAAACCCCTGTCTGGCTTTGGGAAGAGCTGAATCAGGAGATTTTGATCGAGGGCGGCGGAAGTACCACCGCGTCGGAGGTCGAAGAAATTTGCGAAATTCAGCGTCGGGTAGGTGCTGTTTACGATAATGGGAAAACCATTCACGTGACCTCTCACAGCGGGACTGACCTCGAAGCGGATATTTCAGGTTATGAGAATAATTCCCTTTCTGACCGCTGGGGGAAGATTCCATTTGCCCGTGATCCCAAGACTGGAAAGCTTGGCGGTGGCACCTGGCCATTTGGAGAAGTTCATGTCGAGCCGAAGCCAGGCACTGCAAATGGGGTTGTTGTCTGGGATCAGACTGCCCACCACCCGGCGGGGCAGTGGCGGGAACCGGTGACGCTCGAAGTTGAAAATGGCGTTGTGGTTGATATCCGGGGAGGCATCGAGGCTCGGGAAGTCAGACGTTATCTGCAATCCTACGGGGATGAGAACACCATGAAGCTTGGTGGGGAGATTGCGCTTGGGACCAATAGACGCTGTCCGCCACTCACCGGGGCTATGAGGAGTGAGAAAAAACGCTATGGGGCAATGCACCTTGGAATAGGTCATGGAGCGGACAGGGGGTTGGTAAACAGCACTTTGCGTCTGGAAGGCATCATAGATCAGGTAACGGTGGTTGTAGATGGTGTGCACGTGGTGGCCAAAGATGGAGAGATATTGGTCTAGCCAACGGGCTTTTCACCCTCGCGGGTTGAAGGCGTTTTTGGTGGCGGTTACTAAGAAGTGACATCGACGCAGTGGTGTGAATTTGTCAAATCTGTATTAATGGACAGTTTTGTTAGTCGGGATCTAGGGGGTGAGTCGAGTGGTTCTTTGGCTAGCTGAAGATGAGGTAGAGACTGCGCTATCAAATAATGTGGCGGAGCTTATCACTGCGCTTGAGTCGCTGTATCTTGGCAACCAGGTTTGGGAATCATCTCCAAGGGTTCGACTTATAAGTCCGAATTCGAGTTTTCAGTACATGGGGGCAACTGTTCCCGGGCAAAACATAATGGGTCTAAAGGCTTATGCAGCAGGACGTGGCTCCGGGATGGAGGGGGCAGTGATGCTCTATGACTCAGATCGCGCAGAACTTGTTTCCGTAATGAGCTGTGACTTTCTCGGCAGATGGCGCACGGGTGCAGTTTCCGCATTAGTGGCGAAGCATTTTTCGCCACAGAAGGAAATTTCTCTTGGCCTGATAGGAACCGGCAAGCAGGCTTTTACCCAATTAGGTGCCATGGCTTCACTGGGTCAGCTAGCCAGTGTCCGGGCTTATTCACCTAATCAAGAACGTTGCAAGAAGTTCTCTCAAAAAGCATCTGAGAAATTTGGAATTGAAGTGGTGGCGGCACAGAGTGCGCAAAGTGTGGCGGAAAACTCCAACGTGATTTCCACTGTGACACCGGCCAAAGAAATTGTTCTACAAGGTTCATGGCTTCAGGCACCCTGTCTTATAAATGCAGTCGGTGCGAACAGAGCTGACCAGCAGGAGCTTGAGCCGGAGATCCTTCGAAGTGCAGAGCTGATCATTGTCGATGACTACCAACAGGCCCGGCTCGAATGCGGAGATCTGATAAAGGCTGTGGAGCTCGGAGTGGTCTCTTGGGACCAGGTAGTTTCGCTCAAAGCGGCTCTTACCCATCTCACGTCGAATGGCAAGGATGGATTGACTGTCTTTGAGTCCCAGGGCCTGGCTGTCTGGGACCTGGTGGCTGCAAATATTGCCTATTCAAAGTGCATGGAGATGGGTTTGGGCACCAAGGTGAACTTGCGGGGTGAGAACAGTCCGTGAAACCGACAAATGCCCAGCGCTTCCTCCGAAATGCATGTATACCAGAGCATCTTTTATCTGCGAGAAGAGGTTACCAGGTCTGTGTCTGGGAACTTGTTTTATAGAAAGGAAAACCAATGTGTGATGAACATTCCGAGGGAACGCTTATAGATCCCGATATTGTG
>JAJZIP010000225.1 GCA_021810525.1 Actinomycetes bacterium | reverse complement strand
GCAGACCAGCGTGAGCGCTGCATCTTTCCCAGCAAGAGCTTCAAAACGGGTTGCAAGCTCTTCTACCATGAGCGGGAACTGCCTAACATCTGGGTGGTTACCCGCGTAGGCGTGGGAGACGAGGGGGATGCCGCCGTCGATTGAGACCACCAGTCCAAGGCCAACCAGTCCAAGGCCAACCAGTCCAAGGCCAACCAGTCGCAGATCGTGCGTGTCTGCTTGGCATGGCCCCGCTGGGCAATTGGAGCTTTATCGTTGCCTGAGTCGATATAGGTGGCGAAGTTCGTAATGTCCAACACAAGCCCCGAACAATCCAGACCGAAGTGCTGAACCATCTGTGAGACGATTCGCCTCTCGATCTCAATGACCTGTGCAGGTGTGACAGTATCCATCTCTTCTCAAAAACGCCGGTGGTCAAGTGCAGCTTGTGGCAAGTGTAAAAGGTGGTCGCCAGCCGTCTTGGACCACCACTGCGAAAAGCCAAGCTTCGAACAGGGGCATTCAACCCGATTCAAGATCATAAGCGCGTTATATGGGCCGAGCGAAGCTTGAGCATCCGAGCGCCTGGGGCCGACTACCTCATCGATGATCTCTGCAATTTGGAGGCGGAAGATTACCCGCCAGGTTGCCCCAAGATCGCCAAAGGAAAGGTGGTGGCTTGGAAAAGGTTCACCAGGGGCTACTTCCCCAGAACGGACCATCACCTCCTCTGCGCTACCGAGATAGCGCTGGGAGACTAGCCGTGGCTTGCCATCCACCCTGGCCGCCTTAGCCAGGTAGTAATAGGTCTTGCCGCCATGCTTCTTGCCGATTATGAATGCCATGTCTAGGTACTGCAATATCACACCCAAAATTACAGATTTTCAAATATGAGAACAACCAGGATTAAAGGGCTATTTCAGGACTTTTTTCAGGTTGGCTTCAGATCCTGGATTCGATTAGCCAGGAAAGTCCCGCTAGGGCTGTCAATCCGCTGGTTGAGGGTTCCTCGAATACCAGGGGCGTACCTGGCCAGAGGATGTTGCAGGACGTTTGTGGGTAACTCAAGACGTCTAGGACTTTGAAGGTTGCCATCAGAAGGATCTAACACATTCGGACTGTGAATAGGCCCTAGTCATGTCCTTTTGAGAGCCGGTGAGTCCTCCAGCCCAGCATGGCTTGGTGCAGCTGGTTCTGGTCGAGCGCCTCTTGAGGCAAAGGGGTGCAGGTGGAACGATCCACCTTCAGTCCGTCGATCACGATCGCCACATAGCGCTTCCAGATGCCTGGTGAGATGATGCCGCAATACTCCTGGGCAGCTCCCGCCATCGCGGTAAGTACCGGCACATCATTTGCACGGAAGTCCTGGCGTAGCGCTCCCTGCGCTTGAGCCTTTGATATCAGCTCCTCGATAAGCGGAGCAACTTCGGCTTTGAGGTCATCCAGCCGACCCTTGATGCACTCGCTTCCAAGAATCACTTCCCGAAGTCCCCGGTCTTCGGCTTCCAGGGTCAAGATGCCCTTCATTAGGAACAAGAAGCCCTCCCAGGCGTCCGTGAACGCCAGGGCAGCCCTTGCGACATCGATCAGTTCGATCACGCGCTGTTCAAACAGGGCCTCGACAAGCGCAACCTTGTTTGGGAACCGCCGGTACACTGTGGCGACCCCAAGACCCGCGTGATGTCCGATATCGTCGAGTGTCACGCCCAGTCCACGTTCGGCGAATAGAATCTTGGCCGCGTGGAGGATTCGCTCTCTGTTCTCCTCGGCGTCTCTGCGCAGGGTTCGTTCGGGGTGGACACTAGCTGTGTCGAACGAATGGTCAAGATTCTCTCTCACGGTATACAACCTAGTACTAATCGGAGGAGATATCTCCGTATAGGTCTATGCTATATCTTGCTAAGCGGAGATGCTGCCACTACATATTCAGGAGTCAACTTGAAGTCATCGTCGGACACCCCAGGTGTCGCTGATACCGGCCTTAGTCCGGATGCGACCCATGCTGAGAGGCTAGCCCACCACATCTACAACAGGCGCTGGTGGATACTCGTAGTCGTTGGATTGGCTCAGTTGATGGTCGTACTCGATGCCACGATAGTCAACATTGCCCTGCCATCTGCCCAGAAGGCGCTCGTATTTTCAGTCGCTGATCGCCAGTGGATCGTTACGGGTTATGCACTGTCTTTCGGAAGCCTTCTGCTTCTTGGCGGTCGAATTGCAGACTTCTTCGGTCGAAAGCGCGTCTTTTTGGTCGGCCTGATCGGCTTTGCAGCCGCCTCGGCGATCGGTGGTGCCGCGAACGGTTTTGGGATGCTCGTGACCGCGCGTGTCGTCCAAGGCATCTTTGGTGCACTGCTGGCACCAACGGCCCTATCGCTTCTGACCACAACATTCACTGATCCGGCTGAACGGGGAAAGGCGTTCGGGGTCTTCGGAGCAATTGCCGGCGGTGGCGCGGCACTTGGGCTTCTTCTCGGTGGAATTCTCACCCAGTACGTGTCATGGCGCTGGAGCCTGTACGTCAACGTCGTCTTCGCTGTGGTCACAACTGTCGGAGCGGTGATGTTCCTTCGCCACGACGGGCTGATCGAGAAGAAGAGGCTCGACGTTCCAGGAGTCTTGGCGGCATCCATCTCTATGTTCTCACTCGTTTACGGATTGTCTCACGCTGAGACCTCGGGCTGGTCGAACGGAATCACGATCGCATTCCTGGCGATCGGCTTGATCCTGCTTGTTGCATTCGTTCTGGTCGAGAACCGCGTAGCGCATCCGCTGCTTCCAATGAGGGTGGTGCTCGACAGAACCCGCGGGGGATCGTATTTGGCCGTCTTCATGGTCGCGGTAGGCATGTTCGGTGTGTTCTTATTCCTCACCTACTACATGCAGTCAATTTTGGGATACTCGCCAGTCAAGACTGGCGTAGCTTTCCTGCCGATGGTCGCCGTGCTAGTTGTGACCGCAGCTGTGGCAACAGCGGCACTGCTGCCCAGGATCGGACCAAAGCCACTGGTTGTTGCCGGCATGTTAATTGGAGCCGCAGGACTTATCATGTTGACCCGAATATCTGTGCATTCGAACTTTCTATCGGTGATACTCCCGGCGACTGCTCTCCTTGGCATTGGAATGGGCGCGGTTTTCGCAACATCGATCAATACAGCAACTGACGGCATCTCGCCTGAAGATGCGGGAGTCGCCTCCGCTACGGTGAACACCGCTCAGCAGATAGGTGGATCGATCGGTACAGCCCTACTGAACACCCTGGCTGCCACAACAGCAACCAAGTTCATCATACATAAGATACCTACCCCGCTTTTGCTGGCCGAAGCTGGAGTGCACAGTTATATCACCGCCTTCAAGTGGTCGGCATGGATATTCGTGTTCGGCGCTCTTATCTCTCTTTTGCTCCTGAAATGGGGAAGGCGGGAGACACTTGCAGGAGAGGCAATCCACACAGGGATCTGATCATCAAGTCGATGGCAGTGAAAAGGGATGCGGAAGGAGCGCCGTCGCGACTAATGGGCTCGACGGCTTTGTCCTGGCGGTATATCAGGATCCCACGCGTCACCACCTCGTTGCCAAGGACCATCTGTCGAGACTTAGTCAAACAACTTCTGCGCCGCGTCGACCGGTGGTGGTTGCCACCAGTTGGAAGTATCTGGGTCAGATACCCACAGGGTTATGTCTGTCCATGATCCCTGCGGCATGGTAATGCCTGGGTCATGTATTTTTTCGCCATAGATGGCACGATCCACTTTATTGTTGACAATATTGACGGTCATTTTCTGGAATGTCGCTGCGAGATCGGGTAGAAATAGGTGGGAAAAGGTTTGGGACTCATAGACAGAAATTGTGGCTGACTTTACCGCAATGGGGTGTGGCGCAGAATGCCCCTGGCTTTGGCCATTGGTATGTAAAGCCTTACCGGGGTAAAGCCCCCAGGACGAATCAGACGTTGCGTGGATTGGCCACATAGCGCTTGATGATTCCCAGTGTGGCACCACCAAAAGTGGCGACGAAGTACGAGTTCGTCCATTGCGTGAACCAGGCGGCGAAGACGGGGAAACTCATCCCGCAACAGCCGAGACGACAGACTCTTTTTTGGGTGACTCTGCGGTGGATGCCGTGCTGGGGGCAGACGCCAAAAAAGAAGATGGACGTGATTTGGGCATGGTCTCTGGTTCAGCCAACTCGGCCCCTCACCTGGCGCAATCCTGAGCGATGATTTCTTGGTGTCCGGTGTCTAAGGCGGCCGTGGTTCGGGCCACCGGTGCGCACCGGTGAGCACTTTTTGGGGCACCACACGACTGATGGGTGCAGGTATAGACACCTTTGCATCCCTTTCGGCGGTGTCGAGCGCCTCATATGGCTCATGGTTACCCCCAATGAAGTACACCGGACATGCCAGGTCTCCGGGTGCAAGGGCTGAGAACGCCCCCATCGAACGGTACTTATTCGGAACGTGAACCGTCTCCAGATCCATTTCATCGCGCAATGCTTCTGCGTCCCCGACCTGGAGCACCATGTCGGGAGTATGGCCGAGAATGCCAGTGGCTTCACTGATGGCATCGATAATGCAATGCCATTGGCCATGGACATCGCCGATTGCGAGGAATGTTGTTGATTGGTTTGACATGATTTTGGTCCTGTTGCTGAAATATCCTGACGGTAAGTACCGTGATGATGAGAGTTGTCGCCAATTAGATGTGGCGAGAGGTTGCCTTGCGGCTAGATCAGCGAGATATGCGCTCTACGGCAAGTAAGTTGCCGGAACGTATGAGGACCTGAGCGTGCTTCAACGACGCTTGGAGTGTCATTTGGTTGTATGAAGCTGACTCGGTTGTCATGGGATACATGATAGTGGGTCGGTGTGACAGTTGGGTCGAATTGCGAAATGTTTAGCTGCAATACAGCAATACAGCTATA
>JAJZIP010000224.1 GCA_021810525.1 Actinomycetes bacterium | reverse complement strand
CTACCAGTATTCCAGGTAGAGGAGCACGGATGATCTGATCCTGCTGGGCCTGAATTGTGGATACGATGTCAGCCATCCGCCCAGTTCGGGCTCTCGTCACTGCGGCAAAGAGGGAGCCAGGCCCAGACAACCTGACCTCGCCAGCCCCCTCCTGATCTTCTGGACCGCCTTCTACGTCGAAAAGCTCGTCCTCGATGTCGATAAGCTCTTTGTGCTCAAGAGCGAAGTGTCTTCTCCTTGTCAGACCCATTGGATCTTTGCCTGTTGCCCGGTAGAACGGTTCCGCCACAGGCGCACGCCAATCTACGACCAGGGGTTCCATGTCTTCATCGGATACAGCGAGACGTCCGATGTGATAAGTGGAAGCTGGCTCTAGAGGCCGGTCGTAGTCGATTCCACCAAAGGTGAGCGCCTGATCTCCGATCTCGAGCTGTTCCAAGCGAGCGAGGCTCTGACGAACTATGACGTCCCTCTCGGCCCTGGCCTGGTGAGTCCCTCCCCGCGGAGTGCTGAGAGCGGCGTCCATCATCTCTCGCGCCGACCTCCTCATCGCTTGCAAGCGCTCGTTTGCTCTTGCAAGATATTTCTGCTCTGCGGCCAAATCCGGGTTTGAGGACACGTGAACCTTTTCCAAAATCGAAAAACAAAATAACTATCCATTTTATCCCCGTTTTCGACCCAGATCCACACGAGCCGAGCTTTCGGTAATGCATAAGGGGGGTTGAGGAGTCCTTTCGCTGTTTATCACCTAAGCTCTAATCAGAGTTAGACGAAGGGCCGGATTTGTCCCAAAGATTGAAAAGCGATCTAGTAACAAGAGCTGCATCCGGCGAACAAACTCCCACGGTACCAGTATGGTTCATGCGTCAAGCGGGACGTTCGCTTCCTGAGTACAGGGCGGTCAGAAAACGTGGGTCGATTCTCGATACAATCCAGGACCCGCAGTTGAGCGCGGAAATCACCATTCAGCCGGTAAGGCGCTACGGCGTCGATGCTGCAATCCTGTATTCGGACATCATCGTACCCACCTTTGCCGTCGGGTTCGGGATAGAGGTCGTCGAGGGCAAAGGGCCGGTGGCGACTGTGCCTTTCAGGTCTGAGGAGGACCTGAACAGGCTGCGAGATCTTGATCCTGAAGCCGACACCAGCTATGTAATCGAGACGATCAGGATACTGGTCGACGAACTCGACGTTCCACTCATCGGCTTTGCCGGGGCTCCATTTACCGTCGCCAGTTACCTGATCGAAGGCGGTCCGAGCAAGACTTACGTCAAGACCAAGTCGCTGATGCGGTCCAACCCTGATCTATGGCACAAACTCATGGACAGGCTCGCCAAGCTTGCCATCTCGTCCCTTCAGTCCCAGATCAAGGCCGGAGCAAGCATGTTCCAATTGTTCGACTCCTGGGTTGGGGTCTTGTCGCCCTCCGAGTACAGGGAAATGGTTGCGCCGCATTCAAATGCAGTCTTTCACGCGCTGGCAGAGTTGAATGTTCCCTCGATACATTTTGGGGTCGGCACAGCGATGCTTCTGGACCAGATCGCCTCCTCGGGATGCACCACCATAGGGGTCGACGATCGCATCGGCCTTGATTACGCCTGCCGAATCACGCAAGGCAAAGTTGCGCTTCAAGGCAATCTGGATCCCGCAAACATCCTCATGGGCAAAAATATCGCTATTGACCAAACAAAGAAGGTGCTTTTGGCATCCGCCTGTTCGCCGGGCTACATTTTCAACTTGGGACATGGCGTGTTTCCTGAATCCGATCCACAGGTCCTCAAGGCGGTTGTCGATTTCGTTCACGATCAAGGCGCCGCAATCAGGAAGAGCGTCCAAACGAGATAGCAGCTTAGGAGAGCAGTGACACAGGTTGTCGTGATAGGGGGCGGGATATCGGGGCTGGCTTCGGCCTACTTTCTTTCAGAGAGGATCGACCCGGCGCAGATCACCGTCTTGGAGGCAGAGGAATGTTTGGGAGGAACGATCAAAGGCCTTAAATTCGGCGATCGCGTCGTCGAAACCGGACCGGACTCGTTCATAACCAGAAATCCTTCTGCTCTTGATCTTGCGGCAACACTGAATCTGTCGAACAGGCTGGTTTCGCCCGCGACGAGTTCAGCGTTCATCTACGCTCGTTCAAAACTGCATCCCATCCCAGCGGGCACCGTCTTTGGCGCGCCAAGTGACTTCAAGAAGTTTTCGGGAAACTCCCTCATATCGAGGACGGGGCAGCTCAGAGCGGCATTGGAACCTCTCATGCCCCGGGCAAGGATCGAAGATGACACGACCGTAGGCTCATTTGCTCGAAAAAGATGGGGTAAAGAGGTTACCGATCTTCTCATCGAGCCGCTAGTCGGTGGAATCCATGCAGGAACCACCTATCAGCTTTCATTGGCGCTATGCGCGCCTCAGTACCTGAAGGCCGCGCAACATTTTAGGTCAGTCTCGGTCGGGCTCAAGTCTCAGACAGCTAACTACACACCCAATGGACATCCGGCCTTCTACTCCTTCTCAGGCGGCCTCTCCGACCTTGTCGAGAGCCTGGCTGAGCTTCTCCGAAACCGAGCGGTGCAGATTCTGACAAATTGCGAATCGGTCGAGATCATTCAGCTCCCAGATGGCTATAGGGTCGTCACAAAGGACAGAACATTGGACGTCGAGGGCGTGATATGTGCCACACCGTCCTATGTCAGTGCAAAGCTCCTGCGACCGGTTAGCAGACATGCAGCAGAGCTTCTGGGATCCATAGAATACGCCTCGCCTATCATGACTTTGCTCTCATACGAGGACAACGCGTTTCCAGAGCCTTTGCAAGGATCTGGAGTCCTGGTACCTCGTCCAAACGGGACTCTGGCGACGGCTGTCACCTTCGCCACAAACAAATGGCCCCAATGGAAGAGCGACGGAGAGACGATCCTGCGAGTCTCGGCGGGACGAATTGGCGACAATCGAGCCTGGGAGTTCAGCGACGAGGCACTGGTTGCAAACCTCGAAGCCGAGATCAAAAGGATCACCGGCGTGAAATCACGATCGGCTAGACATGATGTGTCAAGATGGCACAACAGGATCCCACAGTTCAAACCCTTTCACAGCCAGCTGACTCGGAGAGTCAGGGAGAGCCTCCCGGCCGGGATAGAGCTTGCCGGGGCGCCTTTTTTGGGCATCGGCATACCCGCATGCATTTCAAGCGGCGCAACGGCGGCAGAGCGTCTCTCCAAAGCTCTGGCTAAGCCTCACTGACTCCAGCAGAATCGAACGTCGCCATCTCCACCAGTGTTCTGACCGCAGATTGGATGATCGGAACGCTGAGGCAGCCCCCCGTCCCTTCGCCAAGGCGGAGATCAAGGACCAAGACCGGCTTGAGACCGATATAATCCAAAGCCTTTTGAGCTCCTGGCTCCTGAGAAAGGTGCCCGGCAAAAAGGTAGTCCTTTGCGTTGCGAGTCAGTTGATAGCCGACTACAGCAGCGGCGTCTGCGATGACACCATCGAGCACCACCGGCACGCGGCGTAGGGCTCCAGCAAGGATGAGGCCGACCATCCCGGCGATCTCGAGACCCCCAATGGATGCGAGAATCTCCATAGGATCCGAAAGACCGTCACCTTGGAGACGCGAATGGGCGGCCTTGATTGCCTTGATCTTAACGACCATGTGATCATCGTCTATTCCCGTCCCCCTGCCTGTGGTCGCTTCCACATCGGAGTCGGTGAACCATGAGATCAGAGCTGCAGAGGGAGTGGTGTTCCCGATACCCATGTCTCCTATCACCAACAGATCGCACCCCTCATCGATGACATCATTAGCCACGTCAAAACCAGCTTGAACCGCGTCCTCCGCATCCTTGAGCGTCATCGCGGGCCGCCTTGCCAGATTGTCAGTGCCCGGACGGATCTTCTTGTCTATCACCCCGGCATACCGAGAGGTATCGCCTGCCACACCGATGTCTATCACAGAGACCTTGGCACCGATCTGCTTGGCTATTGCATTGATCGCGGCCCCGCCATTTAGGAAATTTGCCACCATCTGAGTCGTGACCTCCTGAGGCCAGGGCGTTATTCCCTCCTCCAAGACGCCATGGTCAGACGCAAAGACGCATACCACCGGCGACGATGGCACCCTTGGTGGAAACTCTGGAGAAATCGAACAAAACTGGTTTGCAATGACCTCCAGAAATCCGAGCGCACCTGCGGGCTTGGTAAGAACAGCCTGGCGCTCCACTCCTTTGGCATAGTTGACTTTGGAAGCCGGTTGGATCAAGTTGATCGCGTCTTTGAAATTCACCCTTACTCTCCTGACTAGCCACGTGCCACTATAGCTCTCACTGGGTATCTGCCAGGATAAACCCCAAAAGACTAGTCGAGCAAACTGACCAGTTCTGAATCATCCTTATTCGCGAAAAGAACTTTATTGAAGATGACGAATTTGCCGATCCACAATACCCCGAAAGCTCCTATCGAAGCGGCGTTGACGGCAACAGCAATCTGAATGTTCTCGAAATGGTGGGCTACCGCGAAGTGGTCTGCCGCAGAAACAGCCCATAGCGAGAGAACGAGACCCAGAAATGCCAAGCCCCAGAACGGCACAATCTCCTTCAACAGATGCGACTTTCCAGTCTTCCCCCACGCCCAGGCCCTGTTCATGTAATAAGACGGGAGGGCGGATACTGCAACTGCCACAAAGTTCGAAGTGGTGGCTGACCAGAGATGAAGGACACCGAACGCGAGAAATAGGATCGCCTGAGAGATAGCAACCGAAACCACTGAAGCAACCGTATATTTAAAGGCTTTCAGTGCAGTTTCTGAGCGATCCAATCGAGTCAAAAGTGGCTGTGGGACCAAATTTCGCAAATGCACCTCCTTCAGCCTACCGCACTCGTGACGCTCTCGGTCCTAAAGGACCGAGCTTCTCCACTCTCACCAACGTTGTCTCCCAAACTCATGCTGTCCTGGGCCGTAGACG
>JAJZIP010000025.1 GCA_021810525.1 Actinomycetes bacterium | reverse complement strand
TTTGTCATTCACCCTGGGGGGATAACCCAGACGGTCAAGGCACGGCTTCAAGGACGACGGGGGCCTTCGATCTGGCAAATGTATCGCATAATCGCAAAGAACTGGGGCAAGGAGACTACTGCGCCGGAGTTCAGCTCGTTCATATTTCGACTGGCTCCTAGCGTAAGCCTGGCGGCGCTTTTCGCGGTCCTTGTAATGATCCCAATGTCTGGGCAGGCTCCTTACGGCTGGCCCCATGACCTTCTGACCGTCTTTTTTCTACTGGCGTTGGAGCGCTTCTGGGTGGGACTAGGCGGGCTCGACAGTGCCGGGACATTCGGAGGACTCGGCGCTAGCAGGTCCGCCACCATAGGCACCGGAATCGAGCCGGCGCTCCTGGCGGCATTCGGCATCCTTTGGAGAGTAAGCGGAGCAAGCACGATCGAACCTCTCACGGCTTGGGGCAAGGCCGTTCCGGGCGGGGTTTTCGCTTGGACATTGGCAGCGGCGAGCTTCGCCCTGATCTTTTTGGCCGAGCTGGGACGACTCCCAGTAGACAACCCGGACACTCATCTCGAGCTGACCATGATCCACGAGGCCGTGATCCTGGAGAGCAGCGGACGTCTGCTTGCGATGAACCAGATGGCGATGACCTTGAAGCTCGCGGCGGTCGCCACCCTGGGCTGGGTCATCCTCGGCCCACATACCTCGTCTCAATGGTCCAATCTCGGCCTCCTGCTTCCAGAGCTTATCGGCACCTCGGTCGCATTGGGGTGGGTCGAAAGCCGCTTCACAAAGCTTCGCTACTTTCAGCTGCCGGCCTACTTATCGGTTGCAGCCGGAATCGGCATGCTCGGATTCTTATTGGCGTCAGGAGGATTCAATCTGTGACCACACTCTATCTGGTGTTATTCATCGCGGCCTTGGGACTGCTGTGGACACGAAACATGCGCCTCAGCATCGCCCTACTCGCTCTCGAGGGTGCTGTGCTCAGCATAATGGTCTGGAGCTCCGGCTACCGGTCTTGGACGTCTGCCCTAGTCGCCTTGTCGACATTGGCTATCAAGGCCGGCTTGATTCCAACTGCATTGTCCAAGATGGTGAGGGCGACGCCGACCGAAGTCCGCCAAGACCAGTCCCTGCCGCTCTGGGCCTACGCAGCCGCCGTGGTGGTGACACTTGGGACAGTCCACATAATCTCGCTGTTGGGCCCCAGCCATCTGATCCAAGACAAAGTGGCGTTCTTCTACTCGCTTTCAACGGTCTATCTCGGCATGGTCATGATCATCGCCCGCCGGCACCTGCTCTCGCAGATAGCGGCACTTGTCAGCATCGAGAACGGACTGGTGCTCCTGGGTGTCTCTTTGGCTGGATCTCTACCCACCTTAGTAGAGTTCGGAATACTGGTTGATTTGGTCATTGCCGTCACCTTGCTGGTTTGGACAGGCCGAAGGATACACCGCGAATTTCAGACGACCGACGTTGTCGCGTTGCAACAGCTGAAGGGGTAGGACCGCATGAGTTACAGCTGGAGCCTTCTGGGCCCAATTGCAATAACGCTCCTTGCAACGACAGTGTTGCGAAGGCCGAGGTCGCGCCGGTTCAAATGGATCGCAGCTCTGGTTGCGCTGAATTTCGTCGCGGTGTTGTGTATCATTTTCCACGGTATCGAGGCAGGCAGCTGGCCTGCAATCTTCGTCGCCACGACGAATTTCATAGCTCTCACCAGCGCATGGGATAGCATTTACTGGCTGAAACAGCATCCTTCCATTGCTCCCGGCCGCTACTACCTCTGGTGGAGCCTCTTTTGGGGGGCACTCATCGTAGTATCTCTGTCGCAGAATCTGGCGCTCTCCTGGCTGGCGCTAGAGTTCTCGACTCTGTCCTCGGCGGCGCTCATCGTCGAGATGAATGACCGCCACTCTCTAGAGGCCGCTTGGAAATATATGGTAATCGCCTCCGTGGGCTTGATCCTGGGCCTGGTTGGAATCGTCTTCGTCTACGCAAGTCTGAGATACCAAGGACTTTCCTGGTCAACGCTTGACTACAGCAATCTTCGTGCCCAGTATTCCAATATCGCACCCGCAGTACGGGAACTAGCCACCATCTTCATTGTCGCCGGTTTCGGTACGAAGGCTGGACTCGTTCCATTTCACACCTGGCTGCCGGATGCACATTCGGAGGCGCCGTCGCCCGTGAGCGGCCTCCTCTCAGGCATCCTCTTGGGGCTGTCGTTGTTCACGATTGCGAGATTTATCGGTGCGGTCCCCGCCGTTTCAGGCTCCGTCATGAGCGGATCCAGACTGCTCATGATCTTCGGAAGCATCTCAGTCGTCATAGGGTCGCTCGCCTTGCTCGTGCAGCACGACCTCAAGCGATTATTGGCCTACTCGTCGATCGAGCAGATTGGAATCATGGCCGTCGCGGTGGGCGTGGGATCCCGCATTGCTCTCGATGCGGCACTAGCGCAGTTCGTCTTCCATGCCGTGATAAAGTCGACTCTTTTCTACAGCGCGGGCCATCTGACCGTCGGCTATGGAACCAAAAGGATCGACGGTATCACCGACCTCATAGCACGGAGCCGTTTCCAATCGTTCCTCTGGGCGCTGGGAATACTCGCCTTGGCCGGCCTCCCTCCTCTTGGGCTCGCATACAGCGAATGGTTGATAATCAGCCAATTGTGGATCCATCACGCGTTTGGGGTGGTTCTGCTGATCTGTGGAGGGTTGACATTGACATTCGCAGCACTAACCCACCATCTGATCCGCACCCTCTGGGGATCCGCCCATCTGGGCAGCGAGTACCGGACATCGCCGCAGGGGGCGCTCTGAAATGGCAAGTTCATGGCAAAAGCAGAACCAAGAACTTAAAGACGCACGATACGAGCTTCTAGCCATGACAGCCGACCGCCGTGGAAACCTCACTACAAGCTGGCTGGATCCAGCCGGTGGCAACCACGTCTTTTCCAATCTGAAAGTTTCAGACGGGCGTTTCCCCTCACTTGCCGCCGCGCTACCCGAGATCGCCTGGGATGAACGGGAGATCCACGATCTATTCGGCTGGATCCCCATGGGTCACCCTGATCTGCGGCCCTTGATCAGAACACCCCGATGGAGGCAAGACTTCTTTCCCATGATGTCCCCGGGGCAAGCTGCAACATGGCTGGATGTTGAACCTGATCTTCCTGCCAGAAAGGTAGAAGGAGAAGGCGTGACGATAATGAAAGTCGGCCCCACTCACGCAGGAATTATCGAGTCGGGCCATTTCGTATTCAGCCTCATCGGGGAAAACATCCTGCACCTGGATGCTCACCTCTTCCAAAACCACCGAGGAGCTGAAGCTCTGTTGGAGGAGAAGCCGCTGCAACAGGTGGCTCCGCTGGTCACGCGAGTCTGTGCCGCCGATACCGTATCAAATCAAGCCAACTGGGCATTGGCAGTGGAGCAGCTCGCCGGATTCAAACAATCCCCCCAGCTGGTCCATCAACGAATAATTTTACTCGAGGCAGAACGAGTGCTCAGTCACCTCAATGATCTCGCTCAGATTCCCGCAGGAGTGGGGTTCCAGGTTGCACACCAGAGGGCACTGGCCATGAAAGAACTTTGGCAAAGTTCACTGAAGACCCTCTTTGGCCACCGATTTCTCTTCGACACCGTGCGGCCCGGATGGGCGAGCTCCGCTCCATCTGACGCCCTTCTCGCCGATTTGAGCGAGCTGCGCAGCCTCTGGATTCCATGGAGACAGCTTGTCAGCGGGCATCATGGCTTTATAGACCGGATGCAGGGAGTCGGTGCAACGTCTCTGAATCAAGTCATGAGGCTGGGTGCGCAAGGGGTGGCGGCGAGGGCCGCTGGCAAGGAGTTCGATGCCCGCCAGCTGCTTCCTTGGTACTCTGAACTCTTCCGAGGTCCGCTGATTCAAAGCTCAGGAGATGTGCAAGGACGCTTCAGGGTCCGTCTCGATGAGCTAGAGGCGTCGCTACAGATGATCGAACAAGCCGCTCTAGAACTGAGCCGGACGAACCTCCAAGAACAGAGGTTCATCCCTCCGGTGACTCTCAGCGGACGCGTGGTGACCTTCACGGAGTCGCCGCATGGAATGAACGTCCACGATGTGGCCCTTGAGGATGGAAGGGTCGTCAGATATCACATGCGGTCCGCAACTTATAGGAACTGGCCCCTTTTGGCTCAAGCCGTGGCAGGAAACACGGTAGCTGATTTCCCGCTCATCAACAAGAGCTTCGAACTGTGCTACAGCTGCACTGATCGCTGAAAAGGAGAAGGGGATGGCAAAATCGATCAAGACTCTGCAGATCCGCCACGTAGACGCGGGGAGCTGCAATGGTTGCGAACAAGAGCTGACTGCACTGACAAGCCGAGATTACGACATGCAGCGATACGGGCTCGATATAGTGGCCTCCCCTCGTCATGCGGATGCGCTCCTCGTCACCGGCCCAGTCACCGACACTATGGCTCTACCGCTAGAGAAGGTGTGGGGAGCGATCGCCGCGCCCAAGGTGCGGATTGCCTTTGGTGACTGCGCCATAGGCTGCGGCGTCTTCCAGCAGAGTTACACAAGCCATGGCGGACTCATAGACTCAGATTTGGAGATCCCGGGATGTCCACCTGAGCCTGGTCCAGCGCTAGCTGCCCTCCGTGATTGGATGGGCAGCCACTCAAGAGGCAAGTCGGCTTACCTGGAGCTTGGCCCTGTTGAGATCAACTGAGACTTTCCCGCCACACACCTCAGGAGAAGAGGGCAAATGGGAAAAGCCGGCTACGAAGACGGCCTCAGCTAGACGTCCTGTGCTAGGGCGCGCAGAGATGCGACCTGCCCCGCGTCGCCGATCACTATGAGCACCTCGCCAGCCCGGATCTCCGCAGCCGGGGGAGGGTTGGTCCTGAACGCCCCATCCGCATCCCGCATCGCAAGCACGAGCGTGCCGGTCTGGTCGTGGACCATCGCGCTCCGCAGGGTCTGACCGACGAGAGGCGAGTCCGGAAAAACCTGGACCTGCTCGAGCCGGAAATCAAGGCCACCGTTGTGCATCACGACATCGAGAAACTCGGCGACATGGGGCTGGACCGCGAGAGCCGCCATTCTTGCCCCTCCAAGGTCCTGGGGATTGACCACTCTGTCCGCTCCGGCCTGATGCAGCTTGGGCACAGCCTGTTCGCTTGCCGCCCGCGAGACGATGAACAGATCCGGCCTCATGGATCTTCCGGTAAGGGTCACATACAGATTGTCTGCATCCGCATTCAGCGCCGTGATTAGCACCCGGGCACGATCTATCCCCGCCTCCTTGAGAACTCGCTCATCGGTTGCGTCTCCGTGAATATACGGCCCGTCAACGGTGGCGATGCGCTGAGATGAGATGTCAACCACAACCACTTCCGCTTTGGAGGCGTTGAGGTTGTGACGGATAGCCCGGCCTACCCGTCCCCATCCACAAATGATGACGTGATCTTTCATAGCCCTTATCTCCCGTTCCATCCTCCGCCGCCGAAAACTCCCGCCCAGGTACCCTTCCATAAACGTCTCGATCATCACGCTGAACGTATAAGCAGCGGTGCCGACACCCAGTAAAATCAAAATTATCGAGAAGATCTGCTCGCCGTGAGAGAAGGTATGCACCTCGCCATAGCCCACCGTGGTAACGGTAATAACCATCTCGAACAGGGCATCGACGAAACCGAAGCCGAAAGCCATGTAACCCAAGGTGCCTGCAATCATCACGGCCACCATGGCCAAAAGGCTGATGGTCAGCCGGCGCGGCACCACGAATCCGGACGGCGTGCCTTCGAAGTCTCTGTCCCGGCGTCTAGCGATAGAAAAATACCTCACCAAATTCCTCGAGTCTGCTCAGAAATTTCTCCGGCTGAAACATCGTATCTCAGCAAATCCACCAGATTGCAAAATGAGGCACCGTGAAGGGTCGGTAAATCTCTTCGGGGCTCTGTCCTGTTTCCCGTCAGCGTTGGCTCTGGAAACAACTCAGGTGAGGAGCGGTGCGGGTGAAATTCGGCAGGATATTAAATCTTCCCCACCACCTCAGGTCACCTTCAGGAGTCCTTGCTAGGCGCGCTTGATTGGAGCCAGCGACAGAAGCAATGTCTTTTCTCCCAAGGACGGAAATCTGACCGTTATCTCGGTATTGTCGCCGGATCCTCGCGTGCCCGTGACCACGCCTTCCCCCCATTTAGCGTGGACTATGTCGTCACCGACCCTTAGGCTGAGAAGGTCACGCGACGCAGACCTTGCTCCAAAGCCGAACTTTGCCGGTAAGTTGGAACCGCGATCCCTTCCAGACTTATCTGAATCCCGATTCAGAAAGTACGAGAGAGATGAGACAGAACGCTTCGGCGAGAGGTCTTCGAGCAGTTCTACAGGTATCTCGTCTAGGAATCTGCTGGGTGGATTCGCCAGGCCCTCTCCCCAATGGCCGCGGGAGGTCGCCAGAGTGAGAAAGAGCTTCTCCCTGGCCCTGGTGATGCCGACGTAACAAAGTCGCCGCTCCTCCTCCAACTCACGTGGCTCCACTAGTGATCGTGAATGGGGAAACATCCCATCTTCCATTCCCGTCAAAAACACCACCGGATATTCGAGCCCTTTTGCCATGTGGAGCGTCATGAGGACCACGGTTGAATCGGGCACGTCCTCATCGGTGGCCGACACGAGCGCGACATCTTCGAGCAGGTCAGGCAGCGCTTCATGCTCGGAACCAACTCGAATCAGCTCTTCGAGGTTCTCAACCCTGCCCATCGCCTCGATAGACCGCTCAGCCTTCAGCTCAGTCATATAACCGGAGCGATCCAGAACGAACTCGACCAGCTCTTTGACCTCGATGCCGGATGCGATAAGATCCCTGGCCTCAGAGAGCAGCCTACTCAGCTCCCTAATTCCGGACAAGGCCTTTCCGGTGACTCCAGCGCTTTCAGCTTGGTCCAGCGCGTCCACGAAAGCGATATTCGCCATGTTGGCAAAGAGGTCGACCTTTGCGATCGAAGCGTCTCCGACCCCACGTTTGGGTACATTCAAGATTCTCCTCATGGAGACCTCGTCCTGGGGATTGTTGATGACACGAAGATAAGCGAGAATGTCCTTGACCTCTTTGCGGTCATAGAATCGCGTACCGCCAATTACGCGGTATGGGATCACTCTCCGGACGAACTCCTCCTCGACCACCCGTGACTGGGAGTTCGTGCGATAAAACACCGCGATATCGGAGAACGAGTGCGCCGTCGAGGTGAGTTCGATGATCTTGGAGGCAATGAACGCCGCTTCTTCTCGATCGGTCTGCGCCTTGTACAGCCGGATAAGCTCACCGCTGCCGCTGGATGTCCAGAGGTTCTTGGGGACTCTCGAGACGTTGTTGGCTATTACAGCGTTGGCGGCATCCAAAATTCTTTGGGTCGACCGATAGTTCTGCTCCAAAACAATCGTCCCGGCATCTGGGAAGAAGCTCTCGAACTCCAAGATGTTGGTCATGTCCGCCCCGCGAAAGCCATAAACGCTCTGGTCCGCGTCTCCGACGACAAAGACGTTTCGCGACTCCGCACCGAGCAGGGCAACAAGCCGATTTTGAACCTTGTTGGTGTCTTGATACTCGTCGACAAGGAGATGGAGAAATCTCCGCTGATAGTTTTCCAGCACTTCGGGGAAGTTTTCGAAGAGCATCACCGTCATGTTCAAAAGATCGTCGAAGTCCATTGCCGATGATGCGAGCAACCGCCTCTGATATTCCGCGTAAACCTCGGCAATCTTTCTCTCGAAGATGTTTCTGGCGGCTTCGGCGTACCGTTCTGGTCCAATGAGATCCGCCTTGGCTTGCGAAATGTAGTTCGCGAGAGACTTGGGCGGAAATCTCTTGGCATCGAGGTCAAGGTCTCGTCCAACGTATCCGATCAGCCGGACCGAGTCGGCTTGGTCGTAGATGGTGAAGCTCGACTTGAAGCCGAGGGCAGTCGCGTGCTGTCTCAGTATGCGAACGCACGCCGAATGAAAAGTAGATACCCACATCTTCTCAGCTACGGTACCTATCAGATCGGCCAAGCGGCTCCTCATCTCGGCTGCAGCCTTATTGGTGAAGGTGATGGCAAGGATCTCGTACGGAGATATGCCCATCGCCTCGATGAGAAAGGCAATCCGCCGAGTCAACACCCTCGTTTTTCCTGAGCCCGCACCGGCGATGACAACAAGCGGACCCCCAATATGGGTCACTGCAGCACTTTGGGCCGGATTCAGATCGGAAAGCAAAGACTCTAAAGACATGGTACAAAAAGGCTAGCTGGCAACTGCTATTCCCATTCAATAGTTCCGGGCGGCTTTGAGGTGATGTCATAAACCACCCTGTTGACGCCGGATACCTCCGCTATCACTCTGGAAGATATCGACTCCAGCACCTCATAGGGCAATCGAGCCCAGTCGGCGGTCATTGCATCGAGCGAGGTCACCGCCCTCAGGATGATGGGATAGGCGTAGGTTCTCTCATCCCCCATCACTCCGACACTCTTTATGGCGGGCAGAACCGCAAAGCTCTGCCACAGCGAGCGGGTCAAGCCGGCGTTCTCTATCTCCTCCTGCACGATTGCATCCGCCTCGCTAAGAATCTCCACACGCTCTGGAGTGACCTCGCCCACGATTCGAACAGCCAATCCGGGGCCTGGGAACGGCTGGCGCCACACGATCTTCTCCGGCAGGCCAAGCTCTTCGCCGATCGCTCTGACCTCGTCTTTGAACAGAAGCCGCAGCGGTTCGACCAACTCGAAGTTCATGTCGTCCGGCAGCCCACCGACATTGTGGTGTGACTTTATTTTTGCTGCGTCCCTGGTTCCTGACTCGATGACGTCAGGATAGAGGGTCCCTTGAACGAGATATTTAGCACCTTCTACCTCTTGCGCCACGTCCTCGAAGACACGGATAAAGGTGGCCCCGATTATCTTGCGCTTTTCCTCCGGATCTACCACACCGCTGAGAAGAGAGAAGAATCTCTGGCTGGCGTCTGCGACAACGAGTTCGATCTTGAACTGGTCCCTGAAGGTCTTCTCGACCGTCTCACGTTCTCCGCTCCGCATGAGTCCCGTATCGACAAATACGCAGACCAGCTGATCGCCAACGGCCTCGTGGACCAAGGCGGCTGCGACCGACGAATCGACACCACCTGACAGCGCACAGATCACCCGCTCCGAGCCGATTTGCGCGCGGAGATCCTTGAGAGTCTCCTCGATGATGGAGTAGCTTGTCCATGAGGCGTCCGCCCCAGCGGCGTCGGTCAGGAAATTCCCCAACAGCTGCTGGCCGAAATCGGTATGAGCGACTTCGGGATGGTACTGGACCGCGTATATTCCCCTGGAACTGTCCTCCATCACTGCAACGGGCGAATTGGGGGTCGAAGCAGTGACCGTGAAGCTATCCGGAGCTTTTGAAATCGCGTCGAAATGGCTCATCCAGACATTTTGAGATAAAGGCGAGTGCGCGAGGAGAACTCCGTGCTCACTTGCCGATAATTCGACCCGGCCATACTCACCCTTCGTATTCTTCTCGACCACACCGCCCAGCTCCGCTGCGATCAGTTGAGCTCCATAGCAGATGCCGAGGATTGGAATCCCCATCTCGAGTATGCGCCGGTCAAGGCGAGGCGCGCCGGGCTCGTTCACACTCTTGGGCCCGCCGGATAGGACGATTCCCTTGGGCCTGCGCTCCAAGAGTTCCTCATAGGCAATCTCATTGGAGACGATCTCAGAGTAGACGTGGTGCTCCCTGATCCTCCTAGCTATGAGCTGGGCATACTGGGCACCAAAGTCCACCACCAGGATCGATGAAGCTCTGAAATCATGCACAGTGTTGGTCCTGGCGGTAGATCAATGGCCCATGCCGACATGCTGTGCCGCCTGAAGCGCCTTGCCCTCAGTCTGAAGCGCCGGCGCAACCATGACTTCGGCCTTTTGGAACTCCTTCACGGTCTCGTAGCCACACGTTGCCATAGAGGTCCTCAGCGCACCGAAGAGATTGAGGCGTCCGTCATTTTCGTGTGCTGGGCCTACAAGAATCTCCCGCAGAGTGCCTCGCTGGGACACCTTGACACGGGCTCCCCTTGGCAGGGTCGGATGAAATGTGGCCATGCCCCAGTGGTACCCATGTCCTGGCGCCTCGTAAGAGCTAGCCAGAGGTGAGCCGATCATGACGGCATCTGCTCCGCAGGCGATAGCCTTAGCTATGTCTCCACCTCGGCTCATCCCGCCATCCGCAATCACATGCACATAGACCCCGGTCTCGTCCAAGTGCCGCATCCTTGCACCGGCCGCATCAGCGATAGCAGTGGCCTGCGGGACTCCAAGTCCCAACACGCCACGCGTAGTGCAGGCATTGCCCGGACCAACACCGACGAGAATTCCTGCCGCACCCGTTCTCATGAGGTGCAACGCTGCATGATAAGAGGCGCAGCCGCCGACTATTATCGGAATGTCGAACTCCCGGATAAACTTTTTGAGGTTGAGAGGCTCGGTTGTCTTCGAGACGTGCTCCGCGGAGACGACGGTACCCTGGATGACCAGAAGATCGAGTTCCGCAGCCAGTATTGCCTTTGCCATGAACTCGGTCTTTTGAGGAGTTACAGATGCCGACGTTACCACTCCCGCCGCCTTTATCTGGCGAATCCTCTCTGTGACTAGCTCCAGTCTGATGGGCTCCGAATAGATCTCCTGCATTCGTTGCGTGGCCTTCTCCGGATCGAGTTCGGCTATCTCTTTGAGCAGAGGTTCTGGATCCTCGTACCGCGTCCAAAGCCCCTCGAGGTTCAGCACCCCAACTCCGCCCAGCTTGCCAAGCTCGATCGCGGTGGCTGGCGAAACCACGCCATCCATCGCCGAAGCCATGATGGGGAGATCAAACTTGAAGGCGTCGATCTCCCAACTGATATCGACGTCCTCGGGATCACGGGTTCTGCGGCTGGGGACTATTGCTATGTCATCGAAGCCATAGGCGCGACGCCCTGACTTGCCTATTCCGATTTCTACCTCAGCCACGTTGCCTCCTAATGCCAAATGTGAACCTAGAGATTACATTGGGCAGGCAAGTCGTCTCTCGGAGCTCGCCCGCCAATACCGGCCTTAAATGTCGCGAGGGAAACGAAAATGCTTCCCAAGCTCGCCCGTCAAACCTATTTGTGCTGTGCCACAGCGGCTTCAGACATTGTCCGCATAAATTCGAAGATGATTCTTGCCGTGGCACCCCATACAAGATCATCGCCAAAATCAAAAAAATGCATCTCGAACTGGCCCCTGTCGGATAACGGCCAAAGCTCTACACTATATACGCCCTCTTGAAACAGATACGAGATCGGGAAAGAGAAGACTTCCTCTACCTCACTTGAATTGAGTCTATAAGATACCGGTTTGGGAAGAGTCGCCACAACCGCTACCAACGACATGAATGATGACATCGTCGTAGAAGAGACGAGACGGCCCTCGATCGATATGCTCTCCGGGTCGAGCCCTATCTCCTCGTATGCCTCCCTAATTGCAGCCTGCTCTGCGGTCTCGCCCTCCTCGACCTTCCCGCCAGGGAAGGCTACCTCACCGGCGTGAGTCCGCAATGAGCTGGAGCGCCGAGTGAGAACCATGTTCGCCAGTCCATCGGTTTCGAAGATCGGAATTAGGATGCCGGCTTTCGGGCGAAGCTCTGCGCCCGTTGGTAGATTAGGCGAGTTCCTGCCCGGAGTCAGGACGATCGGGACGTGTGACGACATGACCTCTTTGATCAAAGAGATGGGAACGCCGTCCACCAATGGGGATCTAGATACCCACTCATGCGTCTTTGCTGGCTGCGCTCCGCTCGGTCTGTTTACACTCTGCCTATAGGTTCCGTTTCCGCTACGGTCCAACAACTCTTACTCCCCGTTTTGGATCAGAGCCCCAAGAAATTTCAAATCAGGACTACTACATAAAGCTTACCCATATAGAGAACGAAATACCCGTCGTTGCACCACCGAGTGGAAAAGGGGGCCAGACCCTAAGATCCGACCCCCTCTCAATTCCAAAGTGCTGCATCGAACGATGCCTGCGATTCCTCATCGCAACGGCTACATCATGCCGCCCATGCCGCCCATGCCGCCCATGCCGCCCATAGCTGCTGCTGCGGCAGCATCTACCGGCTCGGGGTTCTCGGCGATCAGTGCTTCGGTCGTCAGCAAAAGAGCCGCGATCGAGGCAGCATTCTGAAGAGCTGACCGAGTCACCTTCGCAGGATCGATCACTCCCGCCTTGACAAGGTCCTCGAATGCGCCGGTCCGAGCATTCAGACCGATATTGCCCTTTGCCTTTGACACGGCGTCTACGACCACCGCTCCCTCGAGGCCAGCGTTATTGGCAATCCAGCGGAGGGGCTCTGCGAGGGACTTGGCAACGATGGAAGCACCGGTAGCCTCATCGCCCTCGAGCTTTGCGATCAGGGCGTCGACATCATTTCGTGCACGCACCAGCGCAGTACCTCCGCCAGCTACGATCCCTTCTTCTATTGCTGCACGGGTCGCCGATAGAGCGTCCTCGATGCGGTGCTTCTTCTCTTTCAGTTCCACCTCGGTGGCTGCACCCACCTTGACCACGGCGACTCCACCGGAGAGCTTGGCAAGGCGCTCCTGAAGCTTCTCGCGGTCCCAATCGGAGTCGGTCTCGTCGATCTCCCGCCTTATCTGGGCCACGCGCCCTTCCACTTCTGGCTTGGAACCGTGACCGCCGATTATCTTGGTGTCATCCTTGTTGACCTCCACCCTTCTTGCAGAACCAAGAAGGTCGAGTGTGGCACTCTCGAGCTTGAGGCCGACCTCTTCAGAGATAACTTCTCCGCCGGTCAGAACAGCCATGTCCTGCAGCATTGCCTTCCTGCGGTCACCGAAGCCTGGCGCTTTGACAGCCACGGAATTGAACGTTCCTCGGATCTTGTTCACAACCAAGGTGGCGAGCGCTTCTCCTTCGATATCCTCTGCCACGATGACGAGCGGTTTGCCCGACTGCATCACCTTTTCCAACAGTGGAAGGAGCTCGTGAACGGTGGAGATCTTGCCGGCGTAGAACAGGATCAGCGGATCTTCTAGCACCGCCTCCTGGCGATCCTGGTTGGTGACGAAATAGGGAGAAAGAAAGCCCTTGTCAAACTGCATACCTTCGGTGAACTCAAGCTCAAGTCCGAAGGTGTTGGACTCCTCGACCGTTACCGTTCCATCCTTACCGACCTTGTCGATGGCATTGGCGAGAATCTCACCAATGCTGGTGTCGGCAGCTGAAATCGATGCCACCTGAGCAAAGTCCGACTTCGCCTCGATCGGCTTCGACTGCTTCTGTATCGACTCGACCACAACGGCCACGGCCTTCTCGATGCCCCGCTTTAGCACCAGTGGGCTCGCTCCTGCGGCAACGTTGCGCAGTCCTTCGCGGATCAAGGCCTGAGCCAACACGGTAGCTGTGGTTGTCCCGTCACCAGCCACGTCGTTGGTCTTGGTCGCGACTTCTTTGACCAGCTGAGCGCCCATGTTCTCGAACGGGTCCTCGAGCTCAATCTCCCGCGCAATTGATACGCCATCGTTTGTTATGGTCGGAGCACCGAACTTCTTCTCCAGGACCACGTTTCTTCCCTTTGGGCCCAGTGTCACCCTGACGGTGTCTGCGAGTTTGTTGACACCCACCTCGAGTGCCCTCCTGGCAGTCTCGTCAAACTTGAGAGTCTTTGCCATTACTTAGCCACCTTCGCCAGAATGTCTCGGCTGGAAAGTATCAGCAGTTCATCTCCGTCAATGTTGATCTCGGTTCCGCCGTACTTCGAGTACACCACGGTATCCCCGACTGCGATGTCCAGCGGGATGATCTCTCCACTTGACTCAGCCCTGCGACCCGGTCCAACAGCCAGCACCTCGCCCTGCTGCGGCTTTTCTTTGGCCGACTCTGGAAGTACAAGACCTGAAGCTGTACGCTCCTCTGACTCGTGTGGCTTCACGACGATCCGATCCTCCAATGGTTGAAGCTTCATGATTTTACAAGCCTCCTTATCGATTTTTATTATGAGAGTGTAGTTGTCCATTAGCACTCTCGGTTAGTGAGTGCTAAATGTAGCGGAAAATTTTCAAGTTTTCAAGCCCATTCGCCGAACTAAATGCTCTCCTCCAAATGAAGCGACGGGTAGGCAGCGATAGAAAGATCGCTTGGGCCAAAATTCTCGAGCCTAAAGGCACCCGCCGCCGCGATCATGGCCCCGTTGTCTGTGCAGTTCGATCGGGATGGAACACATGCGCCAAGGCCCAGTTCGTGTGCTTTCTCAGCCAAAACAGTCCGGAGCCTTGTGTTTGCTCCGACTCCGCCTGCGAGGGCGACAGACTTGGCCCCGAACTCTTTGGCTGCGTTCATCGTCTTCTCGACCAAGATCTCCACAACGGCCGCCTGAAAACTGGCGGCAATGTCGGCAATCTCGACCTGCGGGTTCTTTTTGGCAAACGTGACAACAGCTGTCTTGAGGCCAGAAAAGGAGAAATTGAACGAGCCATCACGCAGCGCCCGGGGAAAGCGTACGAAAGCAGGGTCACCAAACTCCGCTTCCCTTTCGATCTCGGGTCCGCCGGGATAACTGAGCCCAAGGAACCGGGCAACCTTGTCAAAGGCCTCGCCCGCGGCGTCATCTAGGCTCTGTCCGACGATCCTGTACCTGCCGGGTTTCTCAACCAGGACAAGCATGGTGTGGCCTCCGGAAACCAGGAGCATCACGGCCGGATAGATTATCGACTCCGCTTCGAGTCGAACCGCGAAAAGGTGGCCTTCCAGGTGGTTGACACCGACCACCGGCACATCCCATGCCAGGGAAAGCCCTTTTGCAGCCGCCACTCCAACCATCAATGCTCCAGCCAGACCTGGGCCAATGGTGACTGCAATCGCCTCGAGCTTGGGCCTGTGCATCTCAAGTCCAGCATCACTGATAGCCCGCTTGATCACCGTCAAAATTCGCTTTTCATGCTCGCGCCCCGCCAGCTCAGGAACTACGCCACCGAAATCGGCATGAATCTGCTGCGAACGGATGATCGAAGAGAGCACAGTAGTTCCGTCTCTGACAACCGCCACCGCAGTCTCATCGCACGACGTCTCAATTCCCAGAATCAGTCCATTGGCGACAGGGCAAGAGTTCAACCCCATAAGTGTCTTCGCCGCCTTCCACTTTCTAAGTCAATTCCCGCGTTGGCCTCGATGTTAAGAATTCTCTCGTGGTATTCAGCACTATCGATGTCATAGGCCCACATTATGAGGGCATCTTCGCCGTTCTCTTGGTAGTAGCCCTTTCTTACGCCGGCCGGCTGAAAACCGAACTTCTGATAAAGCCTTTGAGCCTTGAGATTGGAGACCCTCACTTCTAGAGTGATGGCCCTGATCTTTCTGTCCCAGGCACGCCGCACCATCTCGCAGAGCAGCCTGGTGCCTATGTGCATGCGATGCAAGTCCGGATCCACTGCGATGTTGGTAATGTGGGCTTCATCTATCACGTAGATGGTTCCGCAGTAGCCGACCACCACCCGTCCATGGAGAGCTACGATGTAGGACCTCGTTACCCCTTGAGAAAGCTCGCTCTCGAAAATCGATCGGGACCATGGATTCGGATAGGCCCTTCGCTCTATGTCCATCACCTGATCGAGGTGCTTCCTGCGCATCGGTACGACTTCCAGCAAACTGAGAAACCGGCCCACATCTGGCTTTTGAAGTTCGCTCATCCGCAAACCTACCTGTCTTTTCGAAGAGCCCGCCGAACCTCAAAGTTCACCCTGGCATCCGCGTCTCGAACATAAACGACATCGACGGCCTCTGCAGGAACAAACTCTTCAGAGAAGGTCAAGGGAAATGCAATCTCGAAGAGCATGTTGATCAGGGGATAGGCTACTGCGCTCCCAGCGAAGTGGACCTGTGAGAGAGCAGAAAAGGCATCCTTATACCTGAGAAACCCTTGACCTACCATCAAAACCGTCTCCCCTATGCTCTCGATCTCTGTTGCAACAGCTTCGGGCGATCCGGCGGCGTAGTCGCTGAGTCTCGCTATTCCCCCGCCGGGCACTTTCCTATAAGTTGCGTAGAAAACCTCCCCACGGCGCGCATCAACGGCAGATACGATCGTCTTTGGGCAGTTCCGCTGGCTGAACGCCAAGATGTCGAGCGACGTCACGGGCACAATCGGAATGCCCAGCGCCCCGGCCAGGCTCTTGGCAAAGGAGATGCCAACCCGCAAGCCGGTAAATAGGCCAGGACCTACGTCGACAGCCACGGCACTCAACTGGGAGCTTGTCATACCCGAGTTCTCGAACAGCTGCTCGGCCATGACACCGATCAGCTCCAGCTGATGCTTGGGATTCCCCAAAGATACGGTCCATGGCGGCTCCCCGTATCTGCACAATCCCAGTGAAGTCATTTCGGTGGCGGTATCGATTCCCAGGAGAATCATCAAGCCACATTCCATATCTTGTACATATCCGCTTCCATCTGACCTCTGCGATCCCTAAATCTTGGGCCTACAATCTCCACAGTCACGAACCTCTTGGCGTCACCAGAGATCTCATCCTCTAACGAAACCTCGGTATCCAGTCGCTCGAAGCTGATCTGAACGTAGCTGGAGCCAAAAAGGCCAAGGGCCCTCTCGCCCCATTCAATCACAACAATATGACCGTCTTCCAGAAGCTCTTCTATGGATAAGACGTAGAGTTCCTCGGGATCGTCGACGCGGTAAATGTCTACATGGTCGACAAAAAGCCTGCCCTGGTAGCTCTTCACCAGCACAAAGGTTGGAGATGTCACCACCTCGTTCACTCCAAGGCACCCGAGGAGAGCGCGGGCAAAGACCGTTTTGCCTGTGCCAAGCTCACCACTCAAGATCACCAAGTCGCCCTCGCCTAAATGTCCGGCCAGCGTCTCCGCCAATAACTTGGTATCCTTGACGTTTTCAAGAACAAAACTGAGCATTTCATGCTCCTAGCGCGAGGCTGCAAGCAAGTGCATAGTCACTTTCCATGAGCTTCACCACCGGATCGCCCATCCTCAAGCCATAAGAGGGATGATATGTGGCGACGATCGCTGGGCTGCGCCCAGAAAGGTTCCTACCCCGTAGTCTAGTGAGCGATACGAGCTGACCAGATAGAGTCTGGGTTGCGGTCGAGCCCATGCACAGGACGACCTTGGGCCGTACTATGTCCAGCTGTGCTATCAGGTAGCTCTTGCAGGCCAGAATCTCTGCAGGTAACGGAGTTCTGTTTCCGGGCGGACGGCACTTGACAACGTTTGTAATAAATATGTCGGAGCGCTTGAACGCTCCATGACTATCAATGATCTGATCCAAGAGCTTGCCGGATCTCCCCACAAAAGGCAGCCCCTGCTCGTCCTCCCAGGCGCCTGGACCTTCACCGACAATGACCAGTTTTGCCCCATAGCTGCCGGCTCCCGGGACGGTGTTCCTACGCGACTCATGCAGCGGACACCTGCGACAGGCCGCTATCTCGTTCGCAATCTTGATAATCCGCTCCGCTTTGGCTGCGTCATCTAACACAGCAACACCCTAGTCAACGCCTCACTTCGCTCATTCTGCCATCTATGACCCGATCTACATCCGATCCGAGGATGCGGGGAACCCTGAACCCGATCCTGGTCACGACCTCGTAATTGACCGTACCCAGCAAGGCTGCCCACTCGTCAGGGGTGATTGACTCGGTACCCTGAGATCCGAGAAATACAACTTCATCACCGACCGCTACATCAAGATCAGTTCCGCAATCCACCACAACTTGATCCATCGTCACCATGCCGGCCAGCTGACGTCGCTTGCCCTTGATCAGCACTTCTGCCCCCGCATCGAAAAGGGCTCTCGGCACTCCATCGGCGTATCCCAATGGAACGGTTGCCAAAACGGTCATCTCCCCCTGTGTCGGCCTGCGCCTACCATAGGACGGCCGCATGCCAGCGCCGACTGTGCGCAGATAGGTCACCCTGGATTTGAGAGACATCACCTGGCGAAGGCCTGATATCTGTGTCTTTGGCGAGGGAGAGCAGCCATAAAGCGCTATGCCCGACCTCACCATGTCGTAGCGTGCGTGTGGGTAGTTGACTCCGGTTGCCGAATTGGCCACATGAAGCCTGGGAGTGAAGCCTCGTGCAAAGAGCCCGTTCTTCGCGGACTCGAAGACACGGATCTGCGATTTTGTGAAATCGTCCCGGCCGTCCTCAGGCGGGTCGTCGGCGACGGACATGTGTGTCCAGAAACCGCGCAAAGTTAGACCGACCTCCCGCCCGTGCTCGGCTATCTCGGAGATCTCCTTCGGATCCGCGCCCACACGATGCATTCCGGTGTCAACTTTGAGGTGATACCCAGCCCTAGGGTCGCGGATGAGGCCCTTCTCATAGAGTCTTCTGGCCTCCCGAGCGAGCGCATCGATACCCTCTTTGGTATAGAGAGTCAGGGTTACCCTGTGCTCCAACGCTCCTTCAATCGCGCTGTAAGACGGCTCCGACAGGCACAGGATGGGGCTTGAGATCCCAGCCTCACGCAGCTCTATCGCTTCGTCCACGTGTGCCACCGCAAAGCGATCGATGCCGTTGGACTCCAGGATCTTCGAGACTACGACTGCACCATGCCCATATCCATCGGCCTTGACTACGGCACACAGCTTCGCCGACCCAATTACACCCTCCATTAGACGAGCATTTGCCACCAAGGCTTCAGCATCTATTTCGGCCCATGCCGGCCGTGATCTCGCTCGAATCATCCAAATAGAACTTTCCGCTCTCTCACAACCAACAAGGCTACACCAGGCGTCAGGAGCGGCACTTGAGTAAATAGGGACTAGCAACCAGATTACCATCTATGGGCGTGGGTTTGGAAAAATTCCTCTCGAAGGCCGGGCCTTTAGAGTCCTCGAGCCGCAGCAGTATCTTCCTCGCCCTTCGGGCCAGCTCGCCCGAAGGGCCTTTCGAAAGAGAACGACCTGCAAGACCATGCAGATGTGCTGTCAAGGCCGCCAGCTCAGCGATGTCGCCTTCGTATGAAAGGGCGGCACCGATCATTCCAGAGAGGACGTCGCCGCTCCCCGCCACCGCAAGAGAAACGTTGGGAGCGGTCGTGAGGTAACAGCTCCCTTCCGGAGAAGCAACCACAGTGGGTCCTCCCTTGACTAGCAATGCAGCTCCGGTCTCGCTCGCAAATTCGCGAGCAAAGCTGCACAGGTCTTTGTTCAGGTAATCGCTGAAGAACGTACCGCCAGAGCGTTCCAACAGCCCCTTCAGCTCTCCCGTGTGAGGCGTCAGTACGATTCCAGGATGATCGGCTCCTATGAGGCGCGAAAGCCAGTCGACTGACGGGATTGCCGAGATGGCATCTGCATCGATCACCGACCTCAGCCCACTCTCTATTGCCGCCTTGACAATTCCCTCAACCTCTTCCCCGCGACCCAGTCCGGGACCTATCACGAGCGCCTTGAACCTCTCTGCCAAGCCTTGAAAGAACTCTCCCTTGCCGTCTTCGTCAAGATCGGTCCATACAACCGAATGGACCACCGTCTCGACGCCATAGTCGCCCGCCTGACCAGCCGTGTTGGTGTACAGGTGGATGATGCCCGCTCCCACGTGGTAACCGGAGGTGCATACAAGATGGGCCGCACCGTCCATGCCCGGCGAGCCGGCTATCACCGCGACCGAGTGGCTCCACTTGTGATCCCTGCTCTTTCTCCCAAAGGCAAGCAAAGCCAGGTCGTCATCTTCTATCAGAAACTCCCTGGAACCGGGCAGGCCGAGGTCGCCCAAACCGAGTTCGCTGACGTAGAGTTCGCCGCATAACTCAGGTCCTTCGGAAAGCAAAGGTCCCAATTTGAGTCCAGACAGACACAGGGTCGAGTTCGCGCGAACCGCTGAACCGAGGACGAATCCGTGATCTCCGTCGAGACCCGATGGAACGTCGACCGCCAGAACCTCCGTGTCCGGTCCAATGGGCGGTGGCTCGAACGCTCTGCTCAATCCTACTCCAAAGCAGCCATCTATCACGAGATCAACTTCGGAGTAGCTCACCTCGTCGAAGTACTCTTCTGAACCATAACGCACCTCGCTCACAACGGCTCCGGCTCGGCGCAGCAGTCCTGCCGCAACTAGTGCATCACGTCCGTTGTTCCCCGGTCCGAAGATGGCCGTAACCTTCTTGCCGTATAAGCCGTCCAAAAGCTCCGATGCCAGTGCGAAGACCGAATAGCCGGCCCGCGCAATCGCCTCTTCAAGCAGCCCCTGGGCCGCAAGTGATTCGTCAAAAGCCTTGATGTCGCTCTGTCTGTAGATGGGGATCATCGCAACACATTTCCTAAGTCTCGATTACAACTACCGCAATGACAAAGAGATCGCTGTGCGACATTGACAAGTCCATTCCCTTTGCAGCAAGAGCCTCTGCAACGCCTTTGGCTCGGCCCGAAAGTGCAATGCCTGGTTTGCCCCGCTCATCTCGGACGACTTCGACCTCGGACATGGAAAACTTGCTGACTCCGGTTCCGAGCGCCTTCGAAAACGCCTCCTTGGCACAGAATCTGACGGCGAAGTGTTGGGCTGGATCAGCTCTTGACTCGCAGTAGGCGACCTCGTCCACAGTGAAGAGCTTCTCTTTCAGTCGGGACCGACGTTCCAACGCCTTTCGAAATCGGTCGATCTCCATAATGTCGGTGCCCACCTTGATTGACATTGCAGTTCAGGTCTCCCGAGTTCAGAGGCGCTACACATTGTCGAAGTGCTGCTCAAGTACAAGAGTAGTCGCGGGAAACATCCCAGGTGCCCGATTTGAGACCGTTACCCGCCATCGGCACCTAAACCGGTACCGGCACACCTCGACCGAGCTCGAGAGGCCGACGCTGGCTCTAAGTAAAACCCTCGGAAGATGGTTGGCGAGCCTAAGCGGAAGAGATGTCGAGCTCCTCGAGAATCAGCTTTCTGATCCGTTCCCTGGCCTCTACGACCATCCTCAGATAGGGGTTCGGCTTTGTACCAATGGCGGATTGGAATTTCTCAAGGGCGTCGTGATACGCGTCGTGGGCCTTGCCTAGCCCGCCACCCTCCAATCCGAGATTCTTCAGGTACCCTTTTCCAGAACAACTGCCAATGTCCGCTGACTCGAGACCTGTAACCAGCCGCTGGTAATAGCCGAACGAATCGCGAACGAAAAGTGCATACAGGCCAAGCAACGTCTCAGGACGGGCAAGGCCGACATCTAGCCGAAAGCTTGGAAGCCATGCCTTGAAGTTGCTAAAGGTAAGCGGAGGTGAGATCGCAAAACCCTGCGCATATTCCACACCCAGAGAAATCATCGCATCGAGAATGCCAAGAGTCTCCACTCCTTCTGCCACGAAACCCATGTTCAGACGGCGAGAGAGCTCCAACATGGCGACCAAAAAACGGAAACCGTTTGGCTGAGCCGCAAGATTGCGAACGAACTCCTGGCTCACTTTCACCTTGCTCAGCGGCAGCTCCTGAACTCGCAGCAAAGAGGAATAGCTGGTGGAAATGTCATCGAGTGCCAGGTCAAGGCCTAGTTCGTTCAGTGCTGTTATTCGGCCCCCGACATCGGGTGTCGACAGGAATCTGACGCCGTCAAGAACCTCAAGAGTTATCCGGGACGGTCCCAGCTGCGACGTTGAAAATGCCTTCAAGAGCTCGGCCAGACTGGCGTCAGACATGATGAGATCGGATGCGATGTTGACCGAGCACCAGAGTCTGAAGCCATCCTGCTCGAGTCGGCTCAGTTCGCCATCTACCACGGAGAGCACTCTCAATGTGAGCACCTTCTGATCTTCGAGACTGAGATCGGCCATGAACTCCCGGGGCATGTGCACAATCCCCTTTGGAGAGACCAGTCTTGCCAGCGCCTCCACTCCAACTATCTCTCCCGTCGAGAGATCGGCTACCGGATGGTAGAGAATCTGGAGGCCATCTGAATGTATAAGCTTCGCAATGTCGCCGCCGTCCTCAGCAGATCTTGCGTCGGAAATCAGACGCGGATAGGTCGAAATTCCGTCCGGGTCATCCGGAGAGTGAAACGCCCATGCTCTGGTTCTGCGACCCTTCCTGCTCTTTAGAAGATATAATGCCTGGTCAGCGCTATGAAGGAGTTCGTTTGGCGTAAGAGCGTCACCCGAGCAAACAGAGAGGCCCAAGCTCCCGCCCACAATCACGAAGTTTCCGTCCGGCAGAACCAGCGGAGAGTGCAGAACGCTTTCAACCTTTTGAAGAATCTTGGTAAGGTCCGAAATACGCCGGACATCCTCCAAGACGAGAACAAACTCATCTCCGCCCACCCTGGCGAGGAGATCAGTCTGGCGGAGTGAATCCCTAAGGGACCCTGTAAGATCCCTTAACGCCGTGTCGCCGAGATCGTGCCCGTAGGTGTCATTGACGTCCTTGAAGTCATCCAGATCAAGCATCCCGACTACCAGAATCGTCCCATGCCGCTTACTACGGGCGATTGCCTCCGAAATATGGTCTTCGAGACCACGCCGGTTCGGAAGCCCCGTCAGCGGATCGTGCGACGCCAACCACGACTGCTTGTCACGCTCGCTATTGAGCTCCTCTCTCAGGTCGATCTCGCTCAAGCCGTGCGAGATCATCTGAGAGATCCGAGAGAGCAGCTCCACCATGTCCTCGGAGAAGCCGTCCAAGCGATCGCTCAGTACGCTCAGCACACCCCACGCCTTGCCGTGACGTTCAATTGGGATAGAGACGGACGAGCGCCAGTTATTACTCTCTGCGATCGCCGCCCAATGAGCATTGCTGGGATCATTGACATAGTCCCGTACCACGACGGTCCCTCCAGAGATCACCGCCCTCTCACTGGCTGTCCGGGCGTCGTTCTGGCCCAAAGCCGTTCTCGCCAAAACGTCGAGTTCAGAGGTCTTCTCTCCGGTTGAAACGAGCGGTTCCAGATGCCCATTCTCGTTCTGAACGCCTATCCAGACCGTTCTATAGAGGCCTGACTCGAGGAGCCTGGTGCAGGCTTGCGTCAGGAACTCATGTTCCTCTTGGGCTGCGAGGAGCAGGTCGCCCTCGGTAAGGAGAGCCTGATACACACGCGAAATTCGCCTAGCCTCAGCCTGCGCTTCGAAGTTTTGAATGGCAATACTGAGACCATCGATCAACTGCTCCAACAGCGCTGTGAGCACTGGGCTGAAGTATTCCGCGTCATCGCTGACCATGACGAGCACGGCTATGGGTTTGCCTGAGACCACAATGGGCCATGCCCCAGCAACACGAACGAAAGCAAGCGAGGAGTACACGGTCTTCAGTCCCCTGAGGTGATGGCTACGATTCTCGCCCTCGATCACCGACCTGCCCGACCTGAAGGCTCTCGCAGCAACTGAGAGAGAGGCTGGACTTTTATCGTCGAGGAGTCTCGGTCTAAACTGCCAGAGGTCCGCCCCAAGGCCGAGGACCGTTTCCTTGCACCGGCCCGCCACCGTTCTCAGGTGGTTTCCATCTGGGACCGAGACCCACGCCCCCATTGCGTCGGTCTTTTCCGTAAGGATATTAGTTGCCTCCCCGAAGGCCGTGCATGGATCAGGTATGGCAAGGAGCCTATGGAGAAGCTGCCCAGCAGCCTCTTGATAATCTCGCAACCGCGACAGCTGCACGTGCTCGTACTGGCGCCGGAGAAAGTCACTGAGGTCGGCTCCAAGTTGAGCCATCAGGTTATGCAGCTGTGCGAGAAACGGTTTATGACTCTGCCAGTACAGGCAGAGGACGCCTACGCTCTCGTCAGCGAAGCGAAATGGAACCGCCATTCCACCTCCAAGGCCAAACTCAACGGCAGGCTCGTGCCAAGGGAGGAACTGGTCATCATCTATGTCGATTACGACGACCTCCCCCGTTCTCATCGCTACACGGATCGGGCCCTGTCCTTCTCTGACATCATCTCTCGCGGATACGCGAAGATTGTTCACGTATCCCTTTGCACTCCCGGCAACAGAGCGAAACTCGACCCACTCCTTGTTTTCCGGCAGCACAGCTACCAAAGCCAGCGCAAGATCGAGCTGATCCACCAGCAAATTGACAATTCCGTCAAAGAGTTCGTCTTCTGACTGATCCAGAGATCTACTGAACAGCCTGTTGACGGAGATCAAGGCCCGATACAAGGATGCGTCAACCAGCTGGTTGTTCTCGACTCCAGGGCCTCCATCAGACATGCAAAGGCCTTATGATACCGCAGGAACCCTGGACAGGTTCGAGCCGACTTTGCCTGAGGATCTGAACTTGAAAAGAGAATAAAGTTGTTGATGCATTGACCCGCCACAATGTCGCGCACAATCTAAGGTGCGAACGCCCAAAATCTCGATCAGACCCCACATCTGAAGCTAATTGAAGGCTAGCTTCCGGCGGGCACAACTTCTCGTCCAAAGTTGCGCCGCAAACCCTGATAGGGATTCACGCTTGCCAGACGATGCTAACCCAGTTTCCCGCTTGCCCTTAGGAGCCGGGACAGCCTGCCTCAAATTGCTCGAGTCAAATCAAATAGTCGCTTTGGTGTAGATAGCTTAGCTTGGCTATTTTACGGGCCGATCCCGTAAGAATTTAGATGTCGGCTCCGACAAGATGCCATGACAACTCATTCAAATGGCTTTCTGGCTCCGGCGCTCCTTATCCTCATCACGACCTCAGGTGAAATCACCGTGTCCGGATCCCTCATACCGGAGAGCGATGTCTTAACCCCTATCAGTGAGGCATAGAGAGGTGGACAGGTCGCACAATGGGCCAGGTGCTCTATGAGATTTAGCTCCTTTTGTGTTCCCGACAGTTCACCGTCCAAATAGTCCGAGACAATGCTTCGAGCTTCCCAACACGAAAGCGGCACACCCACGTTTGCCGCCCTTCGTACCGCGCCCTCCGAAAGAGCGCTGACAAGCATCATCCTGCCACGCCTCAACCTCTGCTTTGCAGCTGGAAGCGATATCTCAAGGGCTGCGGCAATCTCAGTAAGCTTCCAGCCTTCCATATCATGTAACAGAACTACGCTCCGATAGGCAAAGGGCAGCCTCAAAAGGGAGTCTTTGAGCTCTTCTCGGTCCTCGGCCATCTCGACCACCACCTCAGGATCTACGCTAAAAGTATCATCCCGCCACTGGTCCTCGATCTCACCAACTGAAACCTCCCTCGACTTTCGTCTGGCGGTGTCAACTGCAAGATTGTGAAGAATCCGATGAAGCCATGTCTTGAGCCCGGCCTCATGACGAAAAGAGCCCCATTTCTCCCAAGCCCGCGACAACGTATCACTCACCAGCCATTCGGCGCTTTCGGCGTCGCCAACCAAGCTGAGTGCATAGCGGTATAAAGAGGGAATCTCACCGGCAACCGCCTTGGAGAAGTCGCCGCCATAAAGTGGCCCTGAGCTATTCATCTAATCACAACTATATGCAACCTGAGCTTCTAAGCAGAACGTACCACCAAAACCTCAAAAGGTCTCCCACCTAATGGGCCATACGGTGACCACTCTCCCCACTCTTTGCCAGGGTATCGATCTTGAGAGCGGAATAGATTGGGCAGTATCCTGAAAGACCGGTAAGCAACAAGATCAAAGCTACCACGAGGAGAACGATTCCCCAAGCCGTGCTCGCTCCAATGACCAACGCAACAATCACAGCGGCGATTCCCACAATAACTCGAATCGCCTGGTCTATAATGCCGACTCTTCTTTTCATCTGAGCCTCCTTTGCCAAACTCCAACAGCTCATAGACGCACAAAAAAGCAGAAAGGATACATAGACGAAGAACCGGCCTCCTCGAAAGAGGCCCGCTGCGACTTCAGATCCAGAGTCGGGTAGTCCTTGAATAGAGCGGAAGCGGTGACGACTTCTAGCTGGACGCCTCTGCCTCGACTCTCGCCACGAGTTCCAAGAGGTCGCCGACGCTGTTGGGCTGCTCCACCGAATGTCTCAGCGGTAGATTCGGTTCGATCTCGTAGTGGTTTCGGCGACCGACCTTGGTTCGCCGGATATAACCAGCCTCGACCAAGTCAGCGATGATCGTCTGTGTCGCACGCTCGGTGATTCCAACCTGGTCTGAAATGTCGCGGGTTCGAATTCCGGGGTCCTCAGCGATGCAGACCAAGACATGGCCGTGATTGGACAGAAATGTCCAGGATTTGCGAGTCCGAGGTCCTTCTTCCATTGATAGCCAGGGGCGCGACATCCGATCAGGAAGCCGCTTCCCCATCCCCCTTTCCATCTAAACATTCGGTCTATTCTCATGCGACCTGACTGAGCAGTAACGTCATCTTGAACCCACCAAATATCTGATGGGACCAGGCCACAGCACGGCCATTGGGACGCACCGTTAGCAAATGATAGCGTGAAAGGTAACCTATGAAGAAATTTTCATGATTGCGTCTTTTCAAGACTCATGTGTACTCCTCCCTGCGGGCCTGACCGAGATGTACGGCGCGACCCTATAAAGCACCCGGAAATTCGCTCCACGCCCGGGAATGACGATGGCGGACCGGACGGGACTCAGGCTCGCTCGATATCGGTGGCACGGAAAGC
>JAJZIP010000223.1 GCA_021810525.1 Actinomycetes bacterium | reverse complement strand
TACCGATGAACGCGTTCAGTGCAAGCGGATTTGTCACTATGCTCGACTTGGCCTTGTTGATCATCGCGCGTATAACGGTGTGCTGCCTGTGAATGCGGCCGAAACCACTGCTGCCGTCGTAGAGCCAGTGGCCACCCTTGTAATAGTAGAAGAACCGGCTGCGAGCCAGCGCTAGCGCTTGGGTTCCATTTAGGACCTGGCATCCTGCTCCAACGTTCAAACCGGACATAGTGTCTTTCGACGGGTAAGGGAAGTCGACCTTTATCCCTCCCAGTGATTGCACCAGCTGCATCACCCCATTGAAATTCACCCCGATGTATGCATTGATCGGTACGTGGATGCTGTTTTCGATGGTTTTAACAAGTGCTTTCGGACCGAAATTGAGGGCGTCACTGATCTTGTTAGGACCATTGGTACCGTATATCGGAACGAATGTGTCATACGGTATAGACAGTAGCGAAATCCTTTTTGAGCTGGGTATCACGCGCACAATCATTGTCGCATCGCTTCGGTTTCCCCCGGCAACCGCCGTGTTGCCGTACAATTTCTGTTGCGCTGCAGTCAGACCCTGCCGAGAGTCTGTGCCAGCGATAAGGATGTCTATCGGTGAGGCAGCGCCTATGGGTGACACTGCGGTTCCATGAATCTTGGGAATCTGACCATAGCGATACCGGACGTAGGTGTATGCGCCACCACCTGCCAGTCCCACAAGCACCACTAAAGAGATTCCAACCTTGATCAGTTTCCTACGAATGTGCATACCTCAGAAAATGTCTTTTTCGCGATGCAAACTGCGGTCGCTGCCGTATCCCAAAGCTACCAATCAATTCAGACCAGCGCATGGCGGCAGATTTCAGGCGCCGCTCAGAAAAGCAGCCGAAGCCTTTGTAGTGCTGGCCAAGCGGAAGTAAATTGGGCTCTTTTCACACTCATGTGGATGAATTCCTGCTCTCGAACCGCAGTTTAAGATCAATCGATCACCAAGAAGGCATGACCAGCGGGAAGTGTCGCCTCTGCAGAATGAAGCCCATAGCATCTGGCGATGACGGGACGAGTGGTGGCTGGTGCAGAGCGTTTCGAGAAGATACCGAAGGTGAGCTTCGAACGGGCTGACCAGGCCTTAATCGTCTAGATCGCCACTCGATGCAAACTGTATGGTATCGTTTTTGCTAAATAGCAAAATTACAGGGGTAGGGTACTACTAGGCGAGCCCTTGTGCAAGAGCGAATGTGGTTCACATCTCTCTCCGTAGTCATCGCGCTGTCCGCGGTTTCTGCATTTCAGGTCATTGCGGTGGCCCAAGCGTAAGCTGCCACGCCTTCAAGATTGACCAAGAGACCGGCTTCAACATCAGACGTAACGACGCCAAGAACTGGTCCAGGACTACTGACCCTATCGCTACTCTCGAATGGGAAGTCTCACCCTCAGTGCTCCAAGCGGTGAGGCCTTCTTTACGTTATATGTGCCTCCGGGTACAACCCCTTTCGAGTTTGTCGCCACTCTCTTTGTCTAGAACATAATGATGGATGGTGACCTGGCATTTAACGCGGTGATGTTCACGGAAATGTGACGCAGCGTCACTTTTTGTGGTGGGAAAGTAACACGAGCGTGTGTCTGTGCTCTCAAAGATTTGCACGGTCAGAGTTGGCGACAAAAAAGGACGACGCCCAGTCCGGCTAACTCCATAGTTGTGACGGTCAGCTACAGGACTCAACAAAAACCGGTTTAGCAAAGCCAGTTTAAGGTGGGAACTCAACGGAATCTTTGAAACAGTGGCCAGACGAGTCATTGCCACCTGGGGGACTCTCGCGCAGCACCAGTATTTTAGTAGCCGACAGCAAGAGCCCTGCGAAGCATTGGCATGACAGTTGGTGCGGCCTAAGTCACAGAGCAAGTGGTCGAATTCCCGGGAGGGTCAGGATTCACTTCGCGTGCTCCATTCACCACGATCTCACGCGATGCGCCATAGTCGACGAAGCTTGGCCGAACTGCCGAGAGGTCCGTTGACTGGTCCAGGTTGATTTAGAATTGACTGACGAATTCATCTCCCCAGTCGTGCAAGCGTCTCGAACAAAGTGATTAGTATAAATCCTGGGATAGAAATCTCCTTGCCGATGACCCAAACATAACAATGGGCCCCGACCAGCGGGATCAGCTCTAGGAATCGCCGAAAAGTTGAGTCAGCCTCACATTTGAGTGGCCCAAACGTGATGACACGTCATCATTGAATAGCAGGCTTTATTGACCGAGTGGCGACCACCTAGATCACATGATGACCAGCCCTGACAATCGCATGACCCAGTCAAAATGATGTATTGCGCTTCGGGTACCTACCCCTGGGGAACTAGCCCAAATCTGCTTTCCGCCACTGCTGAGCGGATGAACTGAGTCTGTGTTTCCATCGGTGCAATCGTGTCGAGCATTGAGGCTCGGTTTTTCCAACGACACCTGTGTGCAGTTCTACGGACTTGCCTTCAGGCCCATGCTTGCACAGCTTTGCTCCTGGAATGAATGGCATGGCGGAACCACGCTTGAGAAATGAAGTCCGCCGTCACGAGTCAGAAGTAAGGAGTCGGACTTGGTAATAGCCCAGCCGCTACGCAGAGAAGAAAACTGCAGCGGGCCAGACGCACCCTGATTGCCCGTAGACCCGATCACAGCTGAAGCTGGACTCGTGCTGGTCGAAGTCCAGCTCTTTCCTCCATTCGTAGTCCGATTCAGCGTTCCGCCTGACCAGTAGACAATAGTGCTGGAGTTGAGTACAGAAAGCGGTTCTGCTCCAACAGAGACACATGTTTGACAAATAGGGCCAAGTACTCCAGGAGCTACTGTCGGTTGCGCCTGAAACGGGGCAGTAAGCGGCTTCCATGTCTTGCCGCCGTTGTCGGTTATCTCGACGAGAGCCTTGCCTGATGTGGGCTGTGCCAGCAATACCCCAGTTTGACCAAAAAATGTTGGCAATGTAAGTGACTCCCAGGGGGCACCTGATCCCTGACCCAACGGCAGAGAGACTTTTTGCCAGCTGACTCCACCATCTCGGGTCACGTACAGTTCTGTTCCCTGGGGACCTAGGCCCCAGCCGATGGCAGAAGATACAAACTTGATTCGACCGACTGGAGCTTGACGGTTAACCACCGACCAGCTTGAGCCACCATTGGTCGAAGCAAGGACGGCTGAAGTATTTGCACCCGATGGTGAATACGGTTCAATTGTTACGAATCCATCATTCGGGTTGGCAAAGCTTAGACTGTCCCCGATGCGTCCTATTGGGGCAACCATCGGAAGTATCGCCGAGTTCCAGCTCTTCCCTCCATTTACGGTGTGATCTACTCCCAATCCTTTTGGTACGCCGGTAATCAGCCATCCATCTTGTGAATTTATAAATGAAACAGAGCTGTAGTTGGCAATGGGATCACCGGGGCTTGGCGGACGGGTATATCTCCAAGTACTCCCCCAGTCTGAGCTGAAGAACATACCATATCCGTCAACTATCCACAGTTTCCCAGGTCCGACTACGTCAATCGCTACCACAGGTGGTTGCCTCACAGGAGGCTCGGTCGGGAAAGGTGCAAGTGCCAGCGTCTTTGGAATTGAGATAGGTGAGGCGTTACCAATATTTGTATTTGTGTTTCCCACTTGATGCCTTGTCGCCAAGAGTGCTAGTCCAGAGAGAAGAATTAGAAGTGAGGTCAGTGAACTCCCGATCAGCCACCGCCTGCGTCTGAGCCGACGCGCCTCTTTTATGAGGGCTTCCGGGTCCATAGTGTCCGGTGTTTTCGGTCTAGATGGAGACAGCGTCATACCGGCCCTCGCAACGTAATACTGATAGTGCTAATATTAGTAGCATCATGAGAGATGTCAAGGTTGATCCTTTTGGGTCTACGCCGCTATTCAAACAGGTTGCAGCTGAAATTCGAAGAGCGATTGCAGACGGTGAGGCAAAGCCAGGTGAGCGCATGCCGCTCGCTAAAGACTTGGCTTCCGTAATGGGTGTCAACACCAATACTGTACTAAGAGCCTTACGGCTGCTTAGAGATGAAGGTCTGCTCGAGTTCCGAAGAGGCAGGGGCATCACAGTCGCTGGCACGCCAGAGAAAGGTGCGGTACTGGCAAAGCTGAACGAATTCCTTGTTTTTGCCAGGTCGCAAGGCTACCAATCAGAAGAGCTGATCGCTATGATAAAAGGCCTTCATCAATAAGTCTTTATTTACTTAGAATACCGCTATTAACCTGCATGAATGGAATCACAAACCATCGATTCGATGGAAAACGTGCTTCTCTCGGGCCGATTCCGAAAACAGGCCATTGGCAGAGGATCTTCAAAGCTATCGGCCGTTGAGGTGATTCAAAATGGATCGGCCTACCCGCCTCAATGCTCTATATAATTCGCGACTTACCAGTGTCCGGATTCAGAAGTTCAGCAACTATGTAATAGATTCAAAGGTCTCAGCCCGGACGGGAGCACTTCGGGTTGTAGGGGCAAGTGGCACTGTTGTCTGAGTTGCGCCTTTGGATGCCGGAACGCTCAATGAGCTTACAAAGGGTAGCACGATGTTCAAGAGCGTTTTTCCGAGGGGTCCTTGGTCTAACGCTGCAGAAATCACTCTACTTAGCACGCGAATGTCGCTGTTACGCGGGCAACGAGACCTTGTGTCTCGTTCAAGAAAGACTGCGCACTGCACCTGTTTGTGCGTAAGACCACTAATGGATGGCGCAACAGGGAGACGGTATCCGATTAGAAACTCAAACAGCGAGATTACCTGGGATAAGGGTTTGTTACCATAGAGAGACAGTGCTGGAGACCATGACTTGCCGGGCCAGCTCTGACGGTCCAATTTGACAAATCGGGTCAGGCAGGTAGCGGGTGCCTGAAAAGGGTTTTGGTGCATGAGTTACACGTCGCTCGATATCTCTAACTTGAGCAGGAAAACACCAACGGTGCTTCTGCCACTCTTGGCCCTTCTTCTGGTCGCTGGGAGAGG
>JAJZIP010000222.1 GCA_021810525.1 Actinomycetes bacterium | reverse complement strand
CGATCTGTATGCGCACGCGTGCCAAGCGTGACGGAAATGAGTGGGTCTTGGATGGCACCAAAATGTGGATAACCAACGGAAACATCGCTGATATCGCTGTTGTGTGGGCAAGGACAGATGAGGGAATCAGGGGCTTCATAATTCCCACGAATACTCCAGGTTTTTCCGCAAATCTTGTGCATCGTAAGCTTTCTCTACGAGCTTCGATCACCTCCGAACTGGTTTTGGACAACGTTCGACTTCCAGAGGATGCCGTTCTGCCTGGCGTGTCCAGCCTGCGAGGTCCTCTGACGTGTCTCAACGAGGCCAGGTTTGGAATCCTATTTGGAGCACTTGGAGCTGCAAGGGACAGTTTGGAAACGGCAATCCGTTATGGGATGGAGCGGGTTCAGTTCGATCACCCGATTGCGGCATACCAGTTGACGCAGAAGAAATATGCCGACATGACCGTTGAATTTGGTAAGGGCCTTCTTCTGGCTCTTCACCTCGGCCGCCTGAAGGAGCAAGGTACGCTGCGTGCGGAGCAAGTGAGCATCGGCAAGTTCAACAGCGTTAGGCAGGCGCTGGCTATCACGAGGGAATGTCGCAGCATTCTTGGAGCGAACGGCATCACACTTGAGTATCCGGTCATGCGCCACATGTCTAACCTCGAGTCGGTCTACACCTATGAGGGCACGCACGAAATGCACACGCTTGTCATTGGAGAGGCGTTGACAGGGATAGCGGCCTACCGAATCTAGTTCGATATGGTTGGATCCTTTATATCGGATTTCAATCGATGGGCCAGTATTTTTAAAGTGATGCACTGATTCCCTGATTCTTCAGGGAATCAGTGCATTCAAGAGCATGGAAGTCCAACCTTGTCGGGCGTTTTGGAATGGTCAGCTTGGTCTCCGCCGAGAGCACCATGGTTTTGCAACTGGCTGGCATAGGCCGATTAAGGGCGGCTTGCAGCTGGTGGGCAAGAGCCAATGCTAAGGCCGTACCGTATCTTCTCGAAACATAGCGGCTGTTGGTCCATGCTCCTGGGATCAACGAGGTTTGTATTCGTAAAATCCCCGTCCACTCTTGCGGCCAAGCAGGCCGGCATCAACCATTCTCAACAGAAGTGGAGGTGGTGCGTAAAGCGGCTCTTTGAACTCGTGGTAGAGCGACTCTGCCACTGCAGCTGTCGTGTCAAGTCCAATCAGGTCACAAAGCGCAAGAGGTCCCATCGGGTGTGCGCAACCCTCGACCATGCCGGTGTCAATGTCCTCAGCGGTGGCAAATCCGGACTCCATCATTCGGATGGCTGACAATATATAAGGGATCAACAGAGCGTTGACGATGAAGCCTGCGCGGTCCTTGGAGTGTATCACGTGTTTCTGGAGTGACTGGGAAGCGAATTCCGCTGCCTGACGAGCGACCTCTTCGGAGGTCAGAAGAGACGTCACGAGTTCTACCAACGAAAGTACCGGGACCGGGTTGAAGAAGTGGATTCCAATTACTTGCTGGGGTCGGCTTGTTGCGACGCCGAGTTTCATGATGGGGATTGATGATGTGTTTGAGGCAAGGATAGCGTCGGCGTTCTCGACGACTTTGTCCAGGTTCGTGAAGATGCCAACCTTAGCTGCTTCGTCCTCCACTATCGCCTCAACCACCAGTTCGCGGTCGAAGTGGGCGCCAAGGTCTACGTCGTAGCGGATCTTGGAGAGAGTGCTCTCCAGCTGTTCTTGGTTTATTTTTGACGCTTTCAGAGCGCGGGCTAAAGAACTTTCAATTCGCGAGCGTCCACGAGCAAGATTGGCTTCGTCTCCTTCCGTGACTACTACGTCAAGCCCACGGCGTGCGGCAACTTCGGCGATACCAGATCCCATAAGTCCACAACCAACCACGCCAACCTTTTGAATCATTCTCGACTCCTTTCAAAGTCCCCAGCGCTCCTAGCCTATCGTTAGGGACTGGCTAATTGCATAATCGTGATGCTCTTCAGTCAGCAATCCTTTCGGATTCAGCCGAAACCTGCTAGCCGGATGGCATTGCAGAACCGCGAGTTTGCAGTATCAAAGTTTTTGCCCACAAAGCTGCTCCGCTGGTCGATATATCATCCTGTCAATATGACGAGTGTTTTCGGGTTCCGCGATGCGAGACCGAAGCACCAAACGCACATGTGGGATCTCCACCTAGCGGATCCCCATCATACGCCCAGGAACGGGCACGGCTTCCGCCGCATATCGTTGCGAACGTGCATGAACCGCATGGCTCGCCGAGCAATGAGGGATTTCTCAGCGAGGTGAACAACTCGCTGGTCCTATACCAGAAGGAAACCGGATGGGTGCGCACATTTCCTGCAGTCTTCGGCAAAAAGCCCGAAGGCTGTACGTCACCTACGTGAGATACAAAGCAAAACCCGTTTCCGTCGGTAACGCCTGGCGCAACCGGTAGCCCCATTTGAGCTCTGACTCTGCGATACTGCGGTGCTTCGACGGTCCTGACGTAAAAGGGAAACTCCGTGGATGCAAGCCAGCGTAGCACTTGCTCTTCTTCCACGGGAGAAAGCATGTCTTTGGCGTCTGCCCGCCCTGTGGCGACCAAAAAGAACAGTGTCCAGCTGTCCGTCAGGCCTTCAAGAAGCTTTGCAATGGAGTCAAGCTCGGTGATGTTGTGTCTCGATACAGTGGTTGCCACCTGGAGTTTCGGACTCAGTTCAGCGGCGTGGCCAATTGCACTCATGGTTCTTTTAAAGTGGCCCGGGATGCCTCTGAAGCGATCATGTGTTTTCGGTCCAGCTCCATCCAAACTTATATGGATTGTACCTACTCCGATCTCACTCGCTCGATCGAGAGCATCGCCGCGTAATCGAGCTGTTACCGATGGAGAGAATCCGATGTACATGCCCGTCGATACGGCCTTAGTGAGCAAGGTGTAAATGTCTGGCCGAGCCAGTGGATCTCCACCTGTGATGACAAGAACTTTGGTTCCCATCTCTGCTATGTCGTCGATTAGGTCGAAGCCCTCCTCTGTGGTGAGTTCATCTGGATTTCGGTGTGGCTGGGCTTCAGCTCTGCAGTGAACGCAGTGAAGTGGACAAGCCCTCGTGACTTCCCAGGCCAATGTGAGCGGAGCTTGAGAGAAGTCGAGCTGGCCAAACGGGCTGTTAGCTATGCTGATGGCTGGGTTTTTCCCGGTGAATTGGTCCGGGCTGCCAAAACTGGAGTGATTCATTAAACGTATATTACACCGTGGCATCTCGGTACCAAAGTCCGCAGGACTGGCCGGGGTGGCGGTAATCGAGCAGTCGTGCGGCGAGGCGACTCAGTTGGTGGCCGGTGTTGGATGGAGTCCGCAGCAACAGCCCGTGTAATCACTATTGTTTGAAGCCTTACAATTGATCTATCATGGCTGGGCCTGCAAGAATTGCATGCAGTCGGGCGAAAGGAAGTCGACCGGGACGAGATCGAGATCACCTGAAACTTTTGGGCTAGCAGACGCTTGGTTGGGTCTTGGTTTGCAGCGCAGGACTGACATGCTTTCCTTAGCTGTTCTTGCATGCGAAGGAGGCTTAGCCATGATTTTCGCATTATGCAAAGAGTGCCGAAAGGCTACACGATTGGCTAGGGCGGTTCTTTCGACCGTTCTCGTTTTCGGCGTTAGTGGGACAGTGGTCGTGCTCGGCGCAGAATCTGCCAATGCAGCGACTTGCGTTTCCGCTGGGACCACAGGCCTTACGGCGGCGGTCGTAGCTACTTCCAACCTTACCGGCAGTACTGTCAATGCCACGGGCTGCGATGTCGGTATTTACGTTCCGCCAGGCACTTCGGGAATCACGATCACTGGAGTTAACGTATTTGGAGCGAATGATCACGGTATCTTCGTTCAAAATGCAAGCGGCATTACAATCTCGAATTCGACCGTCCAGGCTAACGGTGTCAACCCCACTACTGGAATTTTAGAAAATAAGGCTATTCAACTCGTGGGAAGTTCGAACTCTAAGGTGACCGGTAACACTGTAACCGGAAACTATGCGGACGGCGGGATTTCAGTAACTGACGACGGGCCGATCGATCCCGGAGCACCGCTTCCAGGTTCTTTGAGCCAAGCAAACAATGATCTTGTGTCAAATAACACCGTCAATAGCAATTACAAAGGATATGCGGTAGTCTTCGCGGCCTACAATGCCTCGGCGGGAGTTTCTGGCGGTACAGTCAGCTCCAATACGCTTACCGGAACCAAGACCATTGGGCCCCACGGTCCAGTGATTGGTGGAGTTGTAATATCTACCAACCGTCCAGGCACAACGGTTTCAAGCATGACCTTGAACGGCAACTCCATCAGTGATCAGGGAGTTTCGGGAATCATTCTCGACTCCAATGGAACCGGAAGCACCATGTCCGGTGTGACGGTGACGAGCAATACCCTGAGCGGTAACGACTGGCTTCCCTCATATGGGCCGCCTCGGTCCGCCGCGATTGTGGTGGAGGCAACTCCGGTGGGTCCCTCTTCCGGTCCAGTGCTCAAAGACGTTACTATAACGGGTAACACCATTTCCGGCAGCTTCTATGGCATCTGGATCAACGGTGCCACCTCAGTCGTTACAAGCCCGAACACCATCACCACTACCCCAGGTGGAGTCGCGGTCTATACCGTTGCTGCACCCGGAGCTGGTTACTGGGTCTGCACAGCTGACGGCGGAGTATTCACCTTCGGTCAGTCGAGATTCTTCGGATCGATGGGTGGGCATGGTCTTGCCGCTCGGGTGGTCGGAATGGTCCCGACTCCCGATCAGGGCGGCTACTGGCTTGTTGGAGCTGACGGCGGAGTATTCACCTTTGGTGACGCCGGATTTTACGGCTCGATGGCCCAGGTTCGGCTCGCGGCCCAGATCGTGGGCATAGCCCCAACTCCTGATGGACACGGCTACTGGCTTGTTGGAGCTGACGGCGGAGTATTCACCTTTGGTGACGCCGGATTTTACGGCTCGATGGCCCAGGTTCGGCTCGCGGCCCAGATCGTGGGCATAGCCCCAACACCTGATGGACACG
>JAJZIP010000024.1 GCA_021810525.1 Actinomycetes bacterium | reverse complement strand
CCACGTGGAGATCTTAGGTCCAGAGCTGTCGGATATAGCCAGGGAGAAGTCTGGGATAATCAAGCCGTCTTCAGCGGTCGTGATCGGAGTGGACCAGATTGAGCTTCTGGAGGTCTTCCTCTCACGCTCCAACCGCGGGGAGTCGATCCTCGGTCAAGACTTGCAGCTTCGCTCGAACTCTCAGGCAATAGGCGGGAGAGTGATAGGCGTGAGAACCAAGCACGCGATCTATGACCAGATCTTTATGCCGTTATTCGGTCCACATCAGGGTTTGAACGCGGCCCTCGCTATCAGCGCGGTCGAGGAGTTCTTTGGGCGTGCGCTGGATCTCGATGTGGTCGGTGCGGCGTTCGAACGTGTAACCTCGCCGGGACGGATGGAGGTCGTGTCGAGGTCTCCTCTAGTTGTACTTGATGCCGCGCACAATCCGGCAGGCATGTCAAGCGCAAGAGAGAGTCTTCTTAGTGATTTCTCCACCGTCGCCAAATGGCACCTCGTGGTATCGATGCTGCTAGGCCGAGATGCGGAGGAGATGTTCCTGGCGATTCGCGGCGATAATGTGTCATCGGTTTTCATATCCAAGACTAGATCGCCGAGGGCGATGGAGGTGGAAGAGATCTTAGATGGGGCGAGGAAGGCTCAGCTCTCGTGCCAGGTTTTCGAGACCGTCTCGGATGCCCTGGAGGCAGCGGTCGCTGGCTGCAAGGATGACGAGGGCGTTTTTGTCTGTGGTTCCATTTATACCGTTGCCGAAGCCAGGGAACGGTTTGAGGCGATCAGGAAATAGGAGAAACCTGAGCAGATAGTGAACGTCCCCCGGTGAATCTTATAGTTGCTACCGACTAGCCTTATCCGGCGTGAATAGCACACTGGTTATATGCAAGCCCGATGCAGTTGAGCGTGGCCATGTCGGTGAGATCATCAGCCGGCTAGAGCGGAAAGGGCTTAAGATTTCCCGTCTTGAGCTCCGAAGGATCGATGAAGAGACCGCAAAGATGCATTATGCTGAGCACGCGAGCAGGACATTCTTCAATGAGCTGGTTGAATTCATAACTCGCTCTCCATCGGTAATTATGGAGGTTTCGGGACCTGAAGAAACTTGGGCGATCGTCAGAGTGATGATGGGAGCCACTGATCCTGCAATAGCGGCGCCAGGGACGATCAGAGGCGACTTGGGTTATTCAGTGGCAGAAAATCTGGTACATGGGTCGGATTCGGCAGAAGCTGCTTCGAGAGAGTTGGGAATATTCTTTCGGTAAATAGACTAGGTTGCCGACTAGACTTCGTTTACTTCTCTCTCACATGGGTTGATTTCGCCTTCCAATCGGAGGTCTTTAAATGGCAAAATCAAGATCGTTTATAAATTTATTTCCAGCCAGGGACATGGCTGTGGACTTGGGTACTGCAAACACCTTGGTCTATGTGCGGGGAAAGGGAATCGTTCTGAACGAGCCTTCCGTGGTGGCAATAAACACGAGAGATGGCCGCCCGCTCGCAGTCGGTGCCGAGGCCAAGCGGATGATTGGGCGTACTCCCTCGAACATCCAGGCCATACGTCCACTGAAGGATGGCGTCATTGCAGACTTCGAGACCTGCGAGCGGATGCTTCGATACTTCATCCAGAAGGTGCACAACAGCAGATACGGAAAGCCGCGCATGGTGATCTGCGTGCCTTCAGGGATAACCGGGGTCGAGCAAAGGGCTGTTCAGGAAGCTGCCGAATACGCAGGTGCACGAAAGCCGGCTTACATCATCGAGGAGCCGATGGCAGCGGCAATTGGTGCCGGCCTGCCAATACATGAACCCACGGGGAACATGGTCGTCGACATCGGTGGAGGCACCACTGAGGTCGCAGTCATCTCTCTTGGAGGCATAGTGACCAGTCGCTCGGTTCGAATCGGGGGAGATGAGCTGGACCAGGCGATCATCTCCTATATCAAGAAGGAATACAGTCTGGCTCTTGGTGAGCGCACCGCAGAGGAGATCAAGATAGCACTTGGTTCGGCGGTGGAGCTTGAAGAGGAGCTTCAGGCGGAGATTCGCGGCCGTGACCTGATAACAGGATTGCCAAAAACTATCCTGGTTTCGACCGAGGAGATTCGTATGGCGATAGAGGAGCCGATTGCAGCAGTGGTGGATGCCGTAAAGGTGACGCTGGATAATACGCCACCTGAACTTTCAGCGGACATCATGGAACAGGGGATCGTCCTTACGGGGGGCGGGGCGCTGCTCACGGGTATCGACAAGAGAATATTCCAAGAGACAGGTATGCCGATCATCGTGGCCGACAATCCGCTTGACTGCGTCGTAAATGGTTCTGGCCAGACGCTTGAGGAGTTCGACGCTCTCAAGCGGGTGCTAATCTCTTCTTCTAACCGGTAGTGTCAACAAGAGATTATGGCGTAAGCAGGTTCTTCGTCAGGCCTAGGGTCACCTTGCTGGCTCTCGTCCTGGCTTCCATCTCTCTTGTTACTATCAGTTACAAGTCTCAAGGTAGCGCTATCGGAGCAGCGTTCCAGAAATCTCTCAAGAGCATAACGGATCCGATCCGTTCCACGGCAAACTCCGTAATTCACCCCGTCGAAGATGTCGTAGCCGGGGCTTTCGACTATTCCTCCCTGAAGAGGCAGAATGCGACACTTCAGAACGAGATCTCAACCTTGAAAACAAAGGAGGCGATGGCAAATCGCCTTCAGAGTGAAGTTCAATCGCTGACGAGCTTAGCCGACATACCATTCGCCCAAGGGTTGAAGTCCGTGAGCGGGGTTGTCGACAACTACTCCCCGTCCAATACGCAGATGACGCTTAACATAGACAAGGGTTCTTCACAGGGTGTGAAGGTCGGTGAGCCGGTTGTCGCCGCCCTTGGGCTTATTGGCAGGGTAGTATCGGTAACCCACTCCAGCTCCACGGTCTTGCTGATCTCTGACCCCAGTTCATCTGTGGGCGTGACGCTCGGCTCCTCCAATCAGGTCGGCTTGGCAGTGGGGACCGGCTCTTTTGGGACGATTAGAGTTGAGCTTGTCAATCCCGGCACCTCTCTTTATATTGGTGAGCCGGTTTACACTTCAGGTCTTCAAGGCGGTATCTATCCTCCCAATATTCCAGTCGGGAGCGTAGCTAAATACTCGTCCAATCCAGGTTCTCTTCAAGAGCAGGTGTCACTTACTCCAATGGTCGATCTGGCACATCTGCAGTTTGTGAAGGTGCTGGATTGGCTGCCGAGCGGAGTCGGATGATGAGAATGCGAGTAATTCGATCCGCACTTCTGATCCTTACCGTGATCGTCCTCCAGCATTCGATACTGGATTCGGTACAGTTTTTCGGCGTGCATCTCGATCTTCCGCTGCTTTTAGTGATCTGTGCCGGTTTCAGCGAGGGGAGAGAGGCTGGAGCTGTCATAGGTTTTGTGGTTGGGCTTCTTTCGGATGGATTTTTGCTCACGCCGTTTGGGTTGTCGGCCCTTGTCTATAGCATCATCGGATATATTGCTGGGCAGACTGAAAAGGGTTCGTTCATAGGCCCATGGACAATAAATGCGGCTCTGGCTTCGCTTTTGAGCGCGGCGGGAGAGCTGGGCTACGAGATAGCTTCCCGGCTGCTTGGATTCGGCCAACTTCTTCACATACATTTGGTTAAAGTCGTATTGGTGGTTGCTATAACGAATGCCGTGTTGTCGGTGTTTATGGTTCGTCTTGCGAACTGGGCGTTCTCGTCAAGGGAACTGGCCTCTCGACCACCGGTTATTCGGCGCTAGACTTATCGGATTTCATAGCGCTTCTTTCGAGGAGTATTTTTGGCTAAGCGCACGTTCAATAGAGAGAGGTCTCGAGGTCCGAGTGATCGAGCCAGAGTAAGGGCGATCGGTTTTGCCGTAGCTGCGATCTTTTCTGCAATGTTTGCCCGTCTCTATGCCTTGCAGGTACTTCAAAGTACCAGCTACAAGGCACAGGCGGTAGCAAACCAGGTGCGTGAGGTCGTAGATGCTGCTCCAAGGGGGCTCATCACCGACCGGAATGGGAATCTTCTGGTTGGGAACAAAGTGATCGAGTCTGTCACGTTGTCGCCCCAGGTGGCAACCCAGCACCCCTCGGTAATCACCAATCTTTCCAAGCTGCTTGGCGTTTCGGTCAGTTCCATCAAGAGTTCATTGAGCAATCTGGCGTACTCCCCCTACGAGCCGGTTCCTATTGCCGAAGGAGTGTCGAAAGCCAAGATTATATATATTTCCGAGCATCAGTCCCAGTTCCCCGGGGTCTCGTACCAGCTCACCACTCAACGGGTCTACCCGGAGGGAACGACGGCCGCGCAGGTACTCGGATATGTCGGCCAGGTTTCGCAGTCACAGTTGAAAACACTCTCCAAACAGGGGTATCAGCCAGGCGACCAGATAGGCAAGTCGGGCGTGGAGCTCAGTTTCGAACAGTACTTGAGGGGAAAGCCAGGGGTATCCAAGCTCTCGGTAAATGCTTTTGGACAAGTGGTCGGTACGCTGAGTCAGACTGCTCCGGTCCCTGGCAATAACCTCGAGCTTTCCCTCGATCTGGGGCTTCAGCAAGAGGTGGACACGGCGTTGGCGGGCGAAATCAAGCAGCTGTCGGGCAAGTACGACCCCTATTTCCACATGTACTATCCGCAGCTGACTGGAGCCGCAGTTGTGGAGGATCCCAACAACGGCAAGATTCTGGCTATGTCTTCGTTTCCTACCTACAATCCAAGTGTCTGGGTTGGAGGAATAACTACATCCGCGTACAAAGTCCTGACTTCTCCCAGTTCGAACTACCCGCTGATTAATAGGGCCATCGCAGGTGAGTACACTCCAGGTTCGACCTTCAAACTGGCGACAGCGACCGCGGCTTTGAAGACCGGGCTAATCACCCCGAACTACTACTACTACGACACCGGCCTTTTCACCATTCCGAACTGCACCTCTGGAATGTGTTCATTTCACAACTCCGGAGGAGAGCGGTTAGGTCTACTGAATATCACTAAGGCGTTGGCCGCCTCAGACGACGTCTTCTTTTACAACCTTGGATACATGTTCTACGCAAATCAGAACAAATACGGTCAGGCTCCCATCCAACAGGTCGCTAACTCCTATGGTTGGGGACAGCCCACCGGAATTGACCTTCCTGGTGAGGTAGCAGGGTTGGTGGACTCGCCTGCCACTAGGGCACTTCTACATAAAGAGTACCCCAAGGCCTACCCGTTCGATACTTGGTATACCGCTGACCAGCTTGAAATGGCTTTCGGTCAGGGTGAAACCCTGATCACTCCAATACAGATGGCCAACGCATATGCCACCTTTGCCAATGGCGGCACAAGGTACAAGCCGCAAATAGCAAGCGGAATAGTGAGCGCTTCCGGGAAATTGGTCAAGAAGTTTGCTCCAGTGGTAGAGGGCCATGTCACCATGTCTCCTGCTGACCATGCCGCAATGCTTAGCGGCTTTGAAGGTGCGGTTCAGAGCTCCATTGGAACCGCAGGCGGAACCTTCGCGGGGTTTCCTTTCAACAAGTTTCCATTGGCTGGTAAGACAGGTACGGCTTCGATCACTGGACAGGAGCCGAACTCTTGGTTCGTGGCGTTCGGACCGGTTCCCAAGGCTCAATACGTTGTGGCCGTTGTTATCAAAAATGGTGGGTTCGGTGCGAGTGCAGCGGCTCCAGTTGCGCGGCAGATCTTTCAGTACCTGATGCAGCACCCTGTCGGTAGGAGCACCTTTGGTGTGCCCCATTTGGCGCCAGGGGTCTCGAACACATCGAATTTCGGTGTCGGGCCGGCGCCGGTTACGAGTACAACAAGCACTACTACCCCAGGCGGCTGATGATGTCCTGGACAATTTGGATTTAGTCCGAAAAGCATCATTCATATCAGACCTGCTACGTCAAGCACTTCACCTTGATAGCGGCTAGACTTAAAGGCAAATGCTGATCAATTGGCACGAATTCGGTTACTTTTTTGGCTTGCTTGCGCTTGCGACGTATGTGTACGGACGTGAGGCAAGCAACTCTGGCTGTCAAAGCGCGCCTTGCTCAGCATCGGAAGGATCTCTCGAGTCACTTCATGGCTCGATTTCTGGGTCGGAAAGCACGCCATTTTCTCACAGCGTGGATACAGCATCTGTTTGGAGTAACGAACGATCTGTCTCTGAGCATGCTTCCGACATGACAAGATTTAGAAGGGTGATGCCGGATGGCAGAGAAGAATCTCTCGTACGATGGTGCGAGGGCAGGACAGGGTTCATCAGAGGACCAGGTCAGAAGCTCAACTGGAGCAACTCCGAGAAGGCGACGTCACAGCGGGCCTAGCAGGAGAAGTGATGGCCAGTCGACTCAGGTGACTCCTGAAGTGGAGTCTCAAGCAACTACGACTGGGCCGAATGAGTCCGCGGTTGCACAAAGGAAGCGGCGACCTGCGAGGCGGCCTAATCGCAAGCCCGCAGAGGCAGAACCGGAAAAGGCTGTAGTAGAAGAGGTGCAGGCGCAAGTGCCGCCCCACGCTCCAGGTTATATCGGACGCCTTAGATCCTCATTGGTCGGAGCACCGGCGCAGGATAAGAAGGAAGCTGCTCCGAATGAGAAGAAGAAGCGTCTTGGGATTCTTGGCTCCAAAGAGCGTGAAGAGATACTCTCGAAGGGTCCTGTTCAGTACAGAACTGATGAGTTCATTTCTGAGTTCGCAGTAGATGATGCCAAGGCACCTAGGCGGTCCCACCAGCGGTTTGGAAAGCAGCGGAAGGGTCGTCCCGTCGGCCGTTATCTCATGTGCGTACACGTGCATGACGCGGTCACGCAGATAGCTGTGCTCGAGGGACGGACACTAATAGAGCACTACGTTTCCAAATCTGAGGCTGACCCAAACGCTATAGATGGGAATGTCTACTTGGGCAGGGTCACTAACGTCCTGCCTGGCATGGAAGCCGCATTCGTGGACATTGGCACCCCCAAGAACGCAGTCCTCTATAGAGGCGATGTCAGGTACGAGCGCGAGGACCTCCTGGACGCTGATCAGAGGACGGTGAGAATCGAACAACTGCTGCGTCCCAAGCAGACTGTGGTTTGCCAGGTGACCAAGAATCCAATCGGGACCAAGGGAGCGAGACTTACTCAAGAGGTCTCACTTCCCGGGCGATTTCTCGTTCTGATTCCCAACTCGGAGAGCTATGGAATTTCGAAAAGGCTTCCCGATGAAGAGCGAAAGAGATTGCGACGAATACTTGACGAGATAAAGCCTGATGGTTTTGGGCTGATCGTGCGAACTGCAGCTGAAGGGGCTTCGGTGGATGAGCTGAAGCGGGACACAGATCATCTGATCGGAATGTGGAATCGGATTGAAGAGAGGGCGCGGGTGGCGCATGCACCGGCGCTGCTATACCAGGAGCCGCCCGTTGCGGTCAGGGTGATTCGCGAGGAGTTCAACCGAAATTATCGCGGAGTGATCATCGACGACCGCGCGCTTTATGAAGAGGTGTCGGCGTATGTCTCTTCAATATCACCGGAGTTGGCAGACAGGGTTGAGTTCTATGACACCGAGAGAAGGGCTTTGCCACTGTTCGAGCAGTTCCACGTGCACGAACAGCTTCACAAGGCTCTTGATAGGAAGGTCTGGTTGCCATCTGGGGGGTCTCTGATAATCGACAGGACCGAGGCTTTGACGGTGATAGACGTGAACACCGGCAAGAATGTGGGGTCCCATTCGCTCGAGGAGACGATCCATCGCAACAATTTGGAAGCTGTAGAGGAGGTTGCTAGACAGTTACGTCTCAGGGATATCGGCGGTATCATCGTCATCGACCTTATAGACATGATGATCAAGGCCAACCAGGAGGACGTGATGCGCGCATTCCGTGAGGCCTTAGCTCGCGATAAGACCAAGACTCAGGTATTCGACATGTCGGAGTTGGGACTGGTTGAGATGACAAGACAGAGGGTTTCAGAGGGTCTTGTGGAGTCTTTTTCCACAGTTTGTCCAACTTGTGAAGGAAGAGGCATAATTTTTGACTCATCTCTTCTCTAGCGAGGGTACACTGTTACACCTATGTATGCGGTGATCACAACAGGTGGTAAACAAGAAAAGGTTTCGCAAGGACAGATCCTCAACGTTGAACTCCTCGGTGTTCACGAAGGAAGCGACGTTAGCTTCACGCCTATTCTCATTGTGGAGGGCGATAGCGTTATAACCGAAGGCCCGGAGTTGACCGGAGCTTCAGTCACTGGAAAAGTCGTCGGTGTGGCGAAGGGGCCGAAAATTGTTGGCTTCAAATACCGATCGAAGTCCAGATATCGCCGTAAGTGGGGACACAGGCAGAAGTACTCGGTTGTAGAAATTACCGGCATCAACAAGTAGGCGGTTTCGTCGTCCTTGCTTGGTCAATTCCAGTGCAGGGATTTTCCGCAGAACTCTAAGGAGAGTCTAGATGTCAAAGACCAAGGGTGGTGGCTCGACTAGAAACGGCCGTGATTCCCAGGCTCAGCGATTGGGCGTGAAGACCTTCGATGGTACGACCGTCAAAGCGGGGGCTATTCTGGTCCGTCAACGTGGAACGAAGTTTCATCCCGGACAGAATGTCGGACGGGGAAACGATGACACCCTCTTCGCGACTTCACAGGGAAGAGTGAAGTTTGGTGACCGGCGAGGTCGCCGCATCGTTGACGTCCTCAACGATGGTGCAGCCAACTAGATTATCTGGGCATAGACACAGTTCTAGAAAAAGATACTTACTAGACCTCGGAACGTCTGCAGTGCAGAATGAGCCGAGGTCTTTTGAATTTTGAGGTTGTATGGCAAGTTTTGTTGATAGAGCACAAATCCACGTAAAGGCTGGCGATGGCGGAGCGGGCTCTGTCTCGTTCAGAAGAGAAGCGCACGTGGAAAAGGGTGGGCCAGATGGCGGGGACGGTGGCAGTGGGGGAGATATCTGGCTTCAGGCATCGAACAACACGACATCGCTCTTTCTCTTCCGTGACTTTCCACACAGGGCCGCCGAGAGCGGTTCACATGGGGCGGGAAAGAAGAAGCACGGCGCATCCGGCAAGAGCATCGTGGTTGAGGTTCCAGTTGGGACCGTAGTAAGAGACCTGAATGATGACCTCCTCGCGGATCTCGACCGTCCCGGTGTGAAATGGCTGGCGGCTAAAGGAGGACGGGGCGGCAGGGGCAACGCACGGTTTCTGTCTAATCTGAAGCGCGCTCCGAGCTTTGCCGAACAAGGCGAGACGGGTGAGGAGTTTTGGTACAACCTGGAACTCAAGCTCGCTGCGGATGTGGCGATCATCGGATTTCCAAATGTTGGCAAGTCGACGCTGATATCAGTCATTTCTGCCGCGAAGCCCAAGATCGCCGACTATCCGTTCACGACATTGGTACCAAACCTTGGTGTGGTGCACATTGGCGGCATGGAGGATTTCACGGAATTTATAGTCGCCGACATCCCTGGTCTGATCGAAGGGGCAAGCCAGGGAAAGGGCCTCGGTCACGAGTTTCTCCGACACATAGAGAGAGCCAATGCGCTTCTTATCCTTTTGGATATTTCGACGACCGCTCCAACGCCACCTGAGGAGCAGCTGGATATTCTGATAAAGGAGTTGAAGGCTTATATGGAGGAGCTGGTTACAAGGCCGAGACTCGTGGTCGCCTCCAAACGCGATGGTGCGGACCCGGAGCTTGTCAAGTCTCTGCTCGACCGGAGGGTGGTCTCCCTGGCGGTCTCTTCGGTAACGGGTGAAGGGCTCAAAGAGCTGGTAGGCGAACTAGGCAATATGGTGAAGGCATCAAGAGGATCTGAGGAGTTGGTCGAGGAGGAGATAGTGATTCACCGCCCTCTCCCTCGGATTTTCCAGGTCGTCAGAGACCCTGACGGTGCCTTTAGGGTCAAGGGCAAAACTGTCGAGAGGTCCGTCGCACTTTCAAATATCACTACTCCTGAGGCTATCGACTATATTCAATCACGTTTGAAGAAACTTGGCGTGGACAAAGCACTGAGGCGCAGTGGCGCTCGTGATGGTGACGAGGTCAGGATAGCGGGCTTCAGCTTTGAATATTTGGAGAGCGTATAGGAGGTTCAGTTGCGACTGGTTGTGAAGCTCGGATCCTCCTCGGTGACAAGCTCCGACGGCTCGATCTCTCATGACACCCTTAGATCGGTTTCTTCGCAGATAGCAGGTTTGAGGCAGGCTGGCCACTCGGCAGTGATCGTGAGTTCAGGCGCAATAGCATCAGGACTCAATACTTTGGGAATCGTCGATAGGCGGCCGTCGGATGTAAGTGTGCTGCAGGCGATCTCGGCTGTCGGCCAGTCGCGTCTCATGGCGGCCTATAACCAGGCCCTTGGCGAGTTCGGGCTGATAGCGGGTCAGGTTCTTTTGAGCCCGCTCGATTTCATCAACCGTCAGCAGTATCTGCATGCGAGGCAGACTCTTGGAAAGCTTCTCGAACTGGGGGTCGTCCCGGTGGTCAATGAGAATGATGCGGTGGCCGACGACGAGATTCGCTTCGGGGACAACGACAGGATTGCCGCTCTGGTAGCAAATCTGATCTCCGCTGACCTTCTGGTTCTTCTCACGGACCAGATAGGCGTCTATACCTCCGATCCCCGCGTAGATGCAGCTGCATCGCTTGTGGAGGAGATAGACGAGATTTCAGAGGTTCTCAAAGGAGCCGCGGGAGGTCCTGGTACCGAACGTGGCTCCGGTGGCATGGCTTCCAAGCTTCAGGCTGCATCGATAGCCTCATGGTCAGGGATCGATGTGTTGATAGCCAGTGCTACTAGGGATTCCGTCCTCCTCGAAGCCTGTGAGAAAAAGCCTGGGCTTGGAACATTCGTCAACAGGCGTCGGGCACATCTCAGTGCTCGCAAGCTATGGATCGCCTTTGCCAATCCCTCGGTTGGCAAAGTGTTTGTCGATGATGGCGCCAGAGACGCGATAGTGGAGCATTCGAAGTCGTTGCTAAGCGTTGGAGTTCGATCCTTCGAGGGTTCATTTTTGGAAGACGATTCTGTCGAGATATGTGACCTAAGAGGCTACGTCATCGCCAAGGGACTGGTAAGGGTGTCAGCAGAGGATCTGCGTCTAGTTGCAAAGGCCAGGACTCCCGGTGGTCAGGGAGGCTCTAGTATTCTGGTCCATAGGGATGATTTAGTGGTGTTGATTTAGGTTGTTCTTGAGGTAGTGGACCTATCTCAAAGCTCTCCAAGAAGTAGGTATCAAATGTCCAACGCGGCCCGCGGTGAAGCAAGAATCCTCCAGCCAACTCTTTTGGAGCAGGCTAAAAAGGTGAAGGATGCGTCAAGGAATCTGGCCCTGGCCTCGACTGCTCAAAAGAACGAGGCTCTGGAACTCTGCGCAAGCCTTCTCAGGGACAGGTCGGGGGCAATCCTTTCTGCAAATGAGCTAGATATACGCAATGCTCGTGAAGTTGGGACTTCGGCTACCGTGATAGACAGGCTCATGCTCAACCAGTCGCGCATCGATTCAATGGCCCAGGGTCTGAGAGATGTCGCAGCCCTGGCCGATCCGGTGGGTGAAATTGCGCAAGGCTGGGTGAGGCCTAACGGTCTGCAGATCCGCAAAGTGAGGGTGCCTCTGGGTGTCATCGGCATTATCTACGAGAATCGGCCTAATGTCACTTCCGATGCGGCCGGGCTCTGCCTGAAGAGCGGGAATGCCGCTTTCCTTCGTGGGTCTTCCGGTGCGATAAATTCCAACATTGAGATATCAGACGTCCTATCCGAGGGCTTGAAGAAGGCTGGTCTTCCTGCTGCTGCTGTGACATTGGTAAGGGATACTTCTCGGGAGTCCGCGACGGAGTTCATGAAGTTGAGAGGTTACATAGACTGCCTCATCCCCCGAGGAGGCCCTTCCCTGGTATCTGCAATAGTCGAGAACGCAACGGTCCCTTATGTTATCGACGGTGATGGGAACTGTCATATCTACGTCGACGCAACGGCGGATCTCGATCAGGCTGTGGAGATCATCGCCAATGCCAAGGTTCAGCGACCGTCGGTATGCAATGCTGTTGAAACCGTCCTTGTTCATGAGAATGTTGCAGCGGAGCTCCTGCCAAGGCTCGAGCAGAGGATGCCGACCGTGGAGCTGAGAGCGGACCCTGAGTCCCGCAAGTTCCTAACAAGATCTGTGCTGGCCACCGAAGTGGATTACGCTACGGAGTTTTTGGACCTGATACTCGCCCTCAAGAGGGTAAGTGGGCTTGACGAGGCGATCGCGCATATCAGGAAATACGGTTCCGGGCATTCGGAGGCCATCTTGACAAATGACTACTCTGCTTCGAAACGCTTTGTCGCAGAGGTCGATGCCGCAGCCGTATTGGTAAATGCTTCGACCCGATTTGTCGACGGAGGGGAGGTCGGCTTCGGTGCAGAGATAGGGATCAGCACTCAGAAGCTTCACGCTCGAGGCCCCATGGGACTGCGTGAGCTGACTACGGAGAAGTTCGTAATTGAAGGCAATGGTCAGGTAAGAGTGTGATCGAGGATTCAGAGAGATTTCGTTTTGCTTCTCCGTCCCAAGTTGGAGAGCTCTTATCGGGCGTTGGATATCTCCCAAGTGTTGAGATTTCCTCGGTCCTGTACCTGGCGGACCGTCTCAAGAAGCCGATTCTCGTTGAGGGACCTGCAGGAACGGGCAAGACCGAGTTGGCAAAGAGCGCGGCCAGAGCGCTTGGAGCCCGGCTGATCAGGCTTCAGTGTCATGAAGGTATCGATGAGTCGAAGGCGCTATACGAGTGGAACTACAAGAAGCAGCTGTTGCACATACAGTCTGATAGGAAGAGCGAATCCTGGGAAGAGGTCGAGTCGGACATCTTCTCTGAAAACTTTCTTCTCGAAAGGCCTTTGTTGGCGGCTATTCGTGCGAAAGACCCGGTGGTACTGCTTATCGACGAAGTGGACAGGGTAGAGATTGAAACCGAGGCGCTGCTCCTGGAGGTGCTCAGTGAGTACCAGATTTCGATTCCTGAGCTGGGGACCGTAGTGGCCAATCAGATTCCTCTGGTGGTGTTGACCTCGAACAACACGCGGGAACTTTCTGAGGCGCTAAAACGCAGATGCCTGTTCCTTTTCCTTGATTATCCGGATAAGGAAAGGGAGATGGAGATCGTCATGTCGAAGGTTCCAGGGGTGTCGAAGGTTCTCGCAGATTCGATCGTCTCTTTTGTTGGCTCTTTAAGGGAGCTCGATTTGAAAAAGCGGCCCAGTATATCTGAGACACTTGACTGGACGCTGACACTATTGAATCTTGGTCTTGAAGAGGTGGATGAATCCGTCGTCAAGGCCACCATCAACGTGCTCCTCAAGTATCGCTCCGATATCTCGAAGGCCTCGAAGTCGATTCTTTCGAGCTGAGAGCTGTATAGATGATAAAGAGAGTGATTGAATTTTCCGAAGCTCTTCGAGGGGCCAAGATACCTGTTTCTCTTCTCGAATCGATTGATGCGTCCAATTCGCTGATGTCGTGCGATATTTTTGATCGTGGAGAGCTGAAGGCGTTCCTTTCGACCACGCTTGTTAAAGACCACAGCCATCAGAAGGTCTTTGATAGGCTGTTTGATATCTATTTTTCGCCAGCTACCTATGATCATGGTCGCGTGGAAGATGAGACCCCGCTTCGCCAAGAGCCGGAGTTAGAGAGTTCGTTTGATGAACTTGACGATGCCAAGTTGAGGGAGTTGATCAAAGACAGTCTGCTTCGGGGCAATGAGTCGGAACTCCAGAGCCTTTTGGCTGCAGCGGTTTCCAGGTTTGCGGGGATCGAGGCTGGGCGACCGGTTGGCGGGGTTTACTACGCCTTCAAGACGCTGAGACAGCTCGATCTGGACAAGCTGAGGCACCTGCTGTTCGAGGCGCGAAGTGAGCAGATTGAGGCTGGCGATTCACTTGGGGTGAAGCTTTTGAACCATGACCTCGACGTGGCGCTGGAAAAGGTGCGGAGGATGGTGGACGACGACATCAGGCGTCGGATTGTAAGCGATCGCGGAGCCGATGCCGTTGCCCGGACACTGCGAGCCACACTCCCGGAGGACATCGACTTCACTCATGCCAACACTGAGGATCTTCGGGAGATCAGCAGGGCGGTGGTACCTCTGGTACGTAAGTTGGCGTCAAGACTGGGGAGTCGCAGGCGCAAGGGGCACAGAGGAACTCTTGATTTCAGAAGGACGATCCGGCGCTCGATTGCCGATGGAGGCGTCCCTGTGGAACTCTTCTACCACAAACCGCTGCCTACAAAGCCTGAGCTCATGGTAGTCGCAGACATTTCTGGCTCTGTGGCCTCCTTTGCTCGTTTCACCTTGTCAATGTTGTACGCACTTTCGGAGCAGTTCTCAAGGGTTCGCAGTTTCGTATTCATAGACGAGATCGACGAAGTGACGGATATCTTCGAAGGCAGTGACGACATAGAGGACGCAATGAAGTTGATCAATACCAAAGCCAAGGTGGTGTGGATGGATGGCCATTCTGACTATGGCAGGGTCATTGAAGGATTCGTCGAAAGATGGGTCGAGGAGATTGCCCACAGGACGACGGTGATCTTTCTTGGGGATGCGCGCAACAACTACCATCCTTCAAAATCCCATCTGCTGGCCGCTGTGCGCATGAAGGCTCGTGCTCTGTACTGGCTGAACCCAGAGCCAGCGGCATACTGGAACAGCGGTGACTCGATCATGTCGCAGTACGGCGTGTATTGTGACTCTGTGGATGAGTGTCGCAACCTGAGGCAGCTCGAGTCTTTTGTTGAGAGGCTGCTATGAGGTCGACACGGTCAGGGAGTACAGTTGTCAGCTAACACACGACTGGTTTTGGTTAGGCATGGAGCATCACGCTCTACGGAGATAGAAATAGTGGGTGGCCATTTAGGGTGTCGAGGATTGAGCGTAGAAGGAGTGTTGCAGTCGGAGCGACTCTCGAGGAGATGGCTGCGCAACCCGCCTTTCAGTCATCAATTCCCCTTTGGCGGCGCGTACAGCTCGATCTTGAGGAGGGCACAGGAGACTGCCTCGATAGTTCTTTCGCCTCTGGGTGTTTCACTCAGCAGCGCTTCATGCGATCTTTGCGAGATCCATCCAGGAGTAACCGATGGTATGTCATGGAAGGATGTTGCGGAGAAGTTTGGTGAGATCGATGTTTTCGCGGACCCGGACAAGCCTATCGCTCCTGGTGCGGAGAGCTGGAATCAGATGCGGGATCGCGTGATCAGGTTTCTTTCCCTGGCAGCCTGGCGTCACGCAGGGGAGACGGTTCTGATCTTTACGCACAAGGGGGTGGTTGATGCCACAATCGAAGCCTGGCTGAACGTATCTCCAAAAGCTCTTGGGATCGGGACAAGCAACACCGGTGTAACCACCTGGCTGATACAAAGAAGTGAGCACGGTGGATTTGCTCCCGTGCTCACTTCGTACAACGACTCTAGTCATCTAGAGCTCTGATTCAGCAGGCATAGTCCGTTCCGACGTTGTAGGTGTAGTTCTCTCCTGTCTGCACAAGCCATGGCGTTCCGCCAGCAAACCAGAGTGCAGTGTTGGTGCAGGCAGCTTGCTGGTAATCGGGCGCAGCGATCCAAATCGGCTGGGGATTGGTGCTCGAACCCAGGATCAGACCGCCGGTAATCTGCTGCCACTGGTATGCCGTCGAGTAGATTCCGACCAAAGCTCCCTGAGAATGCAGGTATTGCATGGCTCCCTGGATCACCAGGTTGTTGATTTGGAAGTCGCTAGACCACGGCCCACCGGTTTCCACGTCAATCCACCACATGCTTGCTGAGATTCCCAGACTCGCGGCATTCTGGAGAGAGTGCTCTGCCTGATTCCAGCCATAGTTGGTTGCTTGACATGAGTAGTTGGTGGCGGTGCAGTTTCCGGCCGGGCCGCTCAGGTAAACGGAAGGGCTTGGAGCGATCTGCCACTTTCCAGCGCTGAAGGGAGCTCCGATGAAGGTGTAGAGTTGCAAGTTCCTCCCTGCTGCCGCCGCTTCCTCTTTGAAGATCGTTGGATTTCTATTGTCGAGGAAAGGATAGCCATCTGATTCTGCAATGGCGATTGTCCCAAGCGACGGGGGGACAGTCGTCGTGTAATTGCTCATATCGTATCCAGTGGTATGGGGAATGAAGGGGTTCACCGCCCCGTCGGCAGCTATCGAGACTATTGGCCCAGGAAGGGTCTTTCCGCCCATGGAACCGTAGAAGGTGGCATCTCCGAACGAGAAGATCCCGCCATCCGATGCGACCATCCAGTATCCGGCACCGTCGGGGGTGGCCGCCATCCCGACGATGGGCTTGTTCAGGGTCTTTCCGCCCATGGAGCCGTAGAAGGTGGCATCTCCGAACGAGAAGATCCCGCCATCCGATGCTACGAGCCAATAGCCGTGCCCGTCAGGGGTGGACGCCATCCCTACGATGGGATTGACGGGATGGTATGGGGCTGCCGATCCCAGTGCCGGAGTCCCAAAATTATATGTGGAACCATCCGCTCCGACCATCCAGTATCCGCCCAGAGATGACGAGGCCAATGCGCTACGTGAATATGGGTTCACGGATTGCATAGAAGCGATCGAATAACTGAGGCAAATTATGACGAGAAGCGAAGAAATTGCCCTGGCCGTTTTAGAAATATGAGCGCATGCTGCAGGGCGAGCGCTGCGCGACTCTTCCATGAGTTGTATAGACATATACCCCTGTACCTAAGTTTTCAATCCGTGACATGGTCAAGGCGGATTTGTTGGCGAGTTTAGGTTTGTTCTGCTCGACAGGTAAGTCTATCTCAGTGGGGCAGCTGGATGACAAGTATTTTACGTTCTAAATCAGCATTTCGGCGACTTGATAGGCGAGATCGAGCGACTGCCTCCCATTAAGTCTTGGATCGCAGATCGTGTTGTAATTCATGTCGAGTTCATGCTCTAGAACTTCTTCGGCACCGCCTAAGCATTCAGTCACGTCTTCGCCGGTGAGTTCGATGTGGACCCCTCCAGGCCACGTACCGAGTTCTTTGTGCACCTCGAAGAAGCCTTTCAGCTCCTTCAAAATTACATCAAAGCTCCTGGTTTTCAGGCCAGAGCCAGAACTTGAGAAGGTGTTGCCGTGCATTGGATCCGACGTCCACAGAACGGGATGACCTTCATCTCTGGCCGCCTCGACTAATGAGGGCAGGATGTCAGTGATCTTTTCGGCGCCCATCCTGGTGATAAGTGTGAGACGTCCAGGTACACGCTTCGGGTTGAGCTTTTCGCAGATTCCGAGAACTTGATCTCGTGTTGTGGTGGGGCCAATCTTGCAGCCGATTGGATTAGAGATTCCGGAGACGAACTCAAGGTGGGCACCGTTGAGATCCCGTGTGCGCTCTCCGATCCACAACGTGTGAGCGGAGAGGTCGTACCACTTTCCTGTTGTAGGGTCCTGCCGGGTCAACGCCGATTCATATCCGAGCAGAAGCGCCTCGTGGCTGGTCCAAAAGTTTACCTGCTGAAGGACCTGTTCTTTCGAGAGATCTATGCCACATGCTGCCATGAATCTCAGTGCGCGCTCAATTTCGAATGCCACTGCTTCATAACGCTGGCCTTCCGCACTTGATGCGACGAACTCCTGGGTCCAAGTGTGCACCTTCGAAAGATCGGCGAAGCCACCTTTCGTGAATGAACGGATCAAATTCAGCGACGAAGCCGATTGCTGGTAAGCCGTAACCATCCTTGATGGGTCTGGAATTCTCGCCGTTAAATCCGGGAGCTCTGAATTGACTATGTGGCCGCGGAAGGACGGGAGTTCGACATCTCCGTATTTTTCAAATGGGCTCGAACGGGGCTTGGCATATTGGCCGGCGATTCTGCCAACTTTGATAACGGGTACCCCCGTTGAGTAGGTGAGGACCACAGCCATCTGTAGGATGACCTTTAGCTTGTGCTGAATCGTCTGAGCCGAATGGTCTTGGAACGACTCTGCGCAATCGCCAGCCTGAAGCAGGAAGGCTTTTCCCTGGGTCGCCATAGAGAGCGCTGACTGGAGGGTCCTGATCTCGTTGACAAAGACCAACGGCGGATAAGTTGCAAGTTCCTTCAAAGTTGCTTCATACTCTGCCAAATCCGGCCATTCCGGTTGTTGGAGAGCCGGTAACTCTTTCCAGTTTGTTGGATTCCAGGTTGTCTGCATTCTGAAAGTGTCCTCGTTCACGCGACATATCGTCAACCGTCGAGTCGATGCTCAATCCAACTTGGGATTTTTGCATTGGCTGACATGTAGTCTTTACCTACACGATAAAGGATTCTCAGCGATTGGCCAACGATAATGAAGCGATTTAGATTCGGTGTTCAGGCTTCCAAGCCAGCCGGTACAGGAGCTGAGTGGAGAGAGATCGCCAGGCGCGCCGAGTCGCTTGGATACAGCTCACTTCTGGTTCCAGATCATCTTGACGACGACCAGTTCTCGCCAATAGTGGCAATGACTGCTGCAGCAATGTCGACGTCAACTCTCAGAATTGGGTCCCTGGTCTTTGACAATGACTATCGTCATCCGGTTACCTTGGCGAGGGAGATGGCGACACTTGACCTGATTAGTGAGGGTCGGCTAGAGGTTGGAATGGGTGCAGGCTGGAGAAGGAGCGACTACGACCAGTCCGGAATCCGATACGAATCCCCCGGAGTTCGTGTGGAGCGTCTGTCGGAGGCGGTCCAGATCATGACTTCCATGTGGAAGAACGGTACAGCTACCCTGAAGGGCAAGTACTACAGCGTTGAAGGGGCTACTGGTCAACCCAGGCCGTATGACCGAGGAGGCCCTCCTTTGACGATTGGCGGCGGCGGACGCAAGATTCTTGAACTCGCGTCTCGTTATGCTCGGGTTGTGGGAATAAACGCGTCGCTGGCTGCAGGAACCATAAATGCAGATGTGGTGAGCTCAGTCTCCCCGCAGAGGTTCTTGGAAAGGCTCCAGTGGGTCAAAGAGTCTGCTGGCACCAGATTCGAAGAGATTGAGCTGCAGTGCCTTACCCTTGTGGCGCAAGTTTGTGATAATGGCTATTCTTGGCTCAGTGAGGTAGCCCCGGCTTTCGGGGCTAGCGCCGAGCAAGCAATCGAGACCCCAATTGTGTTGGCGGGGTCTGTAAATGAGATGATTGAAACTTTAGAGGCGCGTAGAGAGCGTTTTGGATTCTCTTATTGGATTATTCACCAGCAAGAAATGGAAGCCTTCGCCCCAGTAGTAGCTGCTTTAGACGGGAAATGAGGCAAGCGGGCTAGTGCGCATTGGAATATTTGGTGGGACCTTCGACCCTATCCACGTGGGACATTTGGCCGCGGCTGTGAATGCCAAGGCCGGCGCTCATCTCGACAAAGTGCTTATGGTTGTTGCGAATATTCCCTGGCAAAAGGAGGGTTTGAGGAAGGTGCAGCCGGCGGCCGAGAGGCTCGCACTGGTAAGGGCGGCAGTATCTGGGGTTGAAGGTCTCGAGGCAAGCGATATCGAGATCAGACGGGGAGGGGAATCCTACACCGTTGATACCGTTCTAGAGATCCGCAAGCAGTTCCCGGCCGACGAACTCTTTTTGATCATTGGTGCAGATGTCGCCTCCGAACTCGAAACCTGGGAGCGTGCGGATGATCTTGCAGACCTTGTGACTCTCGTTATCGTGAACCGACCCGGTTCGGTGAGACCGAGCAATCTGGGCGAACGATGGAATTATTTGGAGGTTGAAGTTCCTGCCCTTGACATCTCCTCCACGGACTTGCGAGCCAGGGCAATCGAGGGCAGACCATTGGACTATTTGATTCCATCTGCAGCAATTGACTACATCAGGAAGCATAAGTTGTACGTTCCTGACGAAGAGTGATTCTCAATAAGTATTGGCATGCTTGTAATTACAGAAAAAGCTCTCTAGAATCTAACGTAGATGTTAGACCTTCTCGTTATTGGGAAACGGATTTGACCGGCCGCTCTAATTGCCGCATGTTCGCCGCTTCCTTTCTATTGCCTTCACGATCGCGACTGCCGAAATTCGCTAGTAGGGTTTCTCGCTCCTTTTCTCAAGCGTCTTTGGCTGATGTGTAGGGTTCTGATGGAATGATCCACGTTCTAAAGTTCGACTCAGAACTGACCGCAAGGGTCATGGAAAATGCATCTATTGACTGACTCTCTGAAAGGAGCATTGACAAACTTGAACGACACTGAAGTGCTAGATAGTGTTTCTCAACGCTTTTCGATTGGTGACGCCAGATGGTTGGCGATCTTGGCAGCCCGCGCTGCGTCCGACAAGAAGGCCAGAGATCCCAAGGTGTTGGAATTAGGCGACCTTATCGGTATCACCGATTATTTCGTCGTGTGCTCTGGGTCCAACGACCGTCAGATTAGGACGATCGTCGAGGAGATCGAGAAGTCCGCCAAAGAGTCCACCGGAATCAAACCGCGGGCGATGGAAGGACTAGGAGATGCTTCGTGGGTGTTGATCGATTTTGGCGACGTTGTTGTTCATGTAATGAGCGAGGAGTCAAGAGCGTTCTACGCTATTGAAAAGCTATGGTCAGACGCGCAGTTCATCGATTGGGAGTACGTGGCCTAGGAAAAATCTGGCGCAGCGTTCCGGTGCTTTTTGAGTTCGTAGAAGCTTTTGCTCTTCGCGAGCGTCACGAGAGCATCCCATAATTCTGCAGCTTCCTGACCGCGTGGTGTTGGGGTCAGGAGAGGCCCTGAAAGTGCGATATTGATATCTCCCTCCAGTATGAGAAGGGGAACACCGATATCCTCCGTTCCGTAGAGGGCCACCGCCTCTTCCATTGATTTACGGATTAGCTTGTCCATTTCTTCAGTATTTTCGTGATAGTGCAGGTCAGATGGCCATTGTGCTGCGATCAAGGCGTCTGCTATTGAGGATTTTGCACCTAAACCCTGATTGTGGAATTGCGCCCCTAGCGCTTTGTAGAATCTGCCGATTGAGTCCATGTCAGCGATGTTGTCCAACTTTGCAGCTTCGATCACGCGAAGTGCCCTGAGGCCCAATCGCATTCCAGGTCTATAATGTGCTTGTACATCAACTCCGGTATTTTTGATCTCCAGGGAAAAGGGCTTCCACGCGATATCCAGATCGCGAAATTGCTGAATCTCTGTCAACCACCTGGAGGTCAGCCAGCACCAGGGACATGCAGGATCGAAATAAAAGCTAACTCGCACACGAAGCCTTTCAGTAGAACCTCAATATCTTTCTAGCAGATGTAGGGCACGAATAGGGCGGAAAGAGGCGATGAACATGAGCATAGGAAGCGAATGAATCCGAACTACGACTTGCTGTACTTTGAATCATGTCACACATCTTGGTGTTTCGATAAGGCCAATTTGAGGTTCAAGCGGATACCAAGACCACAATCTCGTCCAACCAGCTCAACCGATTTTGCGACTGCTCCTTGGGAGCGTTATTTCGATCTGAACTTGAGCGACGAAAGCGATGAGTTCACGGTAGTTCTCAACGAGTCAGAGTCGAAGTTGTTGAGGTCATGGCGTCATTCGGAGAATTGCAGCCATTGTTTCGGAGGCAACCCCAGCTATGAAACCGAGGAGATTTCTCTTACCCAGTTGAACAATCTCTTGAAGCAAAAGAATCCGTAGCCGGGCAGAAAGAAAGCCTCAGCACATGATTGTCGGAACAGGTTGGGTCTTCATGAATAGGTATGCATGGTAACTTCTCAACCATGATGCGGAGTTATTTGTAGCTGCCCGTAGAGTGAGTGAGTATTGTCTTGTGGCATTGCAGCTGCTGACTTTTTCGTTGCATTCAGCTTTGTTCCGATGACCTGAGCTTTTCTGGCGAGTCGTGCCTAATCAAAGCGTGTTCCGCAACGATGGTTGTTAGTTGTCACGTGGTTTGCAAAGGGCGTCGACATCATGGATATCGAGCTGTTCTTGGAGAGATCAGAAATAGCCTGACTGCACCGATAAACAGTAATGTTTTTTGAGCACTCGGATTTTAACGAGCCATCTTATCGCCCTCGCTTATCTTGTGATGATGGCGGCGGATCATCAGATGTTTTTTTTCCCTACGGGTCGACATGCTCGTCTTTTAGTTCTGAAGCCTCCGAGGGAGGCTCGCAACGGGTTTGCGATTTGGCATGGGAGTCGACCTGAGAGCCAAGAGTCTTGGAAGTTGCAGAGAGGCTGCGTTGGGGTCAGCTCCCATGTGGCTCCGATATGTCGAAATCTTGAAGTGTGTCTTGGTCTGTGGCCTCTGATGGAGGAGTTTCAGCCACTTGTGTCCCCGGCTCGGTTACTGCAATGGGGTTGGTATCGATAAAGGCTGCTTTGCGCAAGGGGACCTCTTTTACCAGAAGCGAGAGGAAGAAGGCGATCAAGGCGATTGGAACGGCAACGAGGAAGACTGTATGCAGTGAGTGTGAAAACGCTTGTGTAAAGCCTTCTCTGACAAGTTTAGGCAGGCGATCGAGCGCTGAAGGGCTTGCTGCGATGTTTCCGCTGTTCATGGTCTTGATGATGCTGGGGGGGAGATATTTGGGAAGGTTCTTGGTCAACTGGGTATTGAAGATTGCTCCGAAGATTGCCACCCCAAACGAGCCGCCTATAGACCTGAAGAAAGATGCGGTGGAGGTGGCGGTTCCAAGATACTCGTATGGCACGGCGTTTTGTACTGCAATTACCAAGACCTGCATAACTCCACCGATCCCGAGTCCCAAGATCAGCATGAATATCGAGGCTTCGAACAGGCTCGTGTTGACTGTCATGAGCGAGAGTAAATACAGTGCGAGCGCGACAGCTGCGGTTCCAATGATTGGGAAGATCTTGTATTTACCTCTTCTTGTGATGAGTTGGCCGCTCGCAATAGAGGTGCCGACAAGTCCAACCATTAAGGGAAGCAGCTCGAGCCCAGACGCTGTCGGAGAGGCGCCGAAGACGGTCTGGAGGTAGGTCGGCAGGTAGATGATAGCGCCGAACATTGCGAAGCCAACGATAAAGCCAAGCCCCGATGTCACTGAGAAGACTGAGTTACGGAAGAGGTGAAGAGGTATGAGAGGCTCGACGGCTTTTCTCTCTACGAAGATGAAGATGACGAGAAGCAGTACCCCAGCCAGAGTCAGGCTTACGATCGTCGGAGAAAGCCACGGGTAAGTTGTTCCGCCCCACGTTGTCATCAGGATGAGACCTGTGACTGCAGCACCCATGAGAACGGTGCCAAGGTAATCGATCGTGTGGGACTTTGTTGATCTGGGCAGGTGGAGCACAGTCGCTATTGCCGTCAAGGCCAGAATACCGATGGGAAGATTGATGTAGAAGACCCATCTCCAGCTCAGGCTGTCGGTGAAGAATCCTCCCAGCAATGGTCCGGCAACTGAGGCGAGACCGAATACCGCGCCAAAGTACCCCTGATACTTCCCTCGCTCTCTCGGGGAAACAACGTCACCGATAATCGACTGGGACCCGACGATCAAGCCACCGCCTCCTATTCCCTGAAGGGCTCTAAAGGAGATGAGTTCAGTCATATTGTGGGAGAGTCCGGAGAGGGCGGAGCCAACCAGAAATATGACAATGGAGATCTGGAATAGTTTCTTGCGTCCGTAGAGATCTCCAAGTTTTCCCCATAGAGGCGTGGAGACCGTTGAGGTGATGAGGTATGCAGTCACCACCCAGGAAAGGTGATTTAGCCCACCAAGGTCACCCGCTATTGTCGGGAGTGCAGTCGCCACGATTGTCTGATCAAGGGCTGACAACAGCATTGCCAGCATCAGTGCACCTATGATGAGCGCCACGCTAGATTGACGTCCGCCAGGGACCACCGATGCAGGGTCGCTGGTCGACGATTCGACTGGTTTTGAACTCATAATTCGCCTTTTCTCGACGGCATTCTCGATTTGGGAGCGAGGGACATCTCTTTATACTAGAGGCCATAGGCAACCAAATCTCAAGACGAGACATCAAAATCTCAAAGCGAGACTGAGGCCAGGTCACAAGCTCTAAATGAATAAGAGGGTTGGATTTTGGAAGAGTCAGGGGATGAGACTCGGCAGTCGAGGTCTCGGACGCATCTGCTCAGAGAGTCTGGCCGAAGCGCGATTTTAGACGGGGCAGCGTCCGCGCTTTCCAAGGGTGGACTCTCAATGTCGATGTCTGAAGTTGCAGAAGCAGTGGGAGTTGGACGGGCTACGCTATACCGCTACTTCCCGACTCGGCAAGCATTGCTCGACAGCATCTACTCCGAGGCAATGGATGAGCTGACGAAAATGATTTTGTCTACGAAGAGATCCGGTCTCTCGACTCGGGAGAGTCTTCTACGCATAGCCAGGGCTGTGCTCGCCAAAGCCGGCGTCGCATTGCTGCTCATGCGAGAGGGTGTGGTCTTGGACAAGGCCGCCGTCGAAGAGGGTTTCATAGCGCCGCTTAGTTCTATGATCGAAAAGGCGGAGCAGTCTGACGCCTTTGGTGAGGGGATCTCTGGTCGGGCCATCACTTTTTATTTTCTCGGCCTTCTTCGCTCTGGAATCGTACTTGTGGCTGAGGGAACGAGCAATGTAGAAGAGGCTGCGACCAATGTTGTTTCTCTGCTTCTCGACGGCATTGGAGGAAGTGCGAAGACTCAGCGGGAATGACGGGGTTTCTGCTGAGAAGTGAAGCTGTCAGCGCGGATGCTGGAGTTCAGGTAAACGAGAGCTTCGCTTGGTACGGATATTGCATCTCTACTGCAAAGTGACCGAGGCATGGGGTCTACGGAGAGAAGGTGTCGCCTTGGCCTCATTACTTCGGTGGCTGCTTGATCATGGCTGGAGCACGACCATCAGAGTGGGCGTGATACTATGCCCCTAATTCACGTTGTTGCATCTGTGCCTATGTGTCATCGTGGCGGCTTTGCCATGTGTTGCTGCGGGATTGGGCGCCAAGTCCTCCCCAGGCAAGTGGTTTGTGATGTTGCGAAACATACTTGATTCTTTGCGGTTACGCCTGTCGAGATATGGACGCTGGCTGGGGATGCACGTCTCACTAGGGAAGGTAAAAGGGAAATGTCACATCCTGAAAGCGAAGAGGCCGCTGGAGCTTCGGGTTCCCGATGCCAGGCAGACTCTAGGGTCGAGGCGTTGTTAGAATCCAGAGGCAGGCTAGGTTTTGGCGGTATGGAGCTGGCCGGCCCGCCTCGCTCAGTCGAGCTGACTGATGCCGAATCCGTCAAGGTCCTACATGCCGCACTCGATCTTGGCATCAACTACTTCGATACCTCTATCGACTATGGGAGAAGTGAAGAGAGAATTGGCACCGCATTCCGCAAAAAGAGGGACCAGGTAATCCTGGCTACCAAGTGTGGATGTGCGGTGGGCGATGGCCAGGGGGAGCACGCTTTACATATCTTCACACCTTCCAATATCCGCTTAGGAGTCGCCCAGAGCCTTCGGAGGCTGGGAACCGACTATATCGATGTGATGCAGCTCCATGGCAATCCAACCAGAAAAGAACTTGAGGAGCAAGGGGGACTCGAGGCCCTTGTCGAGCTTCAGAATCAAGGCATGATCCGCCATCTGGGGTTGTCCACAAGAAAGCCCTATATTCAGGAGTTCTTAGACGTCGATCTACTCAGCGTGTTCCAGCTTCCCTACTCAGCGATCCAGCGTCAGCACGAAGACATCGCCGATAGCCTTTCGAGCCGCGGCAAGACGGTTGTAGCACGTGGGGTGGTAGGGAGGGGATCCGTTGCAAATAGCTGGTCGTCTATACCCATCGGAATGAAGTTCGGCCAGGCTCAAAGCGTATGGGAGGCGGCTGGAATCGATGAGATCCTCGGTGGAATGTCACGGATTGAGTTCATGATCCGTTTCGCCCTGACACGCAGCTCGCTAGGAATCTGCCTTATTGGCACAGCCGATGTTTCCCACCTGGAAGAAAATGTTAGAGCTGCCGAGAAGGGTCCGCTAAGCGCGGAACTTTGCGACCTGGCCGTGGAGCGACTTGCGCAGGCAGGTTCGTTCCCTGGGGATGCCGACTACAGTCGCGGCGGTCCGAAGCCTTTCCTGCGGCCAAAATAGCTGTGTTGCGCCAAGGACTCGGTAAATACGCTCGGCCAAGCTCGGCGGAAGATTATATAGATCCAGGTTGACTAGCCGCAATATACCCCCGTGTATTGGCGGATGTCCGGCCCGCGGGTAGGGGCGTAGCCATCCGTGATCAGAAAACTATAGTGGTGGGTTAGCCTTAGAGGCGGTCCTCTGTTAAGGATAAGGATCACCGATCCCCATATAGCCGAAGGCGGCCTGATCTTTGGGAAGAGTGACCTTTGCCAGAACGTCGTTATGTGTGAATTCATCGACGGGCATAAATAGAGTCGGCCATCCGAAAACTCCGAAACGAATTGTTTTGCCGATATCATCGTCAGAGTGTGGAGACTGCTCCAATCTTTGCAGTCAGGTTGGATGGAACGGTATCGTAGTGGTCGTGCTCAGCCAGAAATCGGCCCCGCGCTCCTGTCAGTGCTCTGAGGTCGACAGCATAACGCAATATCTCCGCCGTTGGCACTAGGGCCACGATCCTCTGGCGGCCACCTGGTAACGACTCGGTCCCCTGGACTCGTCCGCGTCGCGAGTTCAGATCCCCAAGGACATCGCCTTGCATGGATGACGGGACGACAACACTAAGTCGTGAGATCGGTTCTAGTACTACGGGATTACCTTTTGTGACGGCTTCCTTGAATGCCAGAGAACCCGCCATCTTGAAGCTCATTTCCGAAGAGTCAACTGGATGGAACTTCCCGTCATAGCATGTAACTTTCACATCCACGACCGGATAGCCTTTTGGACCACCCTGGGCCATTGCCTCGAGTACCCCTTTT
>JAJZIP010000221.1 GCA_021810525.1 Actinomycetes bacterium | reverse complement strand
GCACACGCAAGGCTTGAGCTGGCGGGAGTCCGGGACGCTGTCAAGTAGTCTGAAGCGCAGCAGCTTTTGAGGCCTTAGAACCGGATACGGTCCTAGTGGAGGAGCATGAAGCGTTACCGGATCGGTCTAATCCATCAATTTTCCGAGTCCCATTCTAGGCAGGTTGACGGTCTGCGTTCCGCGCTCGGCGGCTTCGGTATCGGAAGGGTTCCACCCCATATAACACTGGTTCCTCCGACGAACCTGCACCCCAGGGAGATCGATGCAGAGATCTACCGTTTGCGGGTCCTGGCTTCGGAAACCGCGCCTTATGTCGTTGAGGTCGGCCCGGCGGGAACCTTTCTTCCTGTTTCATCGGTTCTCTATCTTTCGGTGTTGGGTGGCGGCGTGGAACAGTTGGCCGCCCTGCAGAAGAGGCTCGTATCCTCCAAGCTGTACAAGGCGAATTCGAGGCCTTTCGTTCCCCACGTCACACTTTTGGAGCCTGTGGATCAGAGAGATGCCGAGGCTGCGCTGCAGGTCATGAAGGCTCCGTTGTTCGAGCATCGTGCAACATCTTTTGAGATGATGGTCAGCCCGTCTCAGGGGTATTGGGAGGTCTCGAGCGACTTCAGGTTCGGCCCCTCCCGGAAGCGATACAGAGGAGGGATCCAGCTCAAGTTATTCTGTCATGCTAGTGGCGACGTTGCGATATATGCCTTCGTGTCCCAGCACGAAATTTCTCAGAGCCTGTTTTGGCCCTATCCTGATCGGCGCTTGAGAACTGACGGCCAGTCGAATCTGGTGGTCTCCCTATACAGTGAGGGCAAGCTGGTTGCCTGTGCGAGCGCGGTTCGTCACTCGACCATCGCCCTGATAAGAGCTGTAGTCGTAAGAGGGGATGCGCAAAGGCTCGGCTTGGGTGCTCTGGCTGTGGATGAACTCCTCTATCAGTTGCAGCTTGGCGGAGTCGAAGAGGCTTTCGTCATCTGTTGCGAGGCGCACGAAGGGTTCTTTCGCAAATGCGGCGCAATTCCTGCGACGGTTGGCCGCTGGCTGATCGACTACGACAGCGGTATGACGCTGAATTCCTGGAGCTTCTCGAGCTTGTGATGGGCGTCGACCCTGCGAACGGTCCCGGATTTCGAACGCATTACAAGGCTATGGGTGTATGCACCGGTCGAGCTGAAGCGGACTCCTGGCATGAGTTCTCCATCGGTGACGCCTGTCGCAGCAAAGAAGCAGTTGTTTGAGCTGACAAGATCGTTGGTGGTCAAGACGCGGTCGAAATCGTACCCTAGCTTTTGGGCGGCTTTCTTCTCCTCGTCGTTTCTTGGCCAGAGCCGTCCCTGTATCTCGCCACCCATGCACTTGAGAGCGGCTGCTGCGATGATTCCCTCGGGGGTTCCGCCAATTCCGAAGAGTATGTCCGAGCCTGATTCAGGCCATGCTGTGGAAATTGCGCCTGCGACATCCCCATCAGTGATGAGCCGAATTCTGGCACCCGCCGCGCGGACTTCGGCGATAAGCTCTCTGTGCCTATCCCGATCCAGAATTACGGCCGTTAGGTCACGTACACTGACGCCCTTGGCTTTGGCGATGGCGACCAGATTCTCGGTGGGGCTGAGGTTCAGGTCTATTGTTCCAACGCATTCAGGACCCACGGCGATCTTCTCCATGTAGAAGCAGGGGCCGGGGTTGAACATCGTGCCACGCTCAGCCACGGCGATGACAGAAAGCGCACCCCCTCTGCCCATGGCGGTTGGCGTGGTTCCGTCAATCGGGTCGACGGCGATATCGACCTGCGGGGCTGACCCGTCTCCGATCTTCTCGCCGTTGTAAAGCATCGGGGCCTCGTCTTTTTCCCCTTCGCCAATTACTACGATCCCGTCCATCTGCACCGAGTGCAGCACGGCTCTCATTGCCTCTACGGCGGCGTTATCCGCTCCGTTTTTGTCTCCACGTCCCATCCACCTGGCGGCAGACAGAGCTGCTACTTCGGTGACTCGGACAAGTTCAAGCGCAAGATTTCGATCGGGTGGTTGAAGTTTTGAATTCATTGCTTAGACCATATAACAACTTTTGCAAACTTTCATCATTTGTTTCATGCTGGGTCTCTCTACTAGGAACAATTTAATCATTTATCAGGAAATACACAGGATTGGAATCTCGGTGCTGGCATGTGCGCCCCTGGCTATCGGGGTATGGCTCCACCATTGACGGCAATGGTTTGGCCAGTGATGTATCTGGCATCTTCACTGAGAAGGAAAGCCACCGTGCCAGCGATGTCTGAAGGCTGGCCAATTCTTCCCAGGGGGATTCTCTGTCCTCGAGCGTACAGCTCTTCATCGGATACGCCAGCCTCGCGCGGTTGGGCGGTGTCGGTAACCCCTGGCATGACGGCGTTCACTCTTATGGCCGGTGCCCATTCGAGAGCCAGGGATCGGGTCAGAGAGATGATCCCGCCCTTGGAGGCAGCGTAGTGGGAGCCATTCACCGCGCCGAGAGCCGCTCTTCCCGAGCTCAAGTTCACGATGGCGCCTTCCCCTGCTTCGAGCATCGAAGGGGCAAACGCTCGGCTTACCAGAAAAGTGCCACCGAGGTTAATTTTGATGACCTCCAACCAGTCTGCGAAGTCCATTTCCAGAGCCGTGGCCCTCGGGAAGACTCCAGCGTTGTTCACGACACGGTGCACCACCCCAAACTCCGCTACCGCTTCAGCCGCAGATCGCACCTCGGACTCGTTGGAGACGTCACACTGCAAATACAGCACGTCGCCTCCGCGACTGCGTATCTCGTCGGCCGCCTTTCGGCCCTGCGGCGAGCGCTCGATCATGGCCAGCGCGTAGCTTCTATCGCGCGCTATGCGCTCGCAGATCGCCAGACCTATCCCTTGGCCTGCCCCTGTCACCACGGCAACTTTGCGCAATTTCGCTCCCTCCTTCACCGGATTCAAGCCGAATTCGGAACCCTGACAAGGTCGAAGCTATCACAACCGTCTGTCTGCCCGGGTGAATAAAGTTATAGGCGGCGTTTGTTCGGATGCCGGTTAGATCTCTGAAAGGGTTGCGTTGGAGCGGCTGCTGTCTTACTGTGACAAAGTCAGTTCCATTGCCAGCGCCCCAATCGTCTCTTGTGTATTGTTGATCTCACTTCTCACTTGTCATGTTCTTGAGAAGCTCCAAATCAATTCGGAGGAATGATTGCATGGTCAGAGAAAGACAGGGTGTTTCGTTCGGTGATGAAAGACTTGCAGCTGGAGAGACAGCTCTGGTCGTTTTCGACATGTTGGAGTGCTACAGAGCCGCTATTGAAGAGGCTGGCACCCTGCCGAATGTTGTCCGGCTGGTGAAGACGTGTCGAACTAACGGGCTTCCTATCTTCTTTGCCCGCGCAGACCACCGCAAAGATGGCAGAGATTTCGCTCTAACGATGTCAGATACCGACCCGCGTTTCCAACCGTGGGGGAAGAACAACGAGCCTCCGACCACCCCTCCGCATGGATCAGGGTCTGCGCTGCTCTTGCCTCTCAGAGAGCTTGAGATGTCGGAAGATGACTTCGACATCTTGAAACATCGCTGGTCGGCATTTGCGGGGACTGCTCTTGACATTACTCTGAGGGCGCTTGGCATATCGACCATTCTTCTGGTTGGAGGCTCTACACATGTGGGCGTTGCCTCCACCGCATATGCAGCGCGTGATATGGACTATCAGGTGACTGTTGTGAGAGACGGCTGCCATGGGTTCACTGAGCAGCGAGAGTTCTTCTTCGATCATGTATTTCCGAGAATGTGCCGAGTGCGTACCGTGAACGAGGTCATTGCAAACATAGTTCGCTGACTCTGGTCGGTCGTAATTTCGTTCGGTTCATCTGTGAATTCAAAGATAAGGATGATTGCCTGTGCAAATCGATACCAAGACCATGAAAAGCGGCTCCGGGATGCCGGTGACGCTCTATTTTCCAGAAGGGACCACAGGTGCTCTTCCAAGCGTTGTTTTGATGCATGAGAGGTATGGCCTTGTTCAGCACACGGGTGATCTTGCAAGAAGACTTGCCAACGAGGGCTTCAGTGTAGCTACGCCAGATCTCTTCTATTACATGGAGGACCAGGATGCGCTTCATTCCGGCGTAGCCAAGGCCACGCCCTCGGACTCGTTCATTTTGGAGCGCCTCGACGAGGTCGTTTCAGTTCTCTCAGGAGAGCCTGTGGCAGATTCGAGCAAGCTTGGCATGATCGGCGTCTGCCAGACCGGTCGCTATTCGATGATCTATGGCTCCAAAAGACCCCTGGATGCCTGCGTAGTCTTGTATGGTGGGGTGAGCGACTGGGACAAGTCAGAGCGCCGGCCTGAGAACATGGTGGATATCTTGAAAGATCTTGGCGCTCCTTTCTTGGGGCTATTCGGGGAGATCGACCACTCGATCTCCATAGCGGACGTAGTCAGGCTTCGCGACGTTCTGGAGCAGCATAACAAGAGCTACAGGATCAAGATCTTCGAAGACGCTCCTCATGGTTGGCTCAACAACACGATGCCGGGCCGCTACAGGAAGGTGGCGGCAGAAAATGCCATGTACGAGGTCGTGAGATTTCTCAAGCAGAACCTGTCGCCAACGAGTGGGCGCCCTGGGCGGGTGATCTGGGAGTTCGAATCGAACAAGGATGAGAATTACGACTTTAGCAAGAATGTCCGCTTCGAGTAGGGGTCCCCAAGCGATATGGGTTCATGCACGGCGAGTTAGCTTGAAACGGCTCAGAAGATCATGGAAGGGGTCAGTTGGTTCAACAGTCGGCTATCGATCTAGCGTGCGTGGCACTTATCTGGGGTACCTGCTGTGGCAGCCGGCCGGCTATGAGGCTCTCGCGGAGATGAGCGACTTGACGCTGATGGCTATGTCAGGTGTTGCCGCTGTTTCCCGCCCTTGTCGGATGAAATTGTCCCTGAGCTCTGTCGGCTTTATCAAAGTGACGCAGAAGACTCAGTTCGATTGGCATGAGGCAGTTTTGTTCGCGCTGGAGCCTGGAATAGCCCAAGCCCGAGGCAAGCGTTTCCGGCACTGAAGCAGGTCTAGAAAAACCGCTATCCCAACTAGCTGAA
>JAJZIP010000220.1 GCA_021810525.1 Actinomycetes bacterium | reverse complement strand
CTCGAGCGGCAATTGAGGCACCTGCCCTCCGGTGGGGCGCAGTTGCAAAGCGCTATCGGGCAGTCGCCGCACGCTTGGTCATTGATCGATTGGTTCCCTCATGATGTTCCCAAACCCCTCGTTCAGCCACCTGAAACGGCTGACCGATGACAAGGGCCTCTTTGAGCATGCCAACGGCACTGTTCCCCGCTATAACCACGGCTACTGCGTTGACGATGCTGCACGCGCTCTCATCGTGGTGAGCCGTGATCCTATGCCGACGGAAGACTCAGAGGTACAGGAAATCAGTGATGCATATCTCGCTTTTGTACTCGCAGCACAAGACGCCGAAGGACGGTTCCACAACCGCCTAAGCCTTGATGGGAATTGGCAAGACCAACCTTCATTGGAAGACTGTTGGGGACGCGCTCTCTGGGGACTTGGAACATACATATCCTCTCATATGGAGGCCCAATCCGGTGAAGTGGCACTCAAGGCCTTCACCCTAGGCAGCAATCAGCGCTCTCCCTGGCTCCACTCAATGGCATTCGCAGCCCTAGGAGCAATCGAGGTGCTCCAAGTCGTCCCTGACCATCTCAATGCGCGATCACTCCTTAGAGATGCCGTCCTCCGGATCGGTCGGCCGCGTCCATCCAAGTCATGGCCGTGGCCCGAGGACCGCCTCGAATACGCTAACGCCGTTCTTCCAGAAGTCCTGGTGGCTGCGGGTACGGTTCTGCAGAACAGCTCGCTTCAGGACGACGGTCTGCATCTCTTGGGCTGGCTGCTCGACCTTGAGACATACGATGGACATCTCTCTGTCACGCCGGTCGGAGGCCGCGGACAGAACGACGTCTCACCCGCTTTCGACCAGCAACCGATAGAGGTTGCCGCACTTGCCGATGCCTGCGCCAGGGCACACAGAGTCACCGGAGACAAACGATGGGCCGATGGGCTTGAACTGGCAGTTCAGTGGTTTCTAGGTGTCAACGATGGAAACACACCCCTTTATGATCCGATTAGCGGCGGCTGCTGTGACGGCCTCGAGCCGTTCGGCCGCAACGAGAACCAGGGTGCCGAGTCAACGCTCGCGGCACTTTCGACTCTTCAACAGGGCCTTTTACTTACTGAAAGAATTCAATGAGCACCGTAAAGAGTGACTTGGTAACACGTTCCGACTCACACCTTTTCCCTGATCCGTCACGCGTCTTGGCTCAGCTGTTTGTCCCGGGCCTGGAACTTGTCCTGGACCGCGAGTCCCGTGCCACTGGTGTGCTAGCCCGACTTCTTGCATTACCGGAGGAAACGGTGATCACAACCTTGGCGGCGCTATCTGAACGCTTCACCAAACGGCACCGGGACTTTAATTCAATATTGTGGGAAAACTACAACCGAGTCATGCACAGGGTATCCTCTGACACGATACTCACGCTGGAGCGTCAACTGCTCATCGGTGCAACTTTCACGAAGGAATTCTCGGTTGAGTCCGCCGCGCTGTTCAATCCTTCAGTGGTCCCTCATCCCGACCAGTCAGGCCTTGAAGTTGGATCAGTCCGGTTCGTATTGAGCCTGCGGGCCGTTGGCGAGGGTCATATCTCGAGCGTCGAGTTCCGTACGGGTGTAGTCGGTCCGGATAACAATCTTCAACTCGACAATCATGGGGAATTCCTTGAGGCGGGACACTATGGACCAGCCATTCACGAAAGGCAGCTTTTCCAGGACAAGCTCGCTGAAGCTGGCAATGATAAAGAAAGCTCGTCCTTCCTCATGCGGCAGTTCCCAGCACACTTCGACAATGACATGTTAGAAACCGCCCTCTCGGAGCTGGTCGACCAGAGCGACACCCGCAGGGGCGGTGTTCGATTCAAAGAGTTGGCACGACGGATTGCCGCATGCAACTACGAGGTGGATTTTGACGAAACATCCCTACTCTCGGAGCGAATTCTATGGCCGCACTCCCCCTCGGAATCTCACGGAATAGAAGACGCACGCTTTGTCCAATTCATCAACGATGACGGCAGCAAAGTGTACTACGCAACCTACACCGCGTTCGACGGTGAGCAAGTCGCGCCCAATCTGATTGAAACCGCGGACTTCCAGCATTTCAAAATTGGTCAGCTATCTGGCCCAGCGGCTAAAAACAAAGGCATGGCTATCTTTCCCCGTAAAATCAACGGCCGCTTCTTCGCCCTGTCCCGCTGGGACCGTGAGAACAACGCAATCGCAACGTCTGCCGATGGACGAGTTTGGGGAACTCCCACAACTCTGCACGTTCCAGAGCAACCGTGGGAGCTTATTCAACTTGGCAACTCTGGCTCGCCCATTGAAACCGAAGCAGGTTGGCTCGTCATTACCCACGGGGTCGGGCCAATGCGCGAATACGCCCTTGGGGCGCTCCTCCTTGACATCGACGACCCAAACAAGATCATTGGAAGTCTAGATGAACCTCTTATGCGTCCAGAGGAAGGTGAGCGCGACGGGTACGTCCCAAACGTCCTCTATTCATGTGGCGCCATGGCCTTTGGAGACCAGCTACTGCTGCCTTATGGCATCAGCGACTCTTCGATCGGCTTTGCCTTCGTCGATGTCCCAAAGTTATTGGAACGACTTACCGGTGCGCAGGCGCATCCTCGTTCCAATGAAACCGCACTTGATTTGAATCTCTAAACTAGGTACCCACTGCACCTCGATGCCGATTCCACGCCTTAAGTATCTCTTCCGCAAGAAGCAGGATGAGGCCAAAGCTTCTAACTTCTCGCAGCGAACGAACGGTCGACGTTCAAGAAAGCTTGCCCACCTACAGAAGCAGCGCCGGCATCAAAGATCTTCGGTTTTCAGCTGTACGAAAACTCCGGAATCGGTGTACGAAAACTCCGGAACCGGTGTACGAAATGAATCGGAATATCCTGCCTCGATGAGCCATCGTAGGCTGCGCCGGCAACGGCATTCGGCTTGATACGTCTTTAGGCATGACATTTGAGAGCCGTGCCCAGTAAGGGCGCTCAAGCCTCGACTAGACTGGGCGTTCGCGATCACCAATTCACCTACCCAGGAAAGGGGCACTGTGGACGCTGTCGTTGATGAAGGTCTTGCCAAAAAGTTTGCCACGGAGAAGGACACCCCATACACCCGTTGGGTCGACTCCGAGGGGCTTGACATTATCAGTGGTCACTACGTGCCGGATTTGCGCGCATTAGACCTCAAGCCATGGGAGCGACGCGGCGGCTACGGCGTCTTTATCAACCACGACGCAAGTCGAACCTCCAACGACTGCTATGTCTGCAAGATTCCAGCAGGAGGAAAGCTAGCCCCGCAGCGGCAACTCTTCGAAGAGATGGTCATGATCCTCGATGGAAAGGGCTCCACGAGAGTCTGGAACGATGCCGGGCATGAAGTAACATTCGAGTGGCAGACGGGCTCCATGTTTGCGATTCCTTTGAACACATGGCACCAGCACTTCAACCTCTCCGGGGTTGAAGAGGCCAAGTTCGTCTCCTCTACTAACATGCCGCCGGTTATAAATCTCTATGACGACGTTGACTTCCTATTCAGCACATCAAGGGACTTCCCTAACCGTTTCAATGGTGAGCAAGACTACTTTGCCGCCAAGAAGGAGACGAAGGGGCTGCTCCTCGACACAAATTTCGTCCCAGACGTGGCCTCATTGCCGCTCATTTCGACGCCAGAAAGAGGTGCCGGCGGGGGCCATATACGCTTCTCCATGGCCAAGGGTTCGCTGCCCAGCCACATCTCAGAGTTTCCCGTTGCCACCTACAAGAAGGGGCACAGGCATGGGCCCGGAGCTCATGTGATCGTCCTTTCAGGTGAGGGTTACTCACTGATGTGGCCAGAGGGCGAGGAACCTCGCCGCTATGACTGGAAAGTCGGGACCTTGATAATTCCTCCAAACATGTGGTTCCACCAGCACTTCAACACTGGAGCCACTCCGGGCCGCTACCTTGCGTTCAAGCACGAGACTGTTTCGGTTCGCAACTCACAAGGTGTTCCCACGTCGTGGATCAGCCGGCGAGTAGGTGGCGATCAGATCGATTACGCTGACGAGTCGCCGACGGTTCGTAAGCTCTTTTCCGAAGCTCTCTCTAGGTCAGGCGTTACCCCAAAGATGGACGAAGCCTACGAGGCCGAGCTAGCAAAGCTGCCTCCGCTTCCGAAAAAGGACAGCACAGGAGTCATCGCATAGCTTTGAGTAGTTTGCCGTCATCAGAAATGACCGACAACGGTGGTGATTTGCGCGCTTGCGCCCATGACCACAAGTGTGCCGACGGCGCCGTTTTCGCGGACGCAAATGACCGTGATCTCCAACAGCACCGAATGGCAAGTGGGAAACGCGCATAATACCTAACATTTGAACAGCCAACGCCAGATCTTAAGTTAAATGCACTGGGTTTTTGTGTTCCTCATTGATAATGATACCTGCACGTAAACGAATTCATATTTGCGAGGATAAGCATTGGCCGAAAAGACCTTGGTACATTAGCTTGCGTACTCTCAGAGGTTCTCAGGAGTTCGAGGGGTCAGAGCTGACCATGACAAAAGCGAGATCGCGCTAAGTTGAACTGACGCCAGAATCACAAAATCAAAACCGGGGCAGTCTCGCCAAAACAAGTTCGCTACAGCAACACTCGTTAACGGATATTCCTGCTCTTCAAAACCCGCCAGATTGGCGTCTCAAGCCGAGATTAACGGCCGGTGGAAATGACGGAATACTAACATGAAGAACGGTTCGCCGCCTGCGCACCAACGGTCAATCCCGCAATCCATCAGTCAGGCCCATGACATCGCGAAATGCGGCCGGAATCAACGTCACTTTGGCCGCATGTTCACCCGAGATACCCGGTGCTCAAGTCAAGCGCGGTCTTCGCCCATTGAAGTCCCCCGTCGTTTGTAGTCCATAGGCTGTTTGGACCACTGATCCACCTGCCAACGATTGATGTCTCAAAACCGAGCCAAGCAGGCACGGTCAACTGGGTCAGCTTCTGTTCGTCAGTCGCGGCAGTCTTCCACGTCTTGCCGCCATTAAAGGAGATCAATAGCCTTGCGGTGTAGGGTCCTTCGCCCGCCGCCACTCCTGAAGATGC
>JAJZIP010000219.1 GCA_021810525.1 Actinomycetes bacterium | reverse complement strand
TGGCGAGCTGCTTGATCTTATCGGTAAATCGTGTATTGGAGACATAGTCACCTTAGATCACGCCTATGAGTTATTAACTTCGTATCAACACCTCGTTAGTTCAGATGTAGATCTAGTGGGATCGCTGCATCGCACCCTTTACGACATTTTGTTCGTGGCAGATGATTTGAATGCAGAGATAGTCGAAAAAAGTCTTTTTGATGCAGCTCTGAGTTTGATCGATGTCGAGGATGATTCTGACGACGACATTCCAGCTCGAGATGAGGATGCGAATGATAGCGCTGTTGAGAATAAACTCGATGAGTTTGATGAAGACCTCGAGTTAGACGAAACGCTGGACTCTTTGAGCGAAGATGAGAGTACTTTAGCGCCAGAGACTATTGATAACGAGCCAGTTTTTAATGAGAGCGCACTAGCGCTACAGCTTTGGGAACATGAGTCAATACCAGCAGTTTTTACTGAAGAATTGGTCGAAACCCTAGATGTACTTCCGGGTGAAAAAATCGACTGGGCTTCAGTGGTAAGTGACTGGGATAAGGATTTTTCCGCTCTCGGATTAGCAATGCATCTGTTGACAGTCGAGAAGGTCTCGCTGGAAGAGGATAGCCTTACCAAATTAGCCCTAGTTGATATGTTGGCCACAGCTTTCCCTACTGGGGGCGACAATCTAATTCAAATGCTTAGATGTTTGTGGCCAACTACAGATGAGTTTGCTTCACGGCTGCACTTCCACTCAGTAGTGGTCCAACTTTTCGCTGGAGTGCTACTGCGATTCAAGATGGTTGGGGATGCGGGGATGCTTCCCGAGGTTCCGTCACTACTTGAGCAGTTGGCAGCGGGCCGAGGCGATCATGTATTTTCTGATTTAGTTAGATCGCCCCAGGTGTTGTTTTGGATAGAGAAACATATCCTGCTGGTGACTACCCCTGGTTTATTAGCACAACGAGTTGAATTTGTAGCTAATGTGCTTGAACTGGTCAGACACGGGATTATTGAAGACATCTCCACGGGTCATTTCCTTGCTTTGATTGAAGACAGTCAATGACTGATTACCCTGCTTTGCGATTGGATTTGTCAAATCTTGCGCACTCTCTGGGCTCACGTCATAGTGAAGCTTCGTATTTTCGACCACAGTATTACTCTGCACTTTGCGAAGGGCTTAGTAAATCAAATTTTTTACGCCTGAAACGTCTCGTGCTTGAAGAGTTACTTGACGCTATCGAAACACATGCCAAAGTAGTCGTTCCACAAAACTTATACGACCTTCTGTGGTTGGCTTTTGGAATGGAGAGGATCGACGCAAGAACCAATGTGAAGGGCAGGTCAAGAGCTGCCAAGCAGTTTGACGCCTTTTTAAAAGCGAAACTACCAGTTGGGGTAGTAAGAAAAGCCAAACAGTTGCATGCTACTTCGCCTTCAGAGTTTGAAGCACGGATTCTAAATCTACCGCAATGGAGTGTTAGCTCTCGATTCCATCGTAATCAGCTATCTGCATTTGAAACAGTGGAAGCGCTTGCTAGATGGAAACGAGGAGAGCTTGCCCCGAATGTCCAGTTATTTCAAAACTGGTTAGCGAATGCAATCTTTTCCCAGGTCAAGTATCGATTTACGATTGGTGTTAGTGACGGGGTTGAATTTGATGACGTTTTGCAGGACGTCATCGCCGGAGTTTTACAACGGCTATGTGTTTATCAGCCCAATAAAGCAAAGACACTTGAACGATGGCTCTTTGGCACCGTGGTCAATGGAGTACGAATGGCTGTGCGCAAGTATGGCGACCAGTATTTCAGAGTGCATAAACCGGACGCAGAGGGAATTTTAGTTCATTCCGAGATTAGTGCTGAGGATGAATTTGATGGCAAGAAGGCTGAATTGATCGAATACGCCATTACCAAGGTTAAATCTTTAGGCAAGCGTGAGGGCGTTCAACCACGAGTCGGTGCGCTGCTTGATTTCTTAGATGTATTCCTGGAGATAAAGCCAGCGAACACGCCTGACGAACTAAAGGAACAGCTTCTCGGTCTATTCCCCAGTTTTAGCAATACAGCCGTTGAGAAAATCCTGGCACTAAGTAATTTGAAAACGAGTGAAGAAGGCGTCTTATGACTAGATACATACGGGTATACGGCAACCTTATTGTCGTGGCTGTTCTGGCGGGAATAGCGATCTTTGTCACCCCGATATTAGTAAGCGGAGTATTGGGCTACTTGCCAGCGGGCGGGCGCATTACAGGGGGCAACAATCAAGGTTTGGTAGACGCACTAGTCCGCCTTTTAGTCATCGTGATTGCAGGGCTAGTTCTCAGATTACTCATTCGGGATAAAGGTCGAGCTACTCAGCTATATCAACATGGTTTAGAAGGCACTGATGGTGCGGTCGAGCTTTACAGGGGATTTGCCGAAGAGATAGGTGTTGAGCCGTCGGTTGCCAGGCGAGTAGTCGATGTGAATGCCCAGATCGGTGCGGACGAGAGAGTCAGGGACTTCAATAGGGCAAATGTACCTAATTTCTCGGCTTCGCTGGGTCACCGCTTGGGAGTTGGAGCAGAAGATCTAGCTATGATGCGGGAATTCTTTGCTACCTCATCACCGGACGCTCGCCGTTCATTTAGTACCAGTACTCACGTAACAATGGAAGGGGGGAGAATCGAACAACACCACGAGACGGATGCGGTAGTCGAGCCGGTTTCCCGCTTCGCACCAAAAGACCCTGATAACGATCCAAACTGGCACCAGGGAGCCTCTAGTAGGGAACTCTCGTCGAAGATTTTTGGTGATTGGGAGGAAGACTCACGATTAGCTCCCAACTCCTTTATCGAAGAGACTCTGCCTCAATCTACAGATCTTGCCAATGACAGCTCAGCTATAGCATCAGAGCTTGATGACCATGTCTCACATGATAACGGTGACGATGATAGGGGCAATGTGGACGATATGGACTCCGGGGTTGCAATATTACTCGAGCCTGAGCTGGGCGAACACAACTATACCAGCGAGGACCACGCAGCTAACGTAGATATGGTTCCTGATCTAGATGAGATAACAGACAGTGACCTTGACAATCTTTCGCACCTTGATCAAAGCATGTTTTTTGAAGAGATCATCTTGGACGACGAAGACGGTTGGAGCGAAGATGAAATTCTCCATCAGGGAGTGACTCGTTTGATAGACCTATCAGAGCCGCATTGGGGGGATGCGGATGAGACTGATGTGGTTTCGGGTGGAAGTAGTGAAGGTGGTTACTACGGCAAAATGGGGATTGAAGCTGAACATTTTGGGCAAAATAATGCCACTTCGGATGAAGTTCGAGATAACACTGGACTTCCCACCGATGACGAGGAAGTTCCGGTATTCAGCGGTGATGCAATATTTGCTCAGGTGCAACACGACCCGGTAATAGCTGGGCTGATAAATGCAATTCGTCTATCTAGAAGAATGCCTTCCACCAAGGGTGTCTGGTACATCTATGCAGTATATGGCGGGGATTCTGAAATGGTCATTACCGACTTAGCCACTGAGCGCACCAGCCATATTGACAATATGGTCAGTGGGCTTGAACCACTGTATCGCTTTGCTGGAGTTAGACGACATAGAACATCTACTTGGTCAGTTGATCTTTCCCGCTTTTCGGAGTTGGAGGATGGCATTGATGCTGTTGTCTGGGTTCCGGTTGGGATAGCAAAACTTTTCGATGGGGCCGACCGTACTGCATGGAAACTAGTGGGAGTAAAGGCTGGTACATCTGCTACGTTCCACGTTCTAGCCGATTCGGCTGTCCTAGCAGCGGCACGGTTGGAATGGATTCTTGGGAACCTCTACGACGACTTACATATAGAAAGCGACATTTCCGGGACCCATTACTTTCTTCCCAATTTGGGCATAACAATCGATCTAGTACTCACCGATGCGTTGACTCACGGCGACTTCGACATTCACGCTGACCTGGATAATGTTGCTGGGCCACAAAGGTTCGATCCCCATAATCTCTCCTTGTTGGGAGATGGCTCACGGAAGTGGATTTCCTCGCAACTCGGAATACCAGAGGTAGACCATAACGATTGGTTGCCGCTTCTGAACATGATCATGCTGTTGGTTGTGCGAGTAGAACCAGTGAGTTCAACTGAACTGCTAGGGCAATGGGCTACAAGTGATAGCAGTCGAGGCAAAGAGCTGCTTGACATGCTGAAGATGCTGTTTGGTAACAGCCTTAGTAACCAAGATGACGAGTGGGTTTTGGCCAACGTCCGGCTCGATATTTTTTGGCTGGAAGAAGCACTGGATGAGGAGGAAATTGACGACCTTCGGTCCTTCTTTGAGGCCAAATTTGACCCTGCATCCCTTGACGTATTGTTATCGCTCAATGCAATGGATCCCCGCATGCGGATTTCAGAGTCTCTGATACTTGAACAGAAGATTCTCAAAGTACTAAGTGGCGCAGTGGACATTCTGGCCCCATCTGCTGATGGCGTGCTCAGTGAGAAACTTGCACTCATCGAGTCAAAGATCAGGAAAGGATAGTTCGATGTCTAATAACGCTCAAAATAGTAGTTCTGGATTCGGGTGGGTGATTCTCGGTGCGATCGCCATAGGTTTGTTGCTGCTGTTAGAGCTTGACGCTAAAATCATGGCCGCCGTTCTTGGGCCAAAGCATATGAGTTCCAGTCAATTCATAATGACCCTTGTTGGATGGCACTTACAGACCTTGTGGAAAACTAACACAGCACTTCCTCATCCAGCATTGTGGCACATAATCGGAGTGGCAATTCCCTCATTTTTTATCATTGGCGCATATGTCTTAGTAATGTTTGGACACCATCATGTGAAGTCTTCGGGTATCTTCAAAACATTCTTTGGAGGCGGCAATCAGACTCACAGCAAAATAACTGATGACCCATCAAAATGGCTAGCGTTTGATGCTAAGAAGTATGTGCAGTTTACCCCGGTAGCTGTGGTCAAACGAGATCGAGTTAGGCCAAGGTTAAAAGACGTTCCAGTCAAAGATCGGCGACTTGATGATTATGGCTTTTTGGTGGGATATGAGGGTGACAACCCAAACCGACCCATCGCTATATCCTCCGAACTT
>JAJZIP010000218.1 GCA_021810525.1 Actinomycetes bacterium | reverse complement strand
CGCCACAACCACTGGAGCGGGCTCCTCTGCTGGAGCCTCCGCCACAACCACTGGAGCGGGCTCCTCTGCTGGAGCCTCCGCCACAACCACTGGAGCGGGCTCCTCTGCTGGAGCGGCTGAGGCCTCTCCAGCTCCACCCTTGGCAATGAGGGCGGAAAGGGCATAAGCGAAACTCTGCGGCACTGCCTGAAGCAGGCTGGCAAACTTTTGCATCGGTGCAGCAAGACCCCCTGCGATCTTTGCAAGGAGGACGTCACGCGAAGGAAGTTCAGCAAGCGCAGTGATCTCTTTGGCGTCGATGATTTTCTCACCTAGCAGCCCTCCCTTGATGACAAGGGCGGGGTTCTCACGACCGAAATCGCGGATAGCCTTGGCAACGGCGGCCGCATCGGTCGAAACGAAGGCGATGCCGGTAGGACCCGCTAGCAGGGGGACGAGATCCGACAAGCCCTTGTCATTGGCGACGAATCTCACGAAGGTGTTCTTGAAGATCTTGTACTCGCCGCCATTTTCCCTAAGGCGCCGGCGAAGCGACTCGAGTTCTGAAACCTTCAGACCGCGATACTCGGTTAGCATCACTGCTGACGAGGAGTCAAACCGCCCTCTCAACTCATCAACTATCGCCACTTTCTTGGGCCTTGGACTTCTTTCCATCTCTCTCCTGACATCACAATCCGCAGTCAGAGAGACCAAAGGTCCTAAGATGCCACCTCCTCAGGCGGGAATCCCCTTATGTCTTGGCAAGTCTGCTTCGACACCTGATCTCTCCGGCGACTGCTATAAATTTTCAGTTTCGCCAAAGCGAAACACAGAACACAGATTCTAGCGGCACCAACGCAGGCTCGTGCAGCTGAACTTACCGGCGACTAGGCTGCCGAGACTTGTCCGATCATCTCGTCGGTCAAGCGCAGCTGATTCGTGTCGACCTTTACACCCGGGCCCATCGTCGAAGACAGGGTGACCGACTTGAAGTACCGGCCCTTTGCCGATGACGGTTTGGCCCTGTTCAGCTCGTCGATGACCGCACGAAAATTCTCCAGCAGCCCCTTCGAGTTGAACGATACCTTGCCCACGGGAATATGTATGTTTCCAACCTTGTCGGTACGGTACTCGATCCTTCCGCCCTTGAACTCGGTTACTGCCTTGCCCACTTCGGAGGTCACAGTGCCAGTCTTGGGGTTCGGCATGAGACCGCGAGGTCCTAACACACGGCCCAGACGGCCCACCTGACCCATTAGATCAGGGGTGGCGATGGCCACATCGAACTCTATGAAGCCCTCGTTCAAACAGCGATTGATAAGGTCGTCAGCACCCACTATGTCAGCCCCAGCCTCGCGCGCCTCCAGCGCGGCCTCGCCTGCTGCAAAGACGGCGACCCTGACTGCACGGCCGCTACCCGCAGGCAGGGAGACGGTACCGCGAAGGATCTGGTCGGCCTTTCGAGGGTCGACTCCAAGGTGCGCGGCGAACTCGATGCTCTCGTCGAACTTGGCCTTGGCGGTCTTCTTCACTATCTCAACCGCCTCAGCTGGGGTGTAAAGCCTCTCTCGGCCGTACTCCGCTATTGCCGCGGCGTATCTCTTTCCTTTAGCCACTGTAAATCTCCCAAAGTTGAAGAAAAGGCCGGATCAGTCCTGTACCTTGATTCCCATCGACCGCGCCGTGCCTGCAATTTGGCGCTTGGCGGCTTCTAGATCATTGGCATTGAGGTCCGGCATCTTGGTGCGTGCGATTTCAGCTACCTGAGCATCAGTGACAGTCCCAGCCGTCACCGTTGCATTTGTAGAAGACCCCTTTTCAACTCCTGCCGCCTGACGGAGCAGGACAGGGGTTGGAGGGGTTTTCAACACAAAGCTGAACGAGCGATCGTCAAAGATGGTTACCTCCACCGGGATCACTGTTCCGCGTTGTGCCTCCGTTGCAGCGTTGTACTGCTTTACGAACTCCATGGTCTGGATTCCGTGAGGTCCTAGTGCTGTACCAACCGGAGGAGCAGGTGTGGCAGCTCCGGCTGGAAGTTGAATTTTTACTACTGCTGTTACGCGGCGCTTGGCCATTTCGATCGACTCGCTTCCGTGATGTTTCGATTTCTAAAGCTTGGAAACCTGGGAAAACTCCAGTTCCACAGGCGTTTCCCGCCCGAATATGTTGACCAACACCTTGAGCTTGAGGTGGTCCTCGTTGATCTCGGCGATCTGTCCCGAGAAGTCCGCGAACGGACCCTCCTTCACCCTGACGGTCTCTCCAACCTCGAACTCCAAGAGAGGCTTGGCCTTCTTGACCTCTTTCCCTGCCTCCTCGGGTACCGCCAAAATGCTCTCGACCTCTTTGCGCGACAGCGACGTCGGCTTGGTTCCGAGGCCGACGAAGCCTGTGACGCCTGGAGTGTTGCGGATCACGGACCATGACTCGTCAGTAAGGTAACACCTGACAAGCAGATAGCCGGGAAAGACCTTCTTCGAAACGGTGACCTTCCTACCGTTCTTCACCTCGACCACGTCCTCGACGGGGATGACCACTTCGAAAATCTCGTCCTCGATGTTCATCGAAGAGATCCTGCTCTCGAGGTTCGACTTCACCTTGTTCTCGTAACCAGCGTAGGAGTGGACCACATACCACGCGCCGGGGCGATCGTAGGGACTCTGAACCGCAGGCGGCTCCTGCTCCTCGAGGACCTGATCGGCATCGTCGCGAACTCCTTCCGGATCTTCGTTCGATCCAGCGGCACTCGCAATATTCTGATTTTCTAGGTCTTCAGGTTCGAAATCGGGCATCTATTTGTAAAGAAACAGTACGGCCTTGGAGAAGGCAAAATTCAACACAAAGATAACGACTACCAAGAGTACCAGGGTGAAAAAAACTACAGTCGAGTAATTCAGCACCTGTGCCCTCTTGGGCCAGATCACCTTGCGGAGCTCAGATCTGACCTCATTCAAATATCCCTTGATGGTGAGCTTCTTCTCAGCGCCGGCGCTCTTCGCGGCGGCCTGATAGCGTGCAGAGGCGGTGGACGCCCCTGTGTCAACCGCGCCCTGTCGGCGCTCCATCATTCTCTTGGTCTGACGATTCACAAAATTCCCTCGCAGATATACAACTGAGCAGGGCAGGAGGGACTCGAACCCCCAACCCCCGGTTTTGGAGACCGGTGCTCTACCAATTGAGCTACTACCCTAAAGCGAACTACGAGCATAGTAGGTAGAAGCCCTCCTTAGGATCAACACTATAATCACAGGGTGCGGAACTGTAATTTCTAAACAGCCTTGGGAAGGTCCACCTCTGATTCCGTGCCGTGAGTGCGGCCCTTTCCGATCTTGCCGAGCTCTTCTTTCAGCTTAACCCGGCCGCGGTGAAGCCTCACCTTTGCCGCAGTCTCAGAGATTCCAAGCCGGTCCGCTATCTCCTTATGGGCAAAGCCATAGACATCTCTGAGCAATACCACGGTCTGGAGCCTCTTTGGAAGGCTCATCAGGGCCGCCTTAATGCGGTCTCGATCGAACGACTGGCTAGCCATCTCCTCAATGTTCGCCTCTCTGGAGGTATCCGCCAGATTTGAAGCCCGCTCCAGCTTTTCGTGGTTTCTCGACTTCCCAGAAGCCAGAAGGCTGCTGGCACAGTTGGAGGTGATCCGATACAACCACGTTGGAAATGAAGAGTCGGCCCTGAATTTCTTCAGCGATCCATATGCCCTAAAGTAAGTCTCCTGCAGGACGTCAAAGGCGTCGTCGACATTTCCGGTGAGCTTCAACGCCAACTGGTAGGTTGACTTATACGTGGTACGCACAAGCTCGTCAAAGGCAGATACGTCGCCTGCCTTCGCTCGCTCCACCAGCTTTGAGAGGTCCCAACCCATTGTCTGCAATACCTTCCACGGTCAAATGCAGACCGTAATCAAAGATTATAGAACGCTAACTTATCGCGTTTCTTTGTGCAACGTGTGAGATCGATCCCATTTGCAGTATTTCTGCATCTCAATTCTCTCACGGTCATTCTGACGATTCTTGGTTGTGATGTAATTCCTCCGCTTGCACTGTTCACAAGCTAGCGTCACCTTGACACGCTTTTCATTCTTCGCCATTATCAGATCCTTAAAAGCCTTGGGCTTCAAGCTGCGCTTGAAGACAGTCCAACAGCCTAGTTAGTCTCATCGCGGATTCCTACATGCGGAATCCTAAATGATCGTAGCGGCGGTCGGGATCGAACCGACGACCTCACGATTATGAGCCGTGCGCTCTAACCATCTGAGCTACGCCGCCAACGAGCCCCCTGTCGGAATCGAACCGACGACCCCAGCCTTACCATGGCTGTGCTCTGCCGTCTGAGCTAAGGGGGCAACACTTCCAGCGTAACGATTCTAGGAGACGCTCGCCCGCAAGAGATCAACTTTTCCACAATATTTAGTCCAGTCATAGCTCCGAGTAAGTGCATCGAAAATAAAGGGGCATAAGCTTTATGACGTGGATATAAGAAGGGCAGTCTTAGAGGACTCAGACGCGATCAGGACGGTATACAACCATGAGGTTCTGAACTCATTTGTTACGCTGGACCTCATACCGCGCTCGGAGGCTGAACAGCGTCACTGGATAGCCGAGCACTCCGGTGTCTACCCCGCCATCGTGGCAACTATAGACGGCAAGGTTTGCGGCTTTGCAAGCCTCTCACCCTACCGGGCGCGTGCCGGATACTCTACGACGGTGGAGGACTCCATCTATGTCGACTCCGACTACAGGAAGCAGGGCATTGGGACGGCCCTACTGAACCACATCCTCACTCTTGCCAATCAGCACGGCTTCCATGCCTGCATGGCTAGGGTCATGGCTAACCACCAGGCCTCTCTCACACTTCACGAGTCATGCGGATTCGTCCTGGTGGGAATCGAGCGAGAGGTGGGGAGAAAGTTCGGCAAGTGGCTCGATGTAGCCGTACTTGAAAGGCTCTTGTAAAGAGGGAGTCCCTCACGCTCACTCTGAGAGAGAGCGCCACATGTACCATGCCACCAGTGACCGATATGGTCTGAACCTCTCTCCCAGGAGAGAAAGCGCCACGGGGCTGGGAGTCTCGCCGAGGCCGTAGCTGATGCTGTAGCCCTTGCGCACACCC